>JAWXUG010000183.1:0-2009 GCA_044432885.1 Erysipelotrichaceae bacterium | reverse complement strand
CAAATCACCCTTGTAGCTGTGATGGGGGTTGTTTATGCAGCAAATCAGACCATTACACTAGGGGATTTTATTATCTTCTTTAGTTATGAAACGATGATTGTGTGGCCTATTAGACAAATTGGTCGTCTATTATCAGAAATGGGGAAGACAAAGGTTTCGATAGGTCGTTTAATGGAAATCTTAGATGAACCTCAAGAAGATTTAACAAGTGGGGAAGAAGTAGAAATTTTAGGGAAAATAGAATTTCAAGATGTACATTTCTCTTATCAAGATGATAAGCATATTGTCGATGGGGTAAATCTTATCATTGAACAGGGAGAAACTGTTGCGATTTTAGGCCCTACAGCCTCTGGTAAGAGTACATTGATTAGCTTATTAAATCGATTATATGAACCGGTTTCTGGAAGAATATTAATTGATGATATTCCACTATCAAAGATTAATAAAAAATGTTTAAGAAACCAAATAGGATTGGTATTACAAGAACCTTTTCTATATTCAAAAAGTATCTTTCAAAATATTCAGTTAGCAAATCGTCAAATGGATAAACAAATGATTGAACATGCAGCAAATAGTGCTCGTGTGCATGACGATATTGTTTCCTTTGATCAAGGCTATGAAACCCTTGTAGGTGAAAAAGGGGTTACCTTGTCAGGAGGACAAAAACAACGCATTGCGATTGCTCGTACTATTATTAATAAAACACCGATTATTATCTTTGATGATTCTTTATCAGCAGTAGATAGTGAGACCGATAAGGGAATTCGTGATGCCTTAAAACAACTTAATGCCAATACAACGACCATTATCATTACCCAAAGGGTAAATAGTGCGATGAGTGCGGATAAGATTGTAATCCTTGAACATGGAAAAATCAGTGCAGTGGGAACCCATGATGAATTGATTCATCAAGATGGTTTATATAAGCGTATTTATGAAATACAAAGCAGAATGGTTAGCGAGGAGGAAGTATGACAACAGGATTTAAAGAAAAAGAATTCAATGATGGCTTTAATTTAAATGTTTGGAAAAGAATCTTCCAATATTTAAAACCATGTAAAAAATATATCTATTTTCTATGTGGACTTACATTAATTGCCTCGATTGCTGAAAGTGCTTTTACACTTTTGAATCGATATGCGATTAATCATTTTATTGGTCAATCATTTAATCATATCCATTTTATAGGATATATTGTTATATCGGTTATTTTTGCGATTGTTCAATCTCAATGTTTCTATTATATCTTCATAAATTGTGCTCATATTGAATCAAAATATGGGGCACATTTAAGAGAAGATGTATACCAAAAATTAATGAATTTATCCTTTAAATACTTCGATTCCAATCCTTTAGGTTGGATTTTAGCACGTGTGACCAGTGATATTACACGTATTGCTGAAGTATTAGCTTGGTCTATTTTTGATTTTTCATGGGGATTGCTCACTGTTTTAATCGGAGCAATCGTCATGTTGGTGATTGATTATCGCTATGCTTGTATTATATTAGTATTAATGCCTTTATTGGTGTATTCTACTTATTGGTTTCAAATTCGTATTCTTAAGTTATATCGTATTATTAGAATGCGTAACTCAAGAATAACAGGTAGTTTTAATGAAGGGATAAATGGAGCAAAAACTACGAAAACATTGGTCTTGGAAGATACTAATTTACAAGAGTTTAAAGATGAAACAAGATTAATGAATCAATATTCTATGAAGGCTGGACGTTTACAATCTGTCTATCGCCCATTTATTAATTTATTTAGTGGAACAGCGATGGCCTTTATTTTATGGTTTGGAGGCAAACAAGTCTTCCAAGAAAGCTTAGAAATTGGTACCTTGTTTCTATTTTGTCAGTATGCCGTACAATTTTTTGATCCATTAAGACAAATTGCCCAATTATTATCTGAGGCACAAATGGCTCAAGCGAATGCTGAACGTATTGTTTCTTTATTAGATGAAGTACCAAGTATTCAAGATAGTGAAGCAGTTATTGAAAAATATGGT
>JAWXUG010000182.1:0-2043 GCA_044432885.1 Erysipelotrichaceae bacterium | reverse complement strand
GTATTATTGGGCGTGAAGGTCGTAATATTAAAGCGATTGAACAAGCTACAGGAGTTGACCTAATCATAGATGATACACCAGATATCATTACGGTGTCATGTTTTGACCCAATTCGTCGTGAAGTGGCAAGACTTGCCCTTGAATCTTTAATTAAAGATGGACGTATTCAACCAGGAAGAATTGAAGAAGTGGTTGCGAAAGTTCGCAAACAAATCGGTGAGACTATCATTAAAGCAGGGGAAGAAGCTTGCTTTAAACTTGGAATTGGTAAAATGGACAAAGAACTTGTACGTTTAATTGGACGTTTACGTTATCGTTATAGCTATGGACAAAATGGATTATTACACAGCATGGAAGTTGCTTCATTCGCAGGAATGATGGCGGCTGAATTAGGCTTAAATCAAACCCTAGCAAAACGTGCTGGATTATTACATGATATCGGTAAATCGATCGATTTTGAAATGGATGGATCACACGTTGAACTTGGTGTTAAAATCGCCAAAAAATATGGTGAAAATGAAGTGGTTTTAAATGCGATTGGATCACATCATGGAGATATTGAAGCAACTCACTTGATTTCTAATTTAGTGGCTGCTGCTGATACCTTAAGTGCTGCAAGACCTGGAGCAAGATATGAGGGTATTGAAAATTATATTAACCGTCTTGAACAATTAGAAAAAATTGGAAACTCTTTTGAAGGGGTAGATAAAACGTTCGCGATTCAAGCAGGACGTGAAGTGCGTGTCTTAGTTGTACCTGAAAAAGTCGATGATGCAAAATGCACCTTAATTGCGCGCGAAATTCGTGAAAGAATCGAAGCAGAAATGCAATATCCAGGACAAATTAAAGTAACCGTAATTCGTGAAACTAGAGTAAATGAACTAGCAAAATAATGAAGATACTATTTATAGGAGATATCGTTGGACGATCAGGGCGCGATATAGTAGCGAATAAGCTACCCCTTGTGATAGATGAATACAAACCAGATTTTATAATTGCAAATGGAGAAAATGCGGCCCATGGTAAAGGTATCAGTGGTCGCATTTATCATCAATTTAAAAAATTAGGAATTGATTGTATTACAATGGGAAATCATACATTTTCAAAAGATGTAATAAAAACAATTATTCATGAACTAGATGATTTAGTAAGACCTGTCAATTTAATTCCAACGGAATATGGGCAAGGGTATAAAGTATATCCTGTTCTTGATAAAAAGCTATGTGTAATTAATTTATGTGGTGAAATCTTTATGGATCGCATTAGTGAATCACCATTTAGTGCAATGGATAAAATATTAGATAAAGTGGAAGCAGATTATTTTATCGTTGATTTACATGCAGAAGCAACAAGTGAAAAAATTACTTTCGCAAATTATTATCAAGATCATATCCATGCAGTGTTTGGGACTCATACCCATGTGCAAACAGCAGATGAGCGTATTATTGGTAAAACAGCATTTATCAGTGATGTGGGGATGTGCGGCGCTTATGATAGCGTGATAGGAAGAGATACAGATGAAGTGATTTCAAATATGGTGCATAAGCAACGTACCAAGTTTGAAGTTGCAACGGGTCCAGGCCTTTTTCAAGCAGTAATCATTGAAATTGATGAAGCGAAGAATCGTAGTCTTTCGATACAAAGAATTCAAATCAGACCTGAATAAATTCCTTGTTAAATTATAAGGGTGTGATATAATAACATTATTAAAAAAAGGAGGTCTACTCATGCCAGTTACTATTGAAAAAGATACTTGCATTGGATGCGGCGCTTGTGTTGGTACATGTCCAGTTACAGCACTTTCGATGGATGCAGAAGGACATGCTTCATGTGATGAATCAGTCTGTATCGATTGTGGGGCTTGCGTTTCTGTCTGTCCAGTTACAGCAATTTCTCAATAGACCAAGCCTAGCTTGGTTTTTATTTTCGGCAGAGTAATAAAATATATGACAAAAAAAGAAACTGGGTTTGTGCTCCCATCATTAAAGCAAGCACAAGATCGAAGAAAACAAGAAATTAAAATTGAAAAAAACTTATTCGAAA
>JAWXUG010000181.1:0-2093 GCA_044432885.1 Erysipelotrichaceae bacterium | reverse complement strand
GTAATAATCATGGAATGGTTGTAAAGTCCATTCAATCAAATCGTTTCTTTGTGGTGTTAAATGAGGATATATTAAAAGCAATTATAGAAGATCGTTTTTCAATTTTGTCAGCTACAAAAAGATCTTCTAAACATATCGATGTGTTAGTAACTGTATCTATGGCTTTTGCAAGAGGAAGCAACAATATAAAAGTGTTAGATGAAACTTGCAATGCATTATTGGAATTGGCGCAATCTCGTGGTGGAGATCAAGTTGTAATGCGTAAAGTAGACGAGGATATTCAGTTTTTTGGTGGAAATTCAGAAGCTGTTGAAAAACGTTCAAAAGTACGTGTTCGTATTATGGCCCATACATTTAGGGATTTGATTGTGAAATCAAGTAATGTCATTATTTGCGGACATAAGGAAATGGATGCAGACTGTGTTGGCGCTGCATTGGCAATGAGTAATATTGTGCAATTATATCGTAAGCAAGTTTCTATAGTGTCTAAAACAGGTGGTATAGAGCCTGTCATTCAAGAAGTAATGAAAAAGTATGACGATGTTCTTTCAAACAAACATCAATTTGTAACCGAGTCAGAGGGACTTAATCAACTGCAAAAAGATACCCTTGTGATTATGGTGGATCATCATGACATAGAAATATCGAATGGTAAATCAATATTAAGTCAAGCGAACAAAATTGCGATTGTAGATCATCATAGACGTAAGGTAGATTTACAAATTCAGCCTATTTTAATTTATGTAGAACCAGGTTCATCAAGTACGACTGAATTAATTAATGAATTTATACCATACTTCAGTAAAACGATTGATTATACTCAAGAAGAAGCAAATATCATGTATTTGGGATTAATTATAGATACCAATAATTTTGTGGCAAGAACAGGTAGTCGTACATTCGATATTGCAAGTGTATTAAGGCAACAAGGGGCTGACCCAATATTATGTAATCAACTGTTAAAAGAACCGTACGATCATTTTGCAAAACGAAGTACAATCTTAAGTTATGCAAAGCAGGACGATGAAATAATTATCGCTTTAGTGGATAATCAAAATATTTACTCACGTACCCTTATTTCTCAAGCGGCTAATCAATTGTTAGCTATTAAAAATGTAGAAGCTGTATTTGTTGGCGCTTATGTTGAAAAGAATATCGTTGCCATCAGTGCTAGAAGTTTGGGAAATATCAATGTGCAAGTAATTATGGAAAAAATGCATGGTGGCGGGCATTTAACACAAGCCGCGACACAAATTCAAAACCAAAGCATTGCTGAAATAAATAAAGAATTAGAAAAAGCATTAAAAGAATATAAAATGGAGGAAGTTGAAAATGAAAGTAATCTTATTGACTGATGTTAAAAAAGTTGGCAAAAAAGGAGAAATTAAAGAAGTAAGTGATGGCTATGCACGTAACTTTTTAATTAACAAAAAACTTGCTGTACAAGCGACTTCAGGCAGTTTAGATGTTTTGAAAAAACAAAATGATCAAGAAGATGCACGCCAACATGAACTAAAAAACCAAGCAGAAGCACTAAAGGCTGAACTTGAAACAAAAGAGTTTACTTTTAAAGTAAAGAGTGGAAAAGAAGGACGTGTTTTTGGGTCTGTGTCAACTAAACAAATTGCTGAAGAAATGGCTAAAGCAGGATATAAAATTGACAAAAGAAAAATCTTAGATACCCAACCTGTACAATCACTAGGATATACGAATGTACGTATCGAACTGTATAAGGGAGTAATTGGACAAATAAGAGTTCATTTAATTGAGGGATAACTATGAAAGTCATGCCAAATAACTTAGAAGCGGAACAATCGCTTTTAGGTTCAATTATTTTATATGAAAGAAGTGTACGTATTGTTATAGAATCAGGGCTTGATAGCGATGATTTCTTTTTAGATGCACATCGTAAAATTTTCCATGCGATTATATTGATTAATGATGAAAGAAAACCAATAGATATCACCACATTACATGCTAAATTACAAGATTTAAATTTGTTAGATGTAGTAGGTGGCTTAGATTATTTAATCGAATTACAAGAAGCAAGTGTAACAAGTGCAAATACGAAAAACTATGTTGAAATCATTCAA
>JAWXUG010000180.1:0-2109 GCA_044432885.1 Erysipelotrichaceae bacterium | reverse complement strand
ATTTGAACAAGGCATTAGTGAATCATTGAAAGCAGAGGTTGAAGAAGCTTTTAAACATGCAGGATTATTAAATGTCTTAGTCATCCAGCAAGAGGATATGAAGGATGTACTTGATAATGAACAGGGAAGCTATGACATCTATGTAGCTAGCAAATGTCCATTGGATGAAATAAAGCCATATGTTTTAAGGGCAACACAAAAAAGTGGAATCAGCGATGAAATGAATACTTTCTTTAGTCTATATTTTGAACAAAATGATGTTTTCAAATTAACTGAAAACAGTTTTAGTTATGGAATGATGCAAGGTAGCTTAAGTAAAGAGGGAACAAGTCAATATATTGGAAGTGCTTCAAGGGAAAAATATCGTTTGTTCAAAATCAGTGAATTAGAAGCTGAACTGAAAATCTTAGAACAAGATAAAAGATTATATATAGAAATTATTGAACAGGAAAAAGAAAAACAAGCGAAATTGTTTGATGAAAAAAATACAATGCCAAATGAAGTAGCTCTTCATAAAAGCTTGGCAGATTATCAATTAGCAAATCAACTGTTTGATGCCTATCAAATCATCGTGAATGATTTGATGAAAAATGAAGAAATCATTCAAAAGAAGTTAAAAGACAAATTGACAGAAATCCAATTATTAGCTCATTCATTAGGAATTTTAGCTAATAAAAACCAGTTTGAACTATGGAGTGAAGAACTTGAAAAGGCACTTAGAGGCAGCTATGAACTGTCTGGTTTCCATCAACAGTATCTTTCGGAAAATCGTATACTGGCCCTAAATCTTCAACGAAAAAATGATGAGACAATGAGTTTGAAGATCCTTGAAAGTGAGGTATATAAATTAAAGGATGAAATCAAATATATCGAAAGTCAAATGGCTAATAAACAAGAGCAGTTAGAAGCAAAAGGGTATCATGAAATTCAAAAACGTATACAAACTTTAAATGAAAGCTTACGCTTACTGCCACAAAAGATTGCTCAAGGCCATATGAAAATTGGCTCATTGAACGAAAAAGTGATTCAATATCAAAAAGACATTGAAAATCACCAAATCATTCAAGGGAGGAAACAGGAGCAATATACGTTATATCGCGATGTTTTAGCTTCAGAAATCTCATTGGGTTATGTTATAGACAAAACAACACCCGTGATGAAATGGGCAGTGAGCTTAAAGGAAAAATTCAAAGAGTTACAAACCAAAAAAGAAATGGATCAATTAAATATTGATTTACAAACCTTGGTGTTAAACCAACGTGCGAACTTACAAGAACATAACTTAACCATACAAACAATTTTACCATGTGATGTGTTAGATGATATTTCTTCTAGGTTGGATGTACAAGCGAGATATCAGGGAAGACAAGTAAATATGTTTGAGTTAAATGAAGCGTTAATCAATGATGTTGAATTGGAAAAATTATTACTTCTTGAATCTGATAAAGAGTTATTTGAAGAAATATTGGTCAATATTATTGGGCAAAAGATACGTAAACATATTCATTCTAGTATGGATTGGGTTAAGAAAATGAATCGCTATATGAATGAAATGAACACAAGTAGTGGTTTGGTTTTAAATCTTAAATGGGATAAAAGACCAGGCGAGAGTGAAGATGAGTTAAATACGAAAGATTTAATCACCTTGTTACAAAGTGATCCATTATTGCTTAATGCATCAGATCGTATGCGTTTATCTAATCATTTTAGAGCTTTAATTGAAAAAGCTAGAAAAACCCAACAACAAACCTCAAATCTATTAAGTTTTCATACCTTGATGCAGCAAGCAATGGATTATCGTCAGTGGTTTGACTTTAAAATTCTTACACAAAAAACAGGGGAGGCAAAAAAAGAATTGACCAATCATTTGTTCTTCTCTTACAGTGGTGGGGAAAAAGCGATGTCGATGTATGTGCCGTTATTCTCAGCTGTAGCTGCTAAATTTGAATCAGCGAATGAAGATGCACCGCTCATTATCGCCCTTGATGAAGCCTTTGCGGGAGTTATAAACTGTTCGCAATTTAGTAGTATTTAATCAACTTATATGATATAATATATACATAGAGGTAATACCATGAAAATATATAAAACAGGCGAGTTTGCAGAACT
>JAWXUG010000179.1:0-2146 GCA_044432885.1 Erysipelotrichaceae bacterium | reverse complement strand
AATCACGTTAAATCTTTTTAATAAGAATGCTCATCATTTAGGAATAAATATTGAAAAATTAGAGGCTTATTCACCCTTGAAAATCTTATCAAGAGGCTATCAATTGATGAGTGTCGATGGCAAATTAGTAAAAAGTATAAAACAGTTAAAAACACAGGATGTGGTCGATATTAAATTGCATGATGGAAATGCAAAGGCCATGATTATGGAGGTTAAAGATGAATAAATTTGAAGATAAACTACAACGTTTAGATACCATTGTGAATGCTTTGCAACGTAATGAGGTTTCACTTGATGAAGCCATTGCTTTGTTTGAAGAAGGGCTTCATTTATCTAAGGAGTTAGATGGTCAATTGAAAAATTATGAACTTAAGATTAATGAGTTAACTTTAAAGGATGGAGATAATCATGTATCTTAACTATTTTAATTTAGCACTTAATAGTGTGAGTGATTCACGTGTTAAAAAGGCTATGGCTTATTCTTTTTATTCAAGTGGCAAAAAATTAAGAAGTCATTTACTTATCGAAACAGTGAAAGCATTTTCATTGGATGAGACAATGGCTTATCCTGCAGCATGCTCACTAGAGATGATTCATACCTATTCATTGATTCATGATGATTTACCAGCAATGGATGATGATGATTTAAGAAGAGGGATGCCAACATGTCATGTGCAATTTGATGAAGCGACAGCTATTTTAGCTGGTGATGGTTTATTGAGTGAAGCTTTTAGACATTTAAGTTTTGCGAGTTATTCTGATGAGGTTAAAGTAGGATGCATTCAAATATTATCCGATTTTGCGGGTGCTAATGGCATGATTTTAGGCCAAGATTTAGATATGGGACTACAGGCAGAAACCTTTGAAGATTTAAAAAGGATTCATTTTAATAAAACAGGTAAGCTGTTTGCTGCAGGTTTTATGATGGGAGCCATTGTTGCTGATAAAAAAGAATATTTAAGTTTATTTCATGAGTTAGGAATTACTCTTGGTTTAGCTTTTCAAATTCAAGATGATATTTTGGATGTAACGATGAGTAGTGAGGAGCTAGGTAAGAATGCAAACAGTGATATTGAAAATCATAAGGTCACTGTATTAACTTTTTATGATATGCAACAAGCAAAAATGTTGTTAGATGATTTATTTGCACAATGTGATCAACTCATCAATCAAGTTGATTGGGATGCTACATCATTAAAAGGATTGATTGAAGAAATAAAAAATAGAAGGAAGTAGTTTTATGAATGTAAAAGATATTAAAAACCCAACATTTCTAAAAGGGCTATCTACAACTGAATGTATCCAATTAGCGGAAGATATCCGAAGTTTTTTAATTGATAATATTAGTAAAACAGGCGGTCATTTATCAAGCAATCTGGGCATTGTAGAATTAACAATTGCCTTGCACAAGGTTTTTGATTCACCTAAAGATAAAATCTTTTTTGATGTAGGTCATCAAAGTTATATTCATAAAATTTTAACTGGAAGAGCTGAACAATTTTCTAGTTTAAGACAGTATAATGGATTATCAGGATTTCAAAAAAGAAATGAAAGTGAACATGATGTATGGGAAGCAGGTCATTCTTCCACTTCTTTATCTGCAGCTATGGGGATGGCCATCGCAAGAGATTTAAATCATGAAACCTATCAAGTAATTCCTGTAGTAGGGGATGGCTCTTTATTTAATGGAATGAGTTTTGAAGCCTTAAATCATATTGGTTTTGAGCAAAAAAATATGATTATTATATTTAATGATAATAATATGTCGATTTCACAAAATATTGGCGGATTAAGTAAGGGGTTAAATAAATTACGTACAAGTTCACCATATACTCAAATTAAAGGAGATATGAAGGAAGCTTTAAATACAACTAAGTTTGGACATCAAGTATTAAATAGTATGACTTCATTAAAAAACACCTTGAAACATGGTGTTGTTGATGCAGGTGTTTTTGGGGAGTTTGATTTAGAATACATTGGTCCTGTGGATGGACATGATATTAAAGAATTAGTACGGGTTTTAGAAGTTGCAAAAGAACATGAAGGACCTATCGTTGTTCATGTATTAACTAAAAAAGGGAAGGGTTATTCTTTTTGCGAAAATGATGTATCAGGAAAATGGCATGGAACGCCACCTTTTAATCCT
>JAWXUG010000178.1:0-2149 GCA_044432885.1 Erysipelotrichaceae bacterium | reverse complement strand
AAGTATTACAGCATTTTTGTTGGCCTTAACGATTCGTTTATATTATCGTTATCATACGTTAGATATTGATAAAATCGTAGAGTTATCAAAAATGGAGGAAGAATAAGATGAGTTTTGTACAAAATTTTCCTTTTTTCACCATTATTATGACTTTATCATCAGGGGTTATTAGTTCTGTTTTAAGTGAAAAGAAAGCACGTTATTTTACACTTGCAGTATTAGTTGCAGTATTGATTATGTCCTTAATGACTTTATCTTTTGTGCTAGTAAATCAACTTTCTTATACCTATATGATGGGTCACTTCGACGCACCATGGGGGAACGTTATCCGTATCGGTTCACTTGAAACTTTATTTGCAAGTGCATTTACAGGTATTATGTTATTGTCTTTAATGGGTGGCTTAAAAGAGTTACAACGAGATGTTGAAGACACAAAAATAAATTTATATTATACTCTTTGCTTATTGTTGATGAGTTCATTATTGGTGCTTATTTATACCAATGACTTATTTACAAGTTATGTATTTGTGGAAATTAATACGATTGCAGCCTGTGGTTTAGTTATGGTGAGATATCGTAGAGGTCGTGCACTTGTTGCAACGATGCGTTATCTAATGATGAGTTTATTAGGATCTGGGTTATTTTTGATTGGGATTTGTATTTTATATGATTTAACAGGACATTTAGCAATGGAATATATTGCGATAAGTGTTGCTCAACTTGCAGCTACAGGTACTTATGCATTTCCATTAGGAGTAACGATTGGTCTATTTAGTATGGGGCTTGCCATTAAGAGTGCTTGTTTTCCATTTCATACATGGTTACCTGATGTTTATAATCAATCGACAATTGCTTCAAGTACCATCTTGTCAAGTATTGTTTCTAAAGGGTACATTTTCTTATTAATTAAAATTTTCTATCGTATGATTGGGGAAACCAACAACTTTGAAATGCGAGCAGCTAACGTATTGTTTGCATTTGGGGTGATTGCCATGATCTTTGGTTCTTATAAAGCCATGAAGGTAAAGAGTTTGAAAAAGATGTTAGCTTACTCATCAGTTGCTCAAATAGGCTATATCTTTTTGGGGATAGGACTTGGAACTACTTATGGATTAATTGCTGCTTGTATGCAAATTTTAATTCATGCGATTACAAAGGCTCTATTATTTGTATCAGCGGGGGGCATCATGAATGTTTCTAATCGGAAACAGGATTTCGTAAGTATTCAAGGCGCAGGATTTAGAGATAAATTAGCAGGATTTGGATTTATAGTTGGAAGTTTATCAATGATTGGACTACCTTTCTTTGCTGGGTTTACATCTAAGATTACATTGGCTACAGCAGCTATCGGTGAGGGTAGTACGAAGATGATTGTTGCACTAATTGCCTTGGGGATTAGCACCTTGATGAATGCATGTTACTATGTGCCTGCGATGATGACTTTATATACCCATCCTGAGCATCCTGTTGAATATGATTCTTCAAGAAGAAACATAAGTTATATCATTGCAATGGTTAGCTTTATTGCCTTAAATTTTATCGCAGGTGTATATGGCCAATCATTATTTGACATGGTTCAAAATGGAATCATGTTGTTTAAGTAGGGGGCATGTGATGTTATTATTGGTAATTTTAATACCTATGATTTTAGGTGGTAGTGTATTCTTCATGCCATTTAATCGAATAGAGTCAAATCGTAGAAAAACGGTTTTAGTGCTATTAGGATTAAATGTTTTATTGAGTTTGATGGTTTTATTTCAACCTGAACAATACATTCAATTATTACAACTTTCAAATGGGTTAACCTTTGGATTGAATGCTGATACTTTGGCTAAATTTTTCTTAGCACTAGTATGTTTTGTGTGGACGATGGTTGGTATTTATAGTTTGGACTATATTAAACATGAACAGCATCATGAGCGCTTTTATGGATTTTTCTTTCTTTCATTAGCAGCGATGAATGGGGTATGTATTAGTGGTAACTATATGACCTTATATTTATTCTTTGAACTACTTACGTTGGCTAGTATGCCACTTGTTTTACATACACAAACAAGGGATTCGATTCAAGCTGCTAAAAAATACTTATATTATTCGGTATTTGGAGCCTCTCTTGGCTTATTAGGGTTTTTCTTTCTTGCCCATTTTG
>JAWXUG010000177.1:0-2232 GCA_044432885.1 Erysipelotrichaceae bacterium | reverse complement strand
AATGGATTAACATCATTAGAAGTGAGGAAGAAAGCATTAAAACAAAATGTACCAGAACAATATCCAATAACACCTAATCCTCGTGTTGTACAGTTCTGGGAGAAAATTGAAAAAACAAAAACCAAGTTGAAATCAATCAACTTGGTCATGTATATAATTTTATTTATTTACCGTGTCTACTTGACAGGGGTTGGTTCATTATTGCTAGACTTTTTATTTTTTAAAAAGTCAATATTTCATTCTTAAAAAAGATAGTTTATAATATTGTAGATTAATAAATGAAAGGAAATATACTGAAACAATGATTCAGTGGTTGGATAGAAGATGATTAAATTAGCAGTATTTGATGTAGATGACACACTTTATGATCATAAACATCATCGTATATACGAATCAAGTATAGAAGCAATCTTAAAAGTAAAGGAACAAGGAATCAAAGTAGCCATTGCGACAGGTCGTACTCAAGCGAGTATAGAAGATGAAATTCTGGTGGTCAAACCTGATTACATTATCGGATGTAATGGGAATGAGGTAGTGGATGCAAACCGTCAATTAATTTTCAGTGAAACAATCGATGCCCAGGATATGGCATTTATTTATGAGTGTAGTCTAAAGTATGAGTTACCAATGGTATTGAAATATCATGAAGCATCGTATATTTATGAATACGGGAATCAATTTACATGGTTAAAAATTATGGAAGATGAACTTGAAGAGTTTAAGTTTATTGATAAACAATATGCACGTCATCTACAATCTCCTCCACTAAGTGTTTATTTGAGAGCTAAAGATGAGGTAGTTGAAGAAATGAAAAAGAAATGTTCGAATCTTAGGTTTGTTAATGCTGGTGGTGATGTTTATGATGTGTTACTAAATCGAGTGAACAAATCAACTGGAATTGAATTTGTATTAGATCGTTTTAAGTTTACATGGGATGAAGTGTTTACCATTGGAGATCAGTTAAATGATGTTGAAATGGTTACTAAGGCAAAATATGGGTGTGCTGTTGGAAACGCTGTTGAGCCTTTGAAAAAGGTAGCTAAATATATTGCTTTACCTATTCATGAGGATGGCATTGCGAAAATTATTCATGAAGTGATTCTAAAATAAAAAACCTTATCATTGATAAGATTTTTTTATTTAGAAATTTGATTCACACAAGGGCCTAAGAACGATTTCATGCATATTGGCTTCTTCTGGTAATTCGATACATTGAATGATTGCAGTGGCTACAGTTTCAGGTTTTAAATAGTTGTGATTTGCTATGGATCTAAAAGGGGTATCTATTCCTCCAGGATATACCGAAGAAACTTTGATATGATCATTTCTTGCTTCTTTAGTTAAGATATGACTTACCGCATCCATGGCTTGTTTGCTTGCGGTATAGCCTGCCATCGTCTCATTATCAAACTTACAACATGAACTTAAGACATTAATGATATGACCTTCTTGTCTTTGTTTCATTTGTGGATAGACACCTTGTATCATCATGACATGAGCAAAACAATTTAATTGCATCATATCAACCATATTTTTATAACTTAATGCTTCAACTTTTTCCTTTTTTAAATTTGCCCCAGCATTATTAATAAGAATATCCACCTTAATATTTTTTATTTTTTCATTAAAAGCGTAGATTGATGCTTGTTCTAGCATGTCGAAACATTGATGATAAACGACTAATTCATTTGGAATCAAGCTAAGTAATTGATTCATTTTTTCTTGATTTCTACCCGTTAAAATAAGCTTATAATTTTTTTGTGATAGTTGTAAGGCTATGGCTTTTCCAAGACCATCAGTTGCCCCTGTAATAAGGATTGTTTTCATGAGGTTCTCCTATTCTTCCTTTATTATAGCGTAAAAGAAACTTTTTGTATTTATCAATATAATAGAAATCGTTTGTCTTTGATTGATACAATAAAATATAGTAAAATAAAACAGGAATAGTATTAACAAAAGAGGACACAAAATGAGAAAAGCGGGAATATTAATGCCTGTTGCCTCAATTTCATCTAATCATGGAATTGGAGACTTTGGTAAAAAAAGTTATGAATTTATTGATTTGACAAAAAAAGCAGGATTTAAAATTTGGCAAATACTGCCTTTAAATCCATTAGGGTTTGGCAATTCTCCCTATCAGCCGTATTCATCTTTCGCAATGGATGCATTATATATTAGTTTAGATGAACTTGTTGAAAAAGGTTATTTAACATCTGTACCAACATATAAGAT
>JAWXUG010000176.1:0-2264 GCA_044432885.1 Erysipelotrichaceae bacterium | reverse complement strand
GAATATATTCAATCGCCCCAACATCTAACCCTCTGGTTTGTTGAACAACAATTAATAAATCAGGACTTCGATCAATTTCACGAGCAATAATGGCTTTTTGTTGATTCCCACCTGACATCGTACGGGCAATCGATTCTCTTCCCTGGCCACTACGAACATCAAATTCTTCAATTAAGCGATCTGCATTTTCATCCATCTGCTTAAAATCCAATAAGCCTTTTTTTGAAAATTTTTCATCAAACTCATGTATAATAAAATTTTCTTTTTGTTTAAAATCTAGGATTAATCCATGTTTATGACGATCTTCTGGAACATGTCCCAAGCCTGCTTTAAAGCGCTCTTTAACGCTAACATGCGTAATATCTTTACCCTTTAAACTTACTTTACCACTTTCAATTGGCATTAAGCCTGTTAAAGCATAAATTAGTTCTGATTGACCATTTCCATCAATTCCTGCTAAACCAAGGATTTCACCTGATTTAACATTGAAAGATAAATGATCGACTGCAGTTGTGCCTCTTGTTGACTTTACAAATAGATCCTCAACAGACAAAACAGTATCCCCTGTTTCTTGTTCCGGTTTATTCACAACAAAATCTACAGCACGTCCGACCATCAGTTCGGCCATTTCTTTCTCAGAGGTATTTGCTACATCAACTTCAGCAACTACTTTACCGCGACGTAATACGCTGCATCGATCAGCTACCGCTTTAATTTCTTTTAGTTTATGCGTAATAAGAATAATCGTTTTACCCTCGCTCGCTAACTTCTTCATAATTTGTATCAACTCTTCAATTTCTTGTGGAGTCAATACAGCTGTAGGCTCATCAAATATTAAAATATCTGCATCGCGATGCAACATTTTTAATATTTCAACACGTTGTTGCATACCAACTGTAATATCTTCAATTTTTTGATTAGGATTTACTTCAAGTCCATATAATTTGGATAATTCGCTAATTTTTTCCGATGTTTTTTTCGTATCAACTGTGAAAAATTTTGTCATTGGTTCATTCCCTAAAATAATATTTTCCGTTACTGTAAAATTGTGCACTAATTTAAAATGTTGGTGCACCATACCAATTCCAAGTTCATTTGCTATATTTGGATTAGAAATTTTGACTTGTTTGTCATTCACTTTAATCACTCCACTTGTTGGTTCATATAAACCAAAAAGTATAGACATTGAAGTCGATTTCCCTGCCCCATTTTCGCCTAAAAGCGCATGGATACTTCCTTTTTTAACTTTGATTGTCACATCATCATTAGCACGAATGCCTGGAAAATCTTTTGTGATATTCAGCATTTCTATTGCATATTCCATTTTTACCCCTTACTAGTAGTTTCCTACTTTTTCATTATTATACCTTAAAATAAAGGTTAATAAAATAGCTGATACCGATTTACTTTTAATTATTTTAATAAAAAAATTAAAAAAGCCTTATTTCATCAGAAATAAGACTTTCATTAACTATTTGTTTGATGATCCGTTTGCAATTGTAGGAATTGCACTTACTGTGATTTCTCCACTTGCAATTTTTGCAGCGTAGTCTTCGATAATAGCGATATCTTCATCAGATAAGTTGCGTCCTAAACTTAATTCAGCACCAACACCACCATTTTCTAATGTAAAGTTTAAAATTCCGCCTTCAAATGTACCATTTAGTACAGCATTAGCTGCAGTGTATGTAGATACGTCTACACGTTTGATAAATGAAGTTAAGATAACTGAAGATCCATCATCAATAACACCATCTGCATATTGGTCTTTATCAGTACCGATAGCCCAAACATCTCCACCGCGTTCTTTAGCTTCTTTAATTACACCATTACCAGCATTACCAGCAGCATGATAAATTGTTGAAGCACCTAAATCATATTGTTTTACAGCTAAAACTTGACCTTTTGCATCATCAGAGTATGAATCAGCATAGTCTACATAAATTGTAGCATCTGGATTTACTTCTAATACACCTTGTTCAAATCCTGCTTGGAAAGCTCCGATTAATTCACCTTCCATACCGCCCATAAATCCTACAGTGTTTGATCCACTAGCAAGTGATTCAAGACCAGCAGCGATACCTACTAAGTAACATCCTTCTTCAGCACTGTAAACAGCACTCATAACATTTGGATTGTCAGAAGCTGAGTCGATAAATAAGAAATTTGAATCTGGATATAAAGGAGCAACTGTATCAATTGCTTCTTGGAATAAGTATCCAACTGCAATAATTAAATCGTATCCTTCATCAGCATATGTTGAT
>JAWXUG010000175.1:0-2304 GCA_044432885.1 Erysipelotrichaceae bacterium | reverse complement strand
GCTGCACTACGTGCAAGTGAAATTAAAGCTGACGTGATCCTGATGGCTAAAAATGGGGTAGATGGTGTCTATAATGCAGATCCAAAATTAGATCCTGAAGCGATTAAATATGATTTCTTAACATATATGGAGTTAATTCAACGTGGACTAGCTGTTATGGATACAACCGCAACAAGTATGTGTATGGACAATGATATTGATTTATTTGTCTTCAACATGAATGAAAAAGGTAATATCGCCAAAGCAATTAGAGGCGAAGTAATAGGAACTATAGTAAAGAGGGAGAAATAAGATGAACCATATTTTAGATGTATGCAATGAAAAAATGACACATGTAGTTCACCAATTTGAACTACAACTAAACACTGTTAGAACAGGTGCAGCAAATGCTAGCTTAGTAGATGGAATTGAGGTAGATTATTATGGATCTCCAACTCCATTAAACCAAATTAGTTCTATTTCAATTCAAGAAGGAAAAACACTGGTAATAAAACCTTATGATTCTTCTTCATTAAAAGATATTGAAAAAGCAATTAATGCGTCAAGCCTTGGTTTACCACCACAAAGTGATGGCGTGGTTGTTCGTATTACCGTACCAAGTCTTACAGGAGAAACGCGTAAAGAGTATTGTAAAAAAGTAGGTAAATATGCTGAAGAGTCAAAAGTGCAAGTTCGTAATGCGCGTCGTGACTGTAATGACTTAGCAAAAAAAGATGATACTTTAACAGAGGATTTAGAAAAGGCTTGTCTTGAAAAAATCCAAAAATTAACAGATGAGTATATTGCTCAAATTGATCAAGCTGCGAAAGTTAAAGAACAGGAAATAATGAAAGTCTAAGTCCACCTTTGTGGACTTATTTCTTATTATGGAAAAAATTAAACATATAGCCATCATTATGGATGGGAATGGGCGTTATGCTAAGAAGTTAGGAGAAAAACGCACATTTGGACATTTACAAGGTACTGACAATGTTAGAAATATTGCAATCGCAGCGAATGATGAAGGAGTTGAAGTATTAACTCTATATGCATTTTCTACAGAAAATTGGAAGAGACCGCAAGAAGAAGTTTCTTACCTTATGAAACTACCTGCTGTATTTATTGATAAGTTTCTTGGGGAGTTAATGGAAAAAAATATTCGAATTCAAATGATAGGACAAACTGATTTATTACCTGCTGATACACTAAAGGTTTTAAATTATGCGATAGAAAAGACTTCAATTAATACAGGAATGATTTTATCTTTTGCCCTTAATTATGGGTCACGAGATGAACTTGTTTGTGCGATGAGGACAATCAATGATTTAGGGATTGAATCAGAGCAAATTGATGAGGAAATGATTACTCAACACTTAATGACTAAAGATTATCCAGAAGTCGACTTGATGATTCGTACGAGTGGAGAATGTCGTATTTCTAATTTTTTATTATGGCAACTAGCGTATAGCGAGTTAATGTTTGTAGATGTACCATGGCCATTATTTACGCCATATGAATTTAAAGCTTGTGTGACCCAGTTTTATCAAAGAGATCGACGTTTTGGAGGTTTAAAATAATGAAACAAAGAATTATTACAGGCATTGCTTTAATTGCAATTTGTTTACCTCCATTAATTATAGGAGGGATACCCTTAAAATGTCTTATGGCTGTGGTAGCCATTGGGGCATGTTATGAACTGGTTGTATTAAAAAAACATCAATTTGATTTGAAATTATTTTTAGGTGCCTTTCTTTTTGTTGTAAGTATGGCTAGTGTTTCAGTTTTGAGTACTTCTTTTTTGATGATTGTATTGATGATTTACTTATTGGTTTTAGCCATTGTGGATGAGAACTATTCTTTAGATGAAATTGCTTTATTTTATCTGTTTTCTCTTATTTTAGGATTTAGCATAAATTCCATTTTAATGATTTATGAAATTAATAATCTGTTAATGATCTATGTGGCTTTAGCTACTTTTGGATGTGATGTAGGTGCGTATTTCTTTGGTTTCTTTTTTGGTAAACATAAATTAAATCCAAGGGTATCTCCTAAAAAAACCGTTGAAGGAGCAGTTGGTGGCTGGTTTGTTGGAATGAGTTTATCTATCCTTTTTGCTTGTTTTTTCATAGAAGGATTAAATGATGTGGGCTTAATTGTTTTAAGCATCATATTGCCTATCGTTTCTCAAATTGGTGATTTGTCTTTTAGTTTATTAAAACGTCATTATCAAGCGAAGGATTTTGGTTCTTTATTTCCAGGACATGGAGGTATGTTGGATCGTGTAGATAGTTTATTATTTTGTTTAATTGTCGTATATGGATTTAT
>JAWXUG010000174.1:0-2306 GCA_044432885.1 Erysipelotrichaceae bacterium | reverse complement strand
AGAAACTGTTGTACGCAGAATGGACAAAGATATTCAAACAGAACTAGAGTATAGCGATGCAGGATTCTTTGTAGAATTCAAAGAAACAATAAGTGACACTGTCTTTACCGATGAAGTTTCATCATCAGTTATCGATGCATTATATTTAGCACCAAATGGCTTCCAAGCTAGAAGTATGGCTATTGAAGGATTAACACAAACTTCATTAAATTTAGGCGTTTTAGACTCAAATGATGGAAAAGTAACTGCTGAATTTTCGATTAGATCAGCAATAGGTTGTTCGATTGATGACTTCATTTCAAGATTAAGTGTTGTCGCTCGTGTTTGTGGATTTGAAGTTGAACAAGACTCTAGATATCCAAACTGGAGCTATTCAAAAGATTCACCAATGAGAGACGCATTTAACGAAATTGTCCTTGAAAGAACAGGAAAACCATTAGAATTACATGCAGGTCATGGAGGAAATGAGTGTGGGGTATTTAAAGCACTTAATCCAAAAATGGATATTGTTTCAATGGGACCTATTACACAATTCATTCATACACCAGATGAAAAAATGGATTTAGCTTCATTTGATCGTACGTTTGAAAATCTAAAAACAATGATTACAAGATTAAAATAGGAGAATAATATGGAAAAAGGATTGATTATCATTTTAACAGGAGCTAGTAGTGTAGGGAAGGGCAAAATCCGTAAATTATTAATGGATGATGCAGATTTAAAACTATTCTATTCAATCTCAGTAACAACACGACCTCAAAAAGAAGGGGAAATTGATGGTGTAGATTATTATTTTGTAGACCATAAAACCTTCGCGGAATCAGTAAAAAATAAAGAATTACTAGAATATACAGAATTTAATGGATATTACTACGGTACACCACTTCAAAATGTTGAATTCTTAGTAAATAAGGGCAAAAATGTACTTATTGAAACAGAATCTCAAGGGGTTGGTCAAATTAAATTAATGAAACCTGAATCTTTAGCTTTCTTTGTATTGCCAAAAGATATTGAAGAGTTAGAAAGACAAATTCGTGCCCGTTACAAAGATGATGAAGCAGGAATTAAAAACCGTATTAGTAAAGCGCAAATGGAAATGGAATTAGCGCCATTATTTAGACATTGTGTGAATAATGAAGATTTAGATGAATCATATGCATATATTAAAAAGACTATTTTAGAAGCAATGGGGGAAAAATAAAGTTATGCAAACACGCGATTTAGTATATCAAGGGCTTAATATTGATGAATTAAAAGTGAAAATTATGCCTTATCGTGAACAAGAAAAAGTTCAAGATAAATGGTTAAAAACACGATTAGAAACAATTCTTCCTGAAGTGATGAAACGCTCAGGAATCGATATGTGGATTGTGGCATGTAGAGAATATAATGAAGATCCAACGTATCTTTCATTGGTTCCAAGATCATGTATTTCTGCTAGAAGAAAAAGTATTCTATTATTCTATCTTAATGATGCAGGAATCGTAGAACGTTATTCAATAGGAAGACCAGGAGGGGAGTTAGCACAATACTATACTTCTGAATGGACAAATCAAAAAGGAAGTAACTGGGCTGTTACTTCAAGTAAAATTGATGCGAATGGCAATCCACCAGAAAGCCAATATGAATGCTTAAAAAGAGTGGTAGATCGTTGTAATCCTAAGAAAATTGGATTAAACTTCTCACAATACTTTGCATTCGGAGATGGATTAAGTCATCAATTATATACCGAAATTGAAGAAGGACTACAAGAACATGCATCAAAAATTTGTAGTGCTGAAAATATTGCAGTGGGATGGCTTGAAACAAGAAGTGAAGAAGAAGTGGCTGCTTATACTGGCATTGTACAAATTGCACATGCTTTAATTGCAGAAGCATTCTCTAGTCGTGTAATTATTCCTGGAGCTACAACCAATGCGGATGTAAAATACTACATGATGCAAAAAACTTTTGATTTAGGCCTTCAACCATGGTTTGACTATACCGTGAATGTTATTCGCGAAAATGAAGGGGACATCCATGATGAAACAGTCATTTTACCAGGAGATTTATTACATTGCGATATTGGGTTTAAATATTTAGGACTTTGTACAGATACTCAAGAAAATTGCTATATCTTAAAATTAGATGAAGAAGAAGCACCAAAAGGATTATTGGATGCTTTAACTGCAGCCAACCGTTTACAAGATATTACCATTTCTCACTATGTAGAAGGTAAAACAGGAAACGAAATCTTAAAAGCTAGCTTAGAACAAGCTAACTCTGAAGGATTAGCACCATCTATCTACACCCATCCAATTGGTGTC
>JAWXUG010000173.1:0-2400 GCA_044432885.1 Erysipelotrichaceae bacterium | reverse complement strand
AAATTAATGAAGCCTATGAAGTATTAAGTGATCCACAAAAAAAATCAACCTATGAGCAATTTGGGCATGCCGGAATGGAAGGTGCTAATGGTTTTGGTGGTGGCGGATATAGCGGAGGCTATGATGATTTAAATGATATCTTTGGATCCTTTTTTGGAGGAGGATTCTCAGGAGGATCATCACGTAGTAGTAATGGCCCTCGAAAAGGTCAGGATCGCTATATGCAAATGCGCATTAGTTTTATGGATGCCGTATTTGGGAAAACAGAAACTATTAAATTAAGTGTAGATGAAACATGTCATACATGTTCTGGTAGTGGTGCCTATTCTAAAGATGATATTAAGGTATGTAATACTTGTAAGGGAAGTGGTAAGGTAACCACTCAACAAAGAACACCTTTTGGGGTATTCCAATCTCAAGGGGTATGTCCTGAATGTCATGGAAAAGGGAAGACGGTTACAAGAAAATGTAATACCTGCCATGGAGCTGGTTATGAACATAAAACGGTTAGTTTAGATGTGAAAATTCCTGCAGGAATTCAAACAGGGCAACAAATTCGTGTTACTGGAAAAGGTGATTTAGGTGCAAATGGCGGACTTAATGGCGATTTATACATTGAAATTACAGTTAATCGTCATGATTTCTTTAAACGTGATGGAAGAAATATTTATATTAATGTGCCTATTTCAGCTGTTGATGCAACCATCGGTACAACCATTGATGTACCCACAGTTTATGGAGATGTAGAATTAAATATAGCAGCAGGAACCCAACCTAATCAACAATTTAGATTACGTGGTAAAGGGGTTAAAGATACCCGTAACAATGAGCCAGGTGATCAATTTGTTGAAATAGAAGTACAAATACCAAAGAAAGTAAGCAAAGAAGAATTACATCTTTACCAACAATTAAAAGAATTAAATAGTAATGGTAAAGAATCTGTATTCGATAAATTTAAAAAAGCATTTAAGTAACAGGAAACTGTTACTTTAAAAATAACATAACTTAGCACTCTAATAGCTAAAGTGCCAAAGGAGGTAATGATGAATATTGAAAAAATGACTCAAAGATTACAAGAATTAATCAATCAAGCCTACATGGACGCTGTTGATCAACAAGATAGTGAATTAACCAGCGAAAATCTATATCCATTGATTTTTAAGGATGAATCCGTTGTATTATTCACAGAAAATATGCAAATGGATAAGGAATGGTTAAACGCAGTTATCCAACAATATGCCCAAAAGAAACCAAAGGTATCCAATGGACAACCTCGCTTATCCAATGAAATGTCTTTAACTTATCAAGATGCCCTTAAATTAATGAAGCGTTTTAAAGATGAATATATGAGTGTGAATCTATTCTTTATCGCTTTATTATTTAATCAAAGTGCATTAAGTAAAGAGATATGTGAACATTATCATTTTAATCAATCAGCCTTCATCGAATTAGAAAAACAAAGAAGAAACGGACAAACAATGGATTCAAATCAAGCAGAAAATAAATTTGACGCCTTAAAAAAATACGGTCGGGATGTCGTTAAAGATGTACAGGATGGTAAAATTGATCCTGTAATCGGCAGAAATGATGAAATCAGACGAATCATTCAAATTTTAAGTCGTAAAACGAAAAATAACCCCGTTTTAATTGGTTCACCTGGGGTTGGTAAAACCGCTATTGTTGAAGGCTTAGCATGGCGTATTATGCAACAAGATGTACCTTTTGGATTAAAAGATAAAAAACTGATCGAACTAGATATGGGTGCCTTAATTGCAGGTGCTAAATATCGAGGAGAATTTGAAGAACGTTTAAAAGCGGTACTTGAAGAAGTGAAACAAGCCCAAGGTGATATTATCTTATTCATTGATGAAATTCATAATTTAGTCGGTGCTGGTAAAAGTGAAGGATCGATGGATGCTGCTAACTTATTAAAACCAATGTTGGCACGAGGTGAATTAAAATGTATTGGGGCAACAACCTTTGATGAATATCGCCAATACATTGAAAAAGATGCAGCTCTTGAGCGAAGATTTCAAAAAGTCATGGTTGAGGAACCTAGTGTTGAAGAAACGATTTCTATTTTAAGAGGTTTAAAAGATCGTTTTGAAACCCATCATGGGGTCATCATTAAAGATGAAGCCATCGTTTCAAGTGCACTATTATCCCATCGTTATATCACTGATCGTTTCCTTCCAGATAAAGCGATTGATTTAATCGATGAAGCCTGTGCATCCATTCGTGTAGACATGGACTCTATGCCTTTAGCTTTAGATCAATATTTAAGAAAGATTAGACAACTTGAAATTGAAGAAATGGCCCTTAAAAAAGAAAGTGATGAAAAATCTAAGACACGCTTGACAGAAATTCGTAAAGAATTAAGTGATTTAACCCAAGAAAAAG
>JAWXUG010000172.1:0-2488 GCA_044432885.1 Erysipelotrichaceae bacterium | reverse complement strand
AAGCGGAATTTTAGAAGGTTTAAAATTTAGTGAAGCGATGAGCGAAGAGGATGCAGATTTTATATTATTTAACACTTGTGCAATTAGAAAAAATGCCGAAGATAAGGTGATTGGTGAGTTAGGGATGTTAAAAAAATTGCGCAAAAACAATCCTAATTTAGTATTTGGCTTATGTGGTTGTATGGCACAGGAAGAAGATATCGTTGATTTACTTTTGAAAAAGTATAAACATGTAGATCTAATTTTTGGTACTCATAATATCCATCGTTTACCTCAATTGTTATTTGATGCGATGCAAAATCGCCAAAAGGTCGTTGAGGTTTACTCAAAACAAGGAGA
The DNA here is from genome assembly GCA_044432885.1 of Erysipelotrichaceae bacterium. Lineage (GTDB taxonomy): Bacteria > Bacillota_I > Bacilli_A > Erysipelotrichales > Erysipelotrichaceae > CAYJNO01. The sequence goes on along the minus strand of JAWXUG010000172.1, from coordinate 2,149 downwards.
GGTAATTGAAAATTTACCTGTTAACCGTTTTGTAAAGCATAAAGCATGGGTTAATATTATGTATGGATGTGATAAATTCTGTACGTATTGTATTGTTCCTTATACGAGAGGAAAAGAAAGATCAAGGTTGATTGATGATATTTTAGATGAAGTAAACACCTTAAAACAACAAGGCTTTAAAGAAGTTACTTTACTTGGTCAAAATGTAAATGCTTATGGAAAAGACTTGGGAAAAGACCATGATTTTTCACATTTACTTGAAGAAGTTGCGAAAACAGGAATTGAAAGAATTCGTTTTACAACTTCCTATCCATCAGATTTTACCCAAGAAATGGTTGATGTGATTGCTAAATATGAGAATATTATGCCGTTTATTCATTTGCCAATTCAATCTGGGAATAATGAAATCTTAAAGTTGATGGGAAGACGTTATACAGTAGAACAATATAAGGATTTATATCATCGCATCATTGAGAAAGTCCCACATTGTACTTTCTCAACAGATATTATTGTGGGATTTCCAAATGAAACGCAAGAACAGTTTGAAGACACTTTAGCCATTGTTGATTATTGCAAGTTTGATAATGCCTTCACCTTTATTTATTCACCACGTGAAGGGACTCCTGCTGCTAGAATGGAAGACAATGTAAGTGATAAAGAAAAAAGTGAACGCCTACAAATTTTAAATGAAAAAGTAGGACATTACTCTAATATCAATAACCAAAAATATAAAGACAAGATAGTTAAAGTATTGGTAGATGGTACTAGTCGTAAAAATGATGAAGCCTACAGTGGGTACACTGAAGAAAATAAGTTGGTTAATTTTACAGGAAAATATGTAGAAGAGGGCCAAATAGTAGAAGTAAAGATTACTGAAGTTCGTAGCTGGTCTTTAAATGGCGAAATGATTGAAAGCCATTAAGTCTTAAGCTATAATATAGTTAAAGCTTTACTTAGGAGGAAAAATAATGGAACAAGTACGTTTATTCGCTCTAGGAGGACTAGACGAAAGCGGCAAAAATATGTACGTCATTGAAGTCAATGATGATATTTTCATCATCGAAGTTGGATTGAAGTATCCAAGTGAACATGAACAATTAGGGGTTGAGATGATTATCCCCGACTTTACTTATTTAATAGAAAATAAAGACCGTATCAAAGGCATTTTTATAACCCATGGACATGATGATGTGTTAGGGGCAATCGGTCACTTGATTAAGAGTGTAAATATTCCTATTTATGCTACCCCATTTACATCTTTATTAATTAAGAAAGAATTACAAAAACTTAAAATTAAAAATGCTAAAATTCATAAAATAAAAAGAAATGATCGTTTTAAAGTATCTAATACGCTCATTCAAACTTTTGGTGTGACCCAATCTGTACCAGATGGAGTTGGGATTGTGATTAAAACACCAAAAGGATCAATTGTGTATACAAGTGAATATTTAATGGATTATGATATCCGCAATCCTCATTTCTCGTGTGATATTGGTCGTTTTGCAGAAATTGGAAAAGATGGGGTATTGGCACTATTAAGTGAATCAGTTGGTGCTAATAATACGGGATATACAGCTCCGCGTCACCGTATAAGTGATATCATTGAGCCTTATTTTGAAAGTGCTCAAGGACGCTTATTAATTACTGTATATAAACAAAATTTATTTAGAATTATTGAAATTTTAGAATTAGCCAAAAAATATAAGAAACGCGTTTTCTTTTATGATGAAAGTCAATTAGAACTTTTAGCGATGTTACAAACATTAGGGTATTATGATATCGATAAAGATTTATTAATTAGCAAGAAAGAATTTAACAAGGATTCAATGGATACCATCTGTATCGTTTCAGGTTCTGGTGCACGTGTTTTTAAACGTATGAATCGTATTGCAACTAAAGAAGATGAACTTGTGGAACTAAAAGAAAACGACACAGTGGTAGTTGCATCCCCTGTTGTCGCAGGAACAGAAAAAGAAGCGAGCAACATGGAAAATGACTTATATAAAGAAGGGGTTAATGTAGTTACCATTAATGCCAAACAAGTCTATTCAATGCACGCATCCATAGAAGACTTAAAGATGATGATTTATTTGTTTAAGCCAAAATATTACATTCCTGTTAAAGGGGAATATCGCCATTTAATTGCCAA
>JAWXUG010000171.1:0-2547 GCA_044432885.1 Erysipelotrichaceae bacterium | reverse complement strand
AAATAAAGAAAACTCCGGGGTTTTTACAGGGGCTTATGCCATTAATCCTGTAAATCAAAAGAAAGTTCCTATATGGATTAGTGATTATGTTTTGGCATCTTATGGAACAGGTGCGATTATGGCAGTACCAGCACATGATCAACGTGACTATGAATTTGCCAAAAAATTTGGGATTGAAATCATTCAAGTTTTAGCAGGGGGTTCAATTGAAGAAACGGCTATGGTTGAAGATGGTCTTCATATAAATTCTGAATTCTTAGATGGATTAAACAAAGATGATGCCATTAATATGATGATTGCTTGGCTACAAGAACACGAAGTTGGACAAGCTAAAATTAACTTCCGTTTAAGAGAATGGATTTTCGCAAGGCAACGTTATTGGGGTGAACCAATTCCTGTTATTCATTTTGAAGATGGAAGTATGCAAACTTTATCTACTGATGAATTACCATTAACTTTGCCTGTACTTGATGATTATAAAGGCGTAGGGGGCTTATCTCCACTTTGTAAGGCTGATAATTGGGTAAATGGTGTAAAAGAGGGGAAATCTTTTAAACGTGAAACCAATACAATGCCAGGTTCTGCTGGAAGTAGCTGGTATTTCTTAAGATATATCGATCCTAACAATACTGAAATGTTAGCTGATCCTAAATTATTAGCTCACTGGATGCCAGTTGATTTATATGTTGGGGGAGCTGAACATGCAGTAGGTCACTTATTATATTCTCGTATGTGGAATCAATTTCTTTATGACAAAGGAATTGTAAAATGTAAAGAACCATTTAAAAAGTTATTCCATCAAGGGATGATTTTAGGTGAAAATGGCGAAAAAATGAGTAAATCTCGTGGTAATGTCGTTAATCCAGATATCATTGTAGAACAATTTGGTGCTGATACCCTTCGTGTTTATGAAATGTTTATGGGGCCTCTTGAAGCAAGTAAACCATGGAGTGAAAAAGGTGTTGAAGGTGCACGCAAATGGTTGGATCGTGTTTGGCGTTTATTTATGGAAATGGATATCTTAACTGATGAAAATGATGGGGCGCTAGATTATAGTTATCATTTTACTGTAAAAAAAGTTACCACAGATATTGATACCTTAAATATGAATACGGCCATTTCACAAATGATGATATTTATTAATGATTGTTATAAGCATGGTAAAGTATATCGTGAATATGGATTAAATTTCATTAAAATGATTAACTGTTTTGCTCCACATTTTGCTGAAGAAATTTATCAACAATTAACAAATGAAGATACAATTGCTTATGCAGCATGGCCAACTTATGATGAATCAAAAATTGTTTTGGATAGTATTGAAGTTGCAGTACAAGTCAACGGTAAATTGCGCGGCAAGTTTGATGCGAAAACCAATGAAGAGGAAGAAGTGCTTAAACAACAAGCCCTAGATGTTCCTAACGTTAAAACATTTATTGAAGGCAAAGAAATTGTAAAGATGTTTGTGATCAAAGGAAGAGTGATCAACATCGTTGTTAAATAAGGAGGATGAGCCATTGAGTTTCACTGTAAATACAACTCACTTTGAAGGTCCATTAGATTTAATGTTACACTTGATAAAAGAACAAGAGTTAGATCTATTTGATTTAGATATCAATATTTTGACTGATCAATATTTAAAATATTTAAATGCTATGGAAAACCTTCATCTTGAAGTTGAAAGTGAGTACTTAGTAGAGTTAGCAACCTTAATTGAATATAAGAGTAAAAAATTATTACCTAAACAAGAAGTAATATTGGATAGTGAATATGAAGAAGATCCTAGCCAATTATTAGCTCAACGTTTAATTATGTATCAAAAATTTAAAGATGTTGCAGGAGAACTTGAAGCAAGTTATCATGCGCGTCAGCAACAAGTATCAAAACCAATGTCCATTTTAGTAGATGATTTAGCGAATGAACAACAAGAGTTTCAAGCCATTAGTGGCTCTCCTTATGATTTAATGAAAGCGATGAATAAGGTGTTGAGAAGACTACAGTTATCTAAACCTGTTGAAGTTAAGTTTGCTCAAAAAGAGATTTCTGTCGATGATCGAATTACACAAATAAAGGCTAGATTAATAGATTTACCGAAAACATTTAGTTTTGATCAATTAATTGAGGATTGTGAGAACGTTCATGTAGCGATTGTTACCTTTCTTTCAATTTTAGAACTAGCCAAAAGACATTTTCTTTACTTTAGTGTAGATGAAAAAGAAACGATTTGGTTTACAAGGGGGAATCATGAATCATAATAATGAAATTCAAGAATGCATTGAAAATATCCAAGAATCAGAGATAACTCAAGGGTGTTGTACAATTAATAAATCACAAGAGTCTACGCTTACAACTTCAAGTATTATTGAAGGCCTATTGTTTGTAGTAGGAGATGAAGGGATTAATGTTGACCAATTAGAAATTGTATTAGAAAAAAATGAAGAAGAAATTATTACTATTTTAGATGCGCTTATTTTAAAATATCAGGAACTAGTTTATCCATTTGAATTGGTATGCTATGGTGGACGTTATAAGTTCTTATCGAAGACA
>JAWXUG010000170.1:0-2630 GCA_044432885.1 Erysipelotrichaceae bacterium | reverse complement strand
AGTTAAAATGGTTTTTTATGAAAGTATAAAATAAATCATTAAGTTACTGCTACTCTCTTTGAAAAATTGATTCGCTAAGTTATCTCTATCCTAAGGTTGCACTTACTTTGCAAATTAAGTAACTTATAAAAACTTTAATTTATTGATTGACATTAGGGTTCCAATGAGGTAAGATAATCATGCTTAGCGATTTTTATGGTGTTTCCTGTGAAGGGAACATATATTTAGGCTAAAGTATGACACACTTGGATGTGTGTGCAAAAATAAAATGAAGGGAGAAACAAATGCCAACTATTAATCAATTGGTGAGAAAAGGTCGTACAAACAAAGTTTGGAAATCTAAATCACCTGCATTAAACAGAGGTTACAACTCTTTACAACGTACAGCAACATCGATTGCAGCACCTCAAAAAAGAGGGGTATGTACTCGTGTAGGGACAATGACACCTAAAAAACCAAACTCAGCGTTACGTAAATACGCTCGTGTACGTTTATCAAACGGAATGGAAGTTACTGCTTATATTCCTGGAATCGGTCACAATCTTCAAGAACACAGTGTTGTGTTAATTCGCGGAGGTCGTGTTAAGGATTTACCAGGGGTAAGATACCATATTATTAGAGGAACTTTAGACTGTGCTGGAGTGGACGCTCGTCGTCAATCACGTTCATTATACGGTGCTAAACGTCCTAAAGCGGCTAAATAGTCGATCAGAAATAGGAGGAATTAAGACATGCCAAGAAAAGGACATATTGCGAAAAGAGATGTATTGCAAGATCCAATCTACAATTCAAAATTAGTGTCGCGCTTAATTAATAAAATTATGATCGATGGGAAAAAAGGAGTCGCTCAATCAATTTTATATAACGCGTTTGACATCGTTGAAGCAAAAACAGAACGTCAACCAATGGAAGTATTTGAACAAGCATTATCAAATGTTATGCCACTTCTAGAACTTAAAGCTAGACGTGTTGGTGGTTCAAACTACCAAGTACCAGTTGAAGTATCTGAAGAAAGAAGATTAACTTTAGGATTAAGATGGTTAGTAAACTATTCACGTTTACGCCATGAAAAAACAATGGAACAAAGATTAGCTGGAGAAATTATTGATGCAGCTAATGGTACAGGAGCATCAGTTAAGAAAAAAGATGATATCCATAAAATGGCAGAAGCTAATAAAGCATTTGCACATTATCGTTGGTAGGAAGAGGGTAAGTTATGGCACGCGAGTTTTCACTAGCAAATACTAGAAACATCGGAATTATGGCGCATATCGATGCCGGAAAAACAACAGCTACTGAACGTATTCTTTACTATACAGGAGTTAACCATAAAATTGGAGAAACACACGAAGGTGCTTCTACAATGGACTGGATGGCTCAAGAACAAGAACGTGGGATTACAATCACTTCAGCTGCAACAACAGCTGCATGGGATGGTCACCGTATCAACATTATCGATACTCCAGGTCACGTTGACTTCACTGTTGAAGTTGAACGCTCACTTCGTGTATTAGATGGTGCGGTAGCAGTATTAGACGTTAAGGCAGGGGTTGAACCTCAAACTGAAACAGTTTGGCGCCAAGCAACAACTTATAAAGTGCCTCGTATCGTATTCTGTAATAAAATGGATGCGACAGGTGCTGACTTCATGATGTCAGTTAAATCAATTGGCGATCGTTTAGGAGCAAAAGCTGCACCTATTCAATTCCCTATTGGTGCAGAAACTTCTTTCAGAGGAATCATTGATGTTGTTGAAAGAAAAATGCATATGTACAAAAATGATTTAGGTACAGATATTGAAGTAAGCGATGTACCTGCTGAATATCATGATGAAATCGAAACATTAAGATCTCAATTATTAGATATGATTGCAGATTATGATGAAGAATTAATGATGAAAGTTTTAGAAGGTGAAGAACCTACAATTGAAGAAATCAAAAAAGCAATTCGTGCTGGTGTATTATCTTCAGAATTCTTCCCTGTATTATGCGGTTCAGCATATAAAAACAAAGGGGTTCAATTATTGTTAGATGCAGTCGTTGCATATTTACCATCACCTCTTGATATCCCTTCAATTGAAGGAACATTAGAAGATGGTAGCGAAGCTGCACGTCACGCTGATGACTCAGAACCTTTCTCAGCATTAGCATTTAAAGTTATGACTGACCCATTTGTAGGGCGTTTAACTTACTTCCGTGTGTACTCAGGTACTGCAACATCAGGAAGCTATGTATTAAATGCTACAAAAGATACAAGAGAACGCTTTGGACGTATCGTTCAAATGCATGCGAATCACCGTAAAGAAATCACTGATGTTTATTCAGGAGATATCGCAGCTGCAGTTGGTTTAAAAGTTACCACTACAGGAGATACTTTATGTGATGAAAAAAATCCAATTATTTTGGAATCAATGGTTTTCCCAGAACCAGTTATCCAAATGTCAGTTGAACCAAGAACAAAAGCTGACTCAGATAAAATGGGATTAGCATTAGCAAAACTTGCAGAAGAAGATCCAACTTTCAGAACTTATACAGATGAAGAAACTGGTCAAACGATTATTGCTGGTATGGGTGAATTACACTTAGATATCATCGTGGATCGTATGAGACGTGAATTCAAAGTAGAAGCTA
>JAWXUG010000169.1:0-2694 GCA_044432885.1 Erysipelotrichaceae bacterium | reverse complement strand
TTTACACGGTTCATTTGCTTACGAATGATTCGTATATTGACATCTATCGTGATGCTAGTTTGATCATAAAAAGTAACTTCACTTTGACAATCATTGATTGATCGATATTTTTTTATCATTGTGTAATTTAATAAAATACATTCTTTTTGATGAATCGAGTATAAGGGCATTAAAATCAATCCATGGTTAATAGATACGACAATTGGAACCTTCTGATGAACTTTTATCCAATATTTGAAAAAGGATATGCGTCCATCTAGTGTACTCCCATATTGTAAACAAAGTTGATTGAGTATTTTAACTAATGAATCATGAATAATTTTAGATTCATTAGTGGTATAAAGAGTCACATAGTGTTCATTTGATTGTATGTATAACATATTTAACCTCCACTATATTATGATGGATTTATTTCATATTCCTTAAAATAAAAAAATGTAGCCAATGACTACATTTGATTATGATATTTATTACTTGCCGCAGCAGCACCCTTCATCATTTTGTGAGCATCCTGATGTTTCTTCAGCGTCATGGCATCCACAACCGCCATCGCAGCCGCCTTGCATTTGTGCTTCATACGCTAAGGTATCAATAACAAGTGCTTCAATTTCGATTTTACTATCTCTTGGCAATGCAGCGACTTGAACACATGATCTAGCTGGGAATGGTTCACTAAAGTATGTCGCATAAACTTCATTCATATCATTAAAATCTTTTAAATCTGTTACAAAGACAGTAGTTTTAACAACATGACGTAATTCTAAATTCATTTCTGCTAATAAATTACTCATATTCTTTAATACTTGGTGTGTTTGCTCCTTGATATCTGTAGAAACCATTTCATTGGTTGTAGGATCAACAGGTAGTGTTCCTGAAACATAAACAAAGTCTCCTAGTTTTACTGCAGGTGAGTATGGCCCGATTGCCTTTGGCGCATTCGCCGATGTAATTGCTTTTGTAAACATTTTCTTCCTCCTAATAGTCTATATCTTCATCTTCAATATCATCAAATTCACGATAGTATTCATCCGATTTTTCAAACAAAGACTCTTTATTGCCTTTTCTGGTATGAAATACTAAGTAATACATGATACATAACAAAAGTAGAATAATACTAATAAGCGATAAAAAATCATTAAAGTTTTCTAGCATATTTTCTCCTTTTTACTAGTATAGCATTATTTTTGTGAAAAGGTAATTAAAATACTATCTGCCGCCTTTTTACCGACAATTTTAGCTAATTCTTCCCTATTAGCTTTCTTAATATTACTGATGGTTTTAAAATGTTTGAATAATTTTTCTTTTTTAACCTCACCAATACCTTTAACATCATCTAAGATGGATTTTTGCATTCTTTTAGACCTTAATTTAGTATGATAACTTAATGCAAAACGATGAACTTCATCTTGCATTCTTGTCAGTAAAAAGAAAAGTTGACTTTCTTTATTTAATGCAATAGGATTTAAATCTTGATCTAATAATGCCGTAGTTTTATGTTGTTCATTTTTAACAAGTCCTGCAATTTCAATGTTTAAGTCAAGTGCTTGCATCACTTGTTTGGCAATTTGAATATGCCCCTTCCCTCCATCAACAAGTAAAAGGCTAGGTAGACTTTCTTTGTCCTTTAAAAGTCTAAAGTAACGACGATATAAGACTTCATACATACTAGCATAATCATCTTGGCGATCTTCTAACTTAAATAGTCGATAGTATTTTTTCATTGGTTGACCCTGATCAAAAACAACCATTGCACTGACATTATCCTGACCAGATATATTTGACACATCAAAAAGCTCAACACGTTCTATTGTGCGCTTAAATATTTGATTTAATTCATTTACTGCGATATCTAAATTTTGATTTTTCCGTAATTCATTTTCAAAACGTTCTTGATGAGCAATTTTGGCATTTTCATAGGCCATAGATAATAATTTATGGCGCTTAGATGTTCTAACAGGATAACTAATTTTACTTTCAAGAAGTCCTTCTAACCCATCATCTATTAGTGTATTAGGTAAAATTAACTCACTGGCTATGTCATGGGTTTGATAATATTGTAGTAAAAAGGATGTCACTTCTTCTTCAGCATCAGCATAAATAGGTAAAATAGATGAAGTTTTATATAGTAACTTTCCATTTCTAACAAATAATCCTTGAATAGAAATATAATCCTTATCTAGATAATAGTGAAAAATGTCTACATTTTTTAAAGATTCAAAATCAACATTTTGTTTTGAAACTGTATTTTGAATAGCTAGGATTCGATCATGAACTTCCTTAGCTTTTTCAAATGCTAGGGTTTCTATATATTGCTCCATTTGTTGATTCAAAAAAGTAAGCACATCTTGGGTCTCACCATTTAAAAACCGAATAACCCCATCTTGCATCTTAGTAATGACTGCATCATCTATTGGATAAACACAGGGTCCTAAACATTGGTTTAAATGATAATATAAACATACTTTATTAGGTATTTTCTTGCATTTTCTTAAAGGATATATTTCGTTCAATACTTTTTGGGTAAATCTTGCTGATAATACATCAGGATATGGGCCAAAATATTTAGCTTTGGCATCTTTTTTTGATTCTCTCACAATTTTAAGACTTGGATACTTGCCCTTTTCAAGTTTTAAATATGGGTAGGTTTTATCATCCATAAATATAATGTTATAGCGTGGTGTATATTTTTTGATT
>JAWXUG010000168.1:0-2700 GCA_044432885.1 Erysipelotrichaceae bacterium | reverse complement strand
AATAAACACAAGTGATTCTTATATTAATGAACAGGCCAATCGGGTGATGGAGAATTATATCGATGCATGGGAAAGTGATTTGGACTATTATGGGATATACTATACTGTTTTAAACAATCAAAATGAAAGTTATGTGCAGACATCGAGTATTGATTTATTAAATACAGATAATCAACTAACATCGGATATGATCAATGAACAATACTTTACACCTATTACAATTGAGGTGGACGCATCAGGAGAGTTTGATTTTTATTCTTTGAGTGGGAATGATTATATTTATGAAAACCTAATTCAAGATGGAGATGCAAAAGCGACGGTTGAAATGTATATTTTAAGAGATATTATTGATAGCATTATCAATAATTCAAATTATTATATTGATGATTTAGGCAATGAGTATTACGTATCAAAGGAAAGTGTTTCCTATGCTAATACGCCTAATATGGTTAGCGGTGAATCATCTCAGCAGGTAACAAGAAGTGTTCGTTATTATACAACAGATACAACGAGTAATCAATTTGATATGGACTTTGACATTATCTATTTAAATGACTTAAAATTTGAACTTAATCCAATTAGTAATGTTGATATTGCATTTGGTTTTGGTAAGGGAATAGATGGGGAAACATTAAGTTTTAGCTATATAGATAGCATCAAAACAATGGCTATTTTGATTTATCCATACTTAGCAATATTTGGCTTTCTAATGATGTGTCTTGGGCTTGTGTTACCTATTAAATGGGCATCTAAGGCACCAGTTTTAAAACATATCAAAGAAATCAAATTAGAAGTATGGTCGCTGATTGTACTTGCATTAATATTTTTACTTTTCTGTTATCCATTAATCTATGCGTATGAGTATTTAGGCGTAGTTTCTTCATCATTAGACGTGTTGTTTGATCATCAAACTTCTATTATTTTATCTAATCTAATGATTTATGGAAGTTTATCTATACTGATGTTCGCAGGCTATATTTTAGGCTATATGATTCGATATATGTTCCATGTTGGAGTCGGATATTATATTATTCATTACTCCTTAATTTTAAGTTTATGTGTGGTTTTATTCACTTTAATTAAAGACTTCTTAAAAGATTTAAATGGCTTTTACTCAGATAATATTTTTAGTAAGTCCAATATTATGTTTGTCATCTTTTTGAGTGTGAATAGTTTAATCTTTATTGTTCTTTATTCTCCAGTCTTTGTTTTCAGTTATGCGATTGCGTTAACCCTTATTTATCTTTTTATCAATAAGGCGGCTAAACATGATTATAACAATTTAAAACAAATTACAAGTAAGATTGCTCAGGGTGATTTAAATGTAGAAATTAAAGAAGATTTAGGTCTATATAATGATATTAAAGAGGATTTAACAAATATTAAACAAGGTTTCTCTAAGGCAGTATTTGAAGAAGTTAAGTCACAAAGAATGAAGACAGAATTAATTAGTAATGTTTCTCATGACTTAAAAACCCCTTTAACCAATATTATTAATTATACGGATTTATTAAAATCTGAAAATTTAGATGAGGAATCAAGAGATAGTTATATTGAAACAGTAGATAGAAATTCTAAACGTTTAAAAAATTTGATTGATGATTTATTTGAAATGAGTAAGTTAAATAGTGGTGAAATAGCATTAGAATTACAATCATTAGATATGTGTAATCTTATTCAACAAATCTATTTAGAATGGGAAGATAAATTTAATGAAAAAGGGTTAGAGGTTAAATATAACTTTGAACAGCCAAAAATGATTGTTCAACTTGATAGTTATAAGGCCCATCGCATCATTGAAAACCTATTAACCAATATTTATAAGTATGCAATGGCAAATACTCGGATTTATATTAGTGCTTTTGTGGTAGCAGATTATGTGTGTGTTGATTTTAAGAATATTTCTGCCGAAGAAATTGATTTTAAGTCATTAGATGTTACCGATAGATTTGTAAGAGGTGATGCTTCAAGAAATACAGAAGGAAGTGGATTAGGTTTGGCAATAGCGAAAAGTTTGACTGAGTTACATGGTGGTAAGCTTGAAGTGATTGTTGATGGAGACTTATTTAAAATAATGTTGAAATTTCCATTTCATGAAATTTAGGAAATAGATAAAGAAGTACATTGGTGTATTCATACATGATGTACTTTTTTTCTATTAACAATCCACTTGTAAAGTTGATAGATTGTCAGGATTAGCGTAAAATAGAATTAACAAAGAGGACCATCAAAATATAATGGAGGAAATCATAAATGAAAGAGTATATTTTAGCAATTGATCAGGGGACAACCAGTAGTCGCGCAATATTATTTGATAAAGCATGTAATGTTGTGGCTATTGAACAAGAAGAAATCACACAAATTTTTAAACATCCTGGATGGGTGGAAGAGGATGCCAATGAGATTTGGCTTAAAACCTTAGCAGTGATTGCTAAAGTTTTGGCAATGAGTGATATTCATCCCTCACAAATTAAAGCGATAGGGATTACGAATCAAAGAGAGACTACAGTAGTTTGGGATAAACATACTGGACTTCCTATCCATTATGCTGTCGTTTGGCAATCACGTCAAAGTGATGTGGTTTGTGAACAATGGTCAAAGAACAATTGGGAAGCATGTATCAAAAATAAAACAGGGTTACCTATTGACCCTTATTTATCGGCAAGTAAAATACGCTGGATTTTAGATCAATACACAAAT
>JAWXUG010000167.1:0-2826 GCA_044432885.1 Erysipelotrichaceae bacterium | reverse complement strand
GCATATGGGGAACAAGTTGATTTGGTTAATCGTTATGCATTAGATGAAGTTGTTTATGTGTATCTATCAAATGAAAACTTTTATTATGTCAACAAAGAGGGTGTCTTATTTTTGAAAGAGGAACGTTCGCTATTTGATGATGAATATTGGTTACAAAGAATAGAAGATGAGGATATGGGTGATGGGAGTATTTATTTTTCCTATTATCAAGACCAGTCTGTCGTTGTGTTTGAAAATGATTTATATATCAAAGTCTATGATTTGAAGCTTAAGACAGAATATTTTAGCTTTATGAAAAGAGGGATAGAATGAAGTGGTATAAAGAAAAATATGTTAATAGAAGAGATTGGATTATAGATCATTATGAACATTTTAATTTCAGTTCAAATGAGGGGATTGTTTGTTTAGCAGTGGACTTTTTGAATACCAATCATATTGATATAACCTATGATGTATTAGCTAAAAAGACTAATTTATCATTAGATGAAATTGATCGCACATTGTCTTTGTTGACAGCAAAAAAGTATATTGAAATTAGAGCGACTGCTAAGGGACTTGAATTTTATTTAGATGGACTTTTTGAAAATGAGGTTTATAATGTAGAGAATATTGTGAATCATAGTTCTTTTGAATTGTTTGAGCAAACATTTGGTCGTCCTTTAGCTGCAAATGAGATGGAAAAAATAAGTGAATGGCTAAGTGTTCACGATAGTAAATTATTAGTTTATGCACTAAAAGAGGCGGTATTATATGATAAGTTAAGCATGGCTTATATTGATGCGATTTTAAGAGATTGGAAGAAAAAGAATTTAACAGTAGCTAAACTACAAAAAGGAATAAGACAATGAATACCCATGAAATTTTATCTAATATGATGAATCTTTTTCCAGATGCTAGATGTGAATTAACCCATGAAACAGCTTTTCAGCTTTTGGTAGCTGTTGTGTTGTCTGCACAGACAACAGATATTAGGGTGAATATTGTTACAAAAGATTTGTTTGAAGTTTACCCAGATGCTCAAAGTTTAAGTAAGGGTGAATTTAAAAAGGTACAATCTCTAATAAAAAGTATTGGTTTATCACAAACGAAAACCAAAAATATTATTTCATTATCACAAAAAATAATCGATGAATTTAATGGAAATGTTCCTTCAAGTATGGAAGAATTAATGATGTTGGATGGGGTAGGAAGAAAAACGGCTAATGTTGTTCTGTCTGAATGGTTTAATGTTCCGGCAATTGCGGTAGATACTCATGTTGAACGAGTAAGTAAACGCTTAAGATTGGTGCCTAACCCTAAAAATGTGTTGCAGACAGAAAAAATATTAATGCGTAAAATTGATCGTTCTATGTGGTCACACGCCCATCATTTATTTATCTTTTTTGGAAGATACAAATGTAAGGCTCAAAATCCAATATGTGAGGGTTGTCCTTTTCAAACTTTTTGTCGATACTATAAACAAAATTACTATAAAAGCTCGTATTGAGCTTAGTGTTTAAATACGCATTGACCTTGAATAAAGGTCTTTTTTAAATTGAAATCTTGATCTAGTAAAATCATATCGGCATCTTTTCCAATATCAAGACTTCCTTTACTTTGATATACTTTTGCTACTTTTGCAGGATTAATGCATGCCATTTGAACAATATCATGGATGTTACAACCAGTAAATGCACGCATATTTTTTATAGCATCTATCATAGTAATTGCACTACCAGCTATTCTTCCTGTTTCAATTACTTGTACTGTTTGATTGGTTTTACGAGTTCTTAAGCCCGAGAATGTATAGTCACCATCCTTCATACCTTTTGCTAACATGGCATCAGTGACTAGTACTATTTGTTTACTACCAAGTATTTGATATGTGCTTGCAATCACATTTTCATGAACGTGGAAACCATCTGTAATAAGTTCACAGTAGGCATTAGGAGCTAAAAAACTTGAAGTTACAGCACCAGGTCTGCGATGTGTATGAGGGCTCATTGCATTGTATAGGTGAGTAAATCCTGTGACACCTTGATTAAGGGCATTTATAGCACATTCACAGGTTGTGTTGGTGTGTCCTATCATTAAGGTGATTTGATTGTCTATGGCATGTTTAATAAATGTTTGCATTCCTTGTTTTTCAGGTGCAATGGTCATAATTTTTAATAAGCCATTTGAACACTTAATCATTTCATCTAACTCTTGAATACTAGGATCTCTTAAATAGGTTTCGTCCATTAAGGCTTTGTATTCAACACTTAGATAAGGCCCTTCACTATGTATACCCAAAAAATGTGCATCTTCAGGATTTTGTTTAACTTCTTGGTATTCTTTAAGTAAGTCACACATTTGTTGATGTGAAATAACGGTTAATGAAGCCATAAAAGATGTAGTTCCTTCTGATACAAGTCCTTTGGCAACTTCATTGATCGCAAGAGATGGATTTTCTATAAAATCATAACCATAACTACCGTGCAGATGAATGTCAATTAAACCGGGAATTAAGTATTGGTTTTCTCCATCAATAACTTCATCAAACTGTGTTGAATCATTCATTAATTCACTTGTAGATTGAATGGATTTAATTTTACCATCTTCTATGATTAAAGATCCAAAAACTTCCTTTTCATCATCAATGATTATATGAACATTATGAATCAGAGATTTCATTTGTGGGCCTCATTAAACTCTTCTAAAATTTTTAGTGAACTGCTTGTACCAATACGACTAGCGCCTGCTTTGATCATATTAAAACAGGTTACCCAGTCACGTATGCCTCCTGCAGCTTTAACAAGCACTTCATCTTTTACGATAGATTTCATTAAACTTACATCTTCCTGT
>JAWXUG010000166.1:0-2899 GCA_044432885.1 Erysipelotrichaceae bacterium | reverse complement strand
TTATATAATACTGAAAAATGTAAGCATTTACTTTGATAGATTTACAAACCTTTTACTAAAAACGAGATAAAAGCGCTTTTAATTACTAGTAATAGAATGTTTTTTTTGGTATTATTGAATGGCGAAAGAAGGACATGTATGATAAGGAAAATTGGTGTGTTAACATCAGGTGGAGATTCACCTGGAATGAATGCTTGCATCCGTGCAGTAACACGTGTTGCCCTAAGTAATGGCATTGAAGTCGTAGGAATTCGTGATGGATATCGCGGATTGATTGAAGGCGATTTTATTGCGTTAGAAAAATCTAGTGTATCTGATATTTTGGCAAGAGGTGGAACGATGCTAGGATCTGCTCGCTTACCTGAGTTCAAAGAAATGGAAGTACAACAAAAAGCAGTGGCTAAACTAAAAGAAATAGGGGTAGACGCACTTGTTGTAATCGGTGGAGATGGTTCTTATAAAGGAGCGGAAGCTTTAACTAAATTAGGGGTTAATTGCATCGGCTTACCAGGAACTATTGATAATGATATTCCAGGAACAGATTTTACAATAGGGTTTGATACAGCATTAAACACTGTTGTTAATGCGGTGGATAAATTGCGTGATACATCAAGTTCACATCATCGCTGTTCCGTTGTAGAAGTTATGGGTAACCGCTGTGGAGATTTAGCGGTATATTCAGGGATTTCATGTGGAGCAGAAATGGTTGTTACGGCTGAAAGTGGATATGTAGAGGATGAAATTATTGATCGTTTACGTTATCTTGAACGCACAGCAAAGAAAAATCATGCGATTGTCGTAATTTCTGAGAAAATTACAGATGTAGATAAATTAGCAAAAAGGATATCTGCGAATACTGGATTTTCAGGACGCGCTACGGTATTAGGGCATATTCAAAGAGGTGGAAGTCCAACCCCATATGATCGCGTATTAGCATCAAGAATGGGGGAAAAAGCAGTTGATTTATTAGTGAGTGGAATTGGTGGACATTGTGTAGGTATTAAGGACAATGAAATTACCTCTTTGCCAATTAGCGAAGCACTTGATCAACTTAAAACATCAAGAAAGGCATTCTATCGATTATTTGATCGATTAGTATAGTGGAGGAAGAATGAAAAAACTAACTAAGATTGTTTGCACATTAGGGCCAGCAACGAACTCACCTGAAATGGTGAAAAGCTTAGCTGATGCTGGAGCGAATGTTATTCGTTTCAACTTTAGCCACGAAGACCATAAACATCACCAAGCAAGTATGGAAATGGTACGTAGTGTAAGTGATGAACATGATCTAAATTTAGCAATTATGCTAGATACTAAAGGACCAGAAATCCGTTGTGGTGTATTTAAAAACGGATCAGAAATGTATCAACGAGGAGAAATGGTAACGGTTTGTAAATACGATTTTGAAGGAACACATGAAAAATTTCAAATCTGTTGTCCAGAATTATTTGAAGATATTAAAGCTGGAGACTTCATCTTAATTGATGATGGGAAACAACGCTTAACAGTTCTTGAAACGACAGCTGATGAATTAGTATGTCGTGTTGAAGTATCAGGACCAATCAAAACACGTAAGGGATGTAATGTTCCAGGTGTTAAATTAAGTATGCCATTTATTTCTGAAAAAGATGATTCAGATATTCGATTCGGTGCAAAAATGAATGTAGACTTTATTGCTGCTTCATTTGTTCGTCGTAAAGAAGATGTATTGGCTATTCGTGCAATCTTAAAAGAAGAAGGCAATGAAAAAATTAAAATTATCGCTAAAATCGAAAATCAAGAAGGATTTGATAACATTGAAGAAATCTTAGAAGTTGTTGATGGCGTAATGGTAGCACGTGGAGATTTAGGAGTTGAAGTTGAAACTGCTTATGTGCCAATTTATCAAAAACGCTTAATTCAAGCTGCTAACCGTGCGGGTAAACCAGTAATTACAGCTACTCATATGTTAGATTCAATGACAGGTAATCCACGTCCTACACGTGCTGAAGCTAGTGATGTTGCGAATGCAGTGTTAGATGGAACAGATGCAGTAATGTTATCAGGAGAAACTGCTGCTGGGGAATATCCAATTGAATCAGTTACAGTCATGGCTAAAATTTGTGTAGCAGCTGAAAAAATGATTGAGTATCGTGAACGTTTAGAATACTCTAAAAAATCAAGCAAGAAATCCGTGCAAGATGCAATCGGTATTTCTATTAGTGATGCAACATTAACTTTAGATATCGGTGCTGTTGTAAGCTTTACTCAAGGTGGAAGCACAGCTGAGCGTATTGCAAAATATCGTCCTTCAGTTCCAGTTCTTGCAGTTACTTTCTCAAGAAGTGTACAAAGAAGATTACAAATGGTTTGGGGTGTTAAACCAATCTATTCTGAAGTTCAAAATGAACTTGTAAATGATGATGAATTAGCAAGCAAAATTGCTAAGGAACATGGTTTAAAACCAGGGCAATTAATTATCATTTCTGCAGGTTATCCAACAGGTGTGGGTAGTGCAAATATGATGAAAATTGTAGAAGTAAAATAAAATGATAAAAAGTATCCCTTATTTAGATGTAAGAGATACTTTTTTTGTTCTTAAAACTTTAAATTAACTTCATTTAACTGTAATCGCTTACAAATATAATGCATTTTAGTAAAAAAGTTGATATAATTAGTTTAATGAGAATATAGGAGGAATATATGAGCGTTAAATATGTTTATCAATTTAGTGAAGGCAATGGAAAAATGCGTGAAACCCTTGGTGGAAAGGGTGCAAATCTTGCCGAAATGACTAATTTAGGGATGCCAGTCCCTCATGGTTTTGTAATTAGTACAGAAGCTTGTACAAAATACTATGATGACATGGAAACAATTGAAGAATCTATTATCGAGGAAATCAAAACACATGTTACTCAAT
>JAWXUG010000165.1:0-3068 GCA_044432885.1 Erysipelotrichaceae bacterium | reverse complement strand
GACACTAATTCCTGAACCTTGGTCTAATAATCCTTTGATGAGTGATGAGAAGAAGGCTTTTTATCAATATTATGCAAGTATGATGGAGCCATGGGATGGCCCTGCATCAATCTTATTTTCAGATGGAGATGTAATGGGGGCAGTCTTGGATCGCAATGGTTTAAGGCCATCACGTTATATGATTACCAAGGACCATCAGTTAATCTTATCCTCTGAGGTTGGTGTATTGGATGTCGATATTAAAGATGTTATCTTAAAAGATCGTTTGAAGCCAGGGAAGATGTTGTTGGTAGATGTAGTCGCTGGTAAGGTGATTGAAGATGAAGCCCTTAAACAACATTATGCACAAGAACATCCATATGCTAAATGGTTAGAAAAGTACCACCTTAATTTAGCAGATATTAAAGTTGATTTAGATGAAGAATTGAAAACAGATCATTTGATAAGGGTTCAAAAGGCTTTTAATTATTCATATGAAGAAGTTCATGAATTGATTTTACCGATGGCTAAGACGGGCAATGAGAGTATAGGGGCCATGGGGGTGGATGCTCCACTTCCTATTTTTAGCAGTGAAATTAGACCTTTATTCGATTCTTTTAAACAATTATTTGCCCAAGTGACAAATCCTCCAATAGATGCCTTGCGTGAGGAAATCGTTACCTCAACAGGTACTTTTATTGGAAATCAAGGCAATATTGTAAAGGATGATGCTTTGAATTGTAAATCGATTTATATTGATAATTTAATCTTATCAAAAGAGGATGTAAGAAAAATTGAATCTTTAAATAATCAAGGATTTAAGCACTGTAGCTTATCTACTTTATATACTAAGGATAAAACCTTAAAACAAGCGATTGATGAGCTGTGTGAAGAAGCATTAAATGCCTTTAACAAGGGTGTTCATCTCTTTATTTTAAGTGATGAGCATTTGGATGAAGATCATCTTGCGATTCCATCTTTACTTGTGACAGGGGCGATGAATCAAGTTTTTGTTGACCTAAAGAAAAGATCAAGCGTATCGATTATTCTAGTTACTGCAGAGCCTCGTATTACCCATCATTTTGCTTGCTTAATTGGTTATGGGGCAAGTGCTGTTTGTCCTTATTTAGCACTGGATACAGTAGATTCATTAGTCGATGAAGGCTTTTTATCTTTGGATAAACAAAAGGCTAAAGATCATTATCGTCATGCGATTGTTCATGGTATTGTTAAGATTGCCTCCAAGATGGGGATTTCTACAATTCAATCCTATCAGGGCAGTAAACTGTTTGAAGCGATTGGTATCAGTTCGAGTGTAACAGAGTTGTATTTTAAGGGAACATCAAGTCGTTTAGGTGGCTTTAGTTTGAGTGACATAGATCAGCAAGTACGCAGTTTACATGATGCTGCATTTGATCGCTATGCGATAGAAGCTCATCAAAGTTTAGATAGTAAGAGTTCACATAAAAGAAGAAGCGGGTCACAAGAACATTTATATCGTCCTTCTACCATTCATATGCTTCAACAAGCGACTAAAACCAATGATTATGATTTATATAAAGAATATAGTGAACAATTATATGGGGAATCTGTTTTTCATATTAGAAATTTAATGGATTTTAATTATCCAGAAAAAGGGATAAATATAGATGAAGTAGAAAGTGTTGAGACCATTGTTTCAAGGTTTAAAACAGGGGCAATGTCTTATGGTTCTATTTCTAAGGAAGCTCATAGTGCATTGGCTCAAGCGATGAATAACCTACATGCGAAGAGTAATTCGGGTGAGGGTGGAGAAGATATAGAGCGTATTTTAAGTAAGGGGCAACAAAATGATTATTGTTCCTCAATTAAACAGGTTGCATCAGGGCGTTTTGGGGTTACCAGTTATTATTTAAATAGCGCAAAAGAAATTCAAATAAAAATGGCTCAAGGGGCAAAACCTGGAGAAGGGGGTCATTTACCAAGCGGTAAAGTTTATCCATGGATTGCAAAGACAAGACACTCGACACCAGGGGTTGGCTTAATTTCGCCACCTCCGCATCATGATATTTACTCAATCGAAGATTTAGCACAATTAATATATGATTTAAAAAATGCCAATCGTAAGGCGGATATTTCGGTAAAACTAGTGTCAGAGCCAGGGGTTGGAACGATTGCTAGTGGGGTTGCGAAAGCAGGCGCTAAAACCATTTTAATCTCAGGCTATGATGGAGGAACAGGGGCTGCACCACGTACTTCTATTTACTATGCAGGACTACCTTGGGAAATCGGTTTAGCTGAAACCCATCAAACCTTGCTGATGAATGGGTTAAGAAACAAAGTACGTTTAGAAACAGATGGAAAATTGATGTGCGGTAAAGATGTTTTAATTGCTGCATTATTAGGCGCAGAAGAGTTTGGATTTGCGACAGCACCCTTAGTGACTTTAGGTTGTGTAATGATGCGTGTGTGTCATCTAGATACCTGTCCTGTAGGGATTGCTACTCAAAATCCTGTTTTACGACAAAATTTTAGTGGTAAAAGTGTTTATGTTGAAAACTTCATGCGATTTACTGCAATGCAATTACGCGAATACATGGCTAAACTAGGTGTGAAAACAGTAGATGAGTTAGTTGGACGTAGTGATTTAATTACAATTAAGGAGGATAAGGAACAGCATTTAGCTAAAGTAACACTGGAGAAATTGATTCATCATGATTTTGATGCAAGAAAAATGAAGGTTACCTGTAATGATGAAGAAGCTTATGATTTTGAATTAGAAAATACAATGGATGAGCGTGTATTATTGAAAGCCTTTGAAAACCAAGAGTCGTTTCATTTAAAGGTTGAAGTTAAAAATCAAGATCGAAGTTTCGCAACCATGTTAGGTTCTGCAATCACTCAAAAATATCATGATCAATGTAGTGAAGATCAATTTTATATTGATGCTTATGGTTCAGCTGGTCAATCCTTTGGCGCGTTTATTCCTAAAGGATTAACGATTATGCTTGAGGGTGAAGCAAATGATTACTTTGGTAAGGGCTTATCAGGAGGTAAACTTGTTTTGTCGGTAAGTAAAGATGCCACCTATAATCCAAGCGAAAATATCG
>JAWXUG010000164.1:0-3092 GCA_044432885.1 Erysipelotrichaceae bacterium | reverse complement strand
GGTAGGCAATGATAGCTAAATTAAGAAAAAAAAATATTTTTAACAATGATGATTATGTTAACAGTTGTTTTGGTTTCGACCATTGTCTTTATAAACTTATTTGTAAAAAATAATGGAGTCATAGAAAACACTCAGTTATTGAATGATATTTCACGTGATGGAAGATTACCAAATTCACAATTTTATGCAGAGGATAGTGCGGAAGTTAATTTGGCAAAATTAGATTTCGCACCAACCTTTTTAATCAAATTGGATTTAAGTGAATCAATCATTGAAATTGAAAGCAATATGAATAGCTATGATGATAGTGAAATTATCTCGATAATAGAAGAAATCCTTACAACTAATCTACAAAGTGGAAGTATTGATGATTGGGAATATGCGATTACTAAAACAGAAGATGGGAGTAATTTGGTATTAAGGAATATGGAGTATACGATTCAAGAATTAACTAATCGCACGATGCTTATAAGTTCAATTATTTTTGGGGCATGTGGTCTTATTTTGTTGGCTCTGGTTTGTATCTTCTTAGCTAATTTTGTAAGCAAACCTGTAGCGGATGCATTTGAGCGTCAAAGAAGATTCATCAGTGATGCATCTCATGAGTTAAAGACACCCATTTCAATTATTTCTTTAAATGCAGGTATATTAGAAGAAGATTATCCTGATAATACACAAATAGCTTTTATTCAACAACAATCTCAAAGAATGGACTTTTTAGTTAAGGAATTGTTAAATAGTTCGAAATTAGAAAATAAGTATCAACGTTTTAATAAATCACTTCATGATGTTTCTAATGCAATTTATGAGGTTGTTTTGCCTTTTGAAAGTGTAGCTTTTGAAAAAGGAATCCAATTTAACTTATCGATTCAAGACTCTATTTTCTATAAAGTAGATATTGAGAAGCTACAACAGGTATTTGTAATTTTAGTGGATAATGCGATTAAATATAGTGATCCTAACACGTATATTAATATTCATTTTTATCAAGAAAAAAGAAAGATTCACTTTTCAGTTGAAAATAAAGGAGATCATATTAAACAGGAAGATTTAAAGCATCTATTTGAACGCTTTTATAAAGTAGATAAATCGCGGACTCAAAATGGAAGTTATGGATTAGGGTTGTCAATCGCAAAAGAAATCGTAGATCGACATAAAGGGAAAATAATGGTTACAAGTGATGAATCTGGTTGTACAAAATTTGAAGTTGTTTTATAGTAAGTATATAGATGTTTGAGGTGTGCTTATGGAACAAATTAAATTGGTGATACAACGCTTAATGGCAGGAAGATATGGGTTAGATCAGCTGAATGTTGTGATTTTGATAGTAGCAACATTGATGATTGGATTAAGTCAGGGATTAGGATTGTTTATTTTATATTTATTTGGATTAATCCTTATTATGGTTTATTTTTATCGTATCTTTTCTAAAGATATTTATCATCGTGGTAAAGAAAATCAAATGCTTCTTTCTAAGATGAAGTGGATTAAAAATAAATGTTTATTATTTAAACATATTATGGATAAAAAGTATCGTTATTTTACCTGTCCAACGTGCTATCAAATAGTTCGTGTACCTAGAGGAAGGGGAAAGATAGAGATTACTTGCCCAAAGTGCAGGAAGAAATTTGATAAAAAATCGTAAAACACAAAAGTACAAATAAATTGGACAAAAGTACAAATATAATTGGTGTATTCTTGACTTGTAAGACCTAAAGGGGAGAAATATGTTAAGAGAAGAATTAGTAAAACAATTAGAAAATCATCAATTTGATGACGTCTTTGCAATGTTATCTGGTAAAGCTAAAGTAAGTGATCAATGTAATCGTTATTTACATTTGATAGACGAAGCTTCAAAATTATTTGATAATCAGGATATGCATCTTTTTAGTGCACCAGGACGTACAGAAATTGGTGGGAATCATACCGATCACCAAAAAGGTCGTGTGCTAGCGGGAAGTGTAAATGTAGATATTGCGGCATGTGTTGTGATGGATGAGGAAGTCATTGAATTTGTTTCTGAGGGCTTTCATATTAATCCTGTTAAAGTAAGTGAATTAAATGTTGTGGAGTCAGAATATAATACTTCAGAATCTTTAATTAGAGGAACATTGGCGAGATTTAAAGAATTGGGTTACAACATCGGTGGATTTAAATGTTACAGTAATTCAGAAGTGTTAAAAGGATCAGGAATTTCTTCAAGCGCAGCATTTGAAGTTTTAATTGGAACTATCTTATCGCATTTGTATAATGATAATAAAGTGTCTTCAGTTGAAATTGCTCAAATTGGTCAATATGCAGAAAATGTGTTTTTTAATAAGCCATGTGGATTAATGGATCAAATGGCATGTTCAGTAGGTGGATTGGTTACGATTGACTTTAAAGATACAGCTCATCCAATCGTTGAACAGATTGAAGTAGACTTTGAAGACTATGGATATCATTTGGTATTAGTAGATACCAAAGGAAGTCATGCTGATTTATCGGATGAATATGGGGTAATGCCTCAAGAAATGAAAGAAGTAGCTCGCGCTTTAGGAAAAGAGGTATTGAGCGAAACCTCAATAGATGAATTGTATGCACATATGGATGTGGTGAAAGAAAAATGTCACCATCGTGCCATCCTTCGTGCGATTCATTTCTTTAATGAAACAGATCGCGTTGTGGATGAAGTGAATGCCTTGAAAGAGAAAGATATCGAAGCATTTAAACAGTTAATGATTGAAAGCGGATATTCATCTTACATGTATTTACAAAATATTTATTCACCTAAAAATCCTCTTGAACAAAACATCTCTATCGGACTTGCATTGAGTGAACAACTATTAAAAGGAAAAGGTGCTTATCGTGTTCATGGTGGTGGACTTGCAGGAACGATTCAAGCAATCGTACCTGATGCACTTTTAGATACTTACTGTAAACGTCTTCAATCATTTTTTGGGGATGATGCATGTTATGTGTTGAAAATTAGACCCGTTGGTGGATATAAAATCGTATAAGGAAAATCAAATTAAAGAAAACTAAAAAAGTTCGCGTTAGCGAACTTTTGCTTTTCCACAACTTTGACGAATAATAAGTTCACAAGGAACCAT
>JAWXUG010000163.1:0-3139 GCA_044432885.1 Erysipelotrichaceae bacterium | reverse complement strand
TATCTTTAATTTAAAAAGGTGACTTTTTGGTCACCTATACTTTATAACTTTTTAGGACATTTTCACTTTAGATTGACATCAATAAATTAAAGTTTTTATAAGTTGTTATAAGTTTTTATAAAAAAAGGAAAACTCTAAGAGCCTTCCTTCAATAATGGTGATTCTATTTTTAAATGCTTTAAGTAATAAGCAATCGCTGCAAACATCAAAACACCTTTTAGAATAGATGAAATCGAAATGGTCCACCAAATTCCATTCAAACCTAATACAGTTAATATAAGTAGATTAGCTACCGGTATTCTTGCCGCAGTTAATGTAAAACTTATTAAAGCTGGAAGTTTTGTCTTTCCAAAAGCATTCATTGCTGAACTTGAAACAATTTCTATACATAAGAAAATTTGTGAATATCCTAAGATGACAAGATAATCAACCCCCATTGCTACAACTTCTGGTTCACTTAAGAAAGCCGAGAAAATGATATTTGAACCAAAAATCAATAAACATGAAGCAAACAAACCATACACACTAACAATTTTCATTGATTGATAGAAGCCTTCTTTTGCACGTTTTAAATTTTTTGCCCCAAAATTTTGAGCAATAAAACTGTTTACTGCTACTGCATATCCCTCAGCAGCCATCCAAGATACCGCTTCAACTTGAGAGCCAACTCTTTGCACAGCAATAGCATTATCTCCAAATCCTGCAATCATTCTAGAGATGTACATTGAAATCATTGGGAATAGTGTATTTTGCATCGCAACTGGCATGCTTAATTTAAAGATTTTTTTACAAATAGTAAAATCGGGTATACTAAGCCAATGAACATATGAAAATAAGTGTTGATCTTTAAATACATGAACCATTAATAAAGCGAACACAATCGCTTGAGCAATAACGGTTGCAATTGCTGCCCCAGTCACTCCTAATGCTGGAAAGCCAAAATATCCGAATATCATAATTGGATCTAAGATAATATTTAAAACCAAGCCTACAGTTGATGCATATAAAGGGGTTTTACTATCCCCTGTTGTGGTAATTAATGAAGTGAACATTTTTCCAGTTAATGAGAAGAAAACCAAGCCCCCAGTAATTTTAATATAAGATTGTGCATCATCAATAATACTTTGAGTATTTAAGTTAAAAAAAGAGATGATCAACTCATTTTGAAAGAAAAAGATCAGTCCAAGTCCAATGGTGATCATCGCACTCATCATAATTGAAGCATGCGCATATCTTCCGGCTTCTTCCTTTTCGTTTGCACCAAGTTTTTGCCCTACAAAAACTTGCCCACCGATTTGTGCCAGCATATGAATACCTGCACAAAACCATAATAATTGGCCTCCCGAACCAACTGATGCGACAGCACCTGCCCCTAATTTACCAATCCATAATGTATCGATTAAACTATACGTCATTTGCAATAAACTCATTCCCATGATGGGTAAAGCCAATCTTGCAAGAGAGCTTGTAATATTTCCATTTAATAAGTCTACACGCTTACTCATAATTCCTCCCTAATAAATTCATAAAACTAAGTATGATTATAACACACATTTCCTTAAAAAAAGGAAAGAAAAAACCCTTCATAAAGAAAGGTTTAACTTATTTTATAATGCTACCCTTAGCAAGAGCCACTTCAACAACCTTCGTACCAGTTTCATCACTTCCTGCTAAAATCATCCCTTGGGACAATACTTTTCTAAGCTCAACAGGTTTTAAGTTAATGATTACGATTACTTTTTTGCCTACCATTTCCTCAGGCTTATAACTATCAGCAATTCCTGATACAATTTGGCGTATTTCTCCACCAATATCGATTTGAGAAACCAGTAGTTTATCAGCCTTTGGATGTTTCTCACATGAAATCACTTCTCCAACGACCATTTCTACCTTGGCAAAATCATCGATGATAATTTCTTCCTTTTGACTTACCTTTTTAACAGCGGGTTTATCATTCTCAATTTTTTCTAACATTTCCGCTTCATCAATTCTTGCAAATAAAATTTGTGGTTTATCAATCACTTTAGTGCCACTTTCAAGTTGGCCAAACACAGATAATGATTCATATCCTGTTTGTTTTGTATTGATTTGATTTAAGATATTATCAGAAGTCTCTGGAAGGTATGGTCTTAATAAAATTGCTGCATAACGAATACTTTCTAACAAGTTATACAAAACGGTTTTCAAACGTGGTGCTGATGCTTCATCTTTTCCTAATGTCCAAGGGGTTGTTTCATCAATATATTTATTAGTTCTTCTTAATAATGTGAAAATCTCTTCGATTGCATCTGATACTTTTAATTCATTCATCTTTGTTTCCACACGTTGAACTGTATCAAGTGCTAATTGAATTAATTCCTCATCTACAGCCTCACATACTTTGGTATTTTCAATTAATCCATCAAAATATTTATTGCTCATTGATAATGTACGATTAACCAAATTCCCCATAACATTTGCTAAATCAGAATTGATACGTTCAATCATTAACTCATAAGTTACCGTACCATCTTGTGCAAATGGCATTTCATGTAACATGATGTAACGTACTGCATCGGTTGTAAAATAGCGACAAAGATCATCTGCATAAATCGTATTTCCTTTAGACTTACTCATCTTCCCCTCACCCACTAATAACCATGGGTGTCCAAACACCTGTTTTGGTAATGGAATATCTAATGCCATCAGCATAATTGGCCAATAGATTGTATGAAATCTTAAGATATCTTTACCAATCAAATGAACATCTGCTGGCCAATATTTTTTGAAGTTTTCACTATGGTTTCCATCTAAATCATAACCAAGTCCCGTAATATAGTTTGATAGTGCATCAATCCAAACATAAACGACATGATTTGGATCAAAATCAACAGGAATCCCCCATTTAAAAGAGGTACGTGATACACATAAATCTTGAAGTCCTGGTTTGATAAAATTATTAATCATTTCATTTTTACGAGATTCTGGTTGAATAAAACTTGGGTTTTCTTCTATATGTTTCATCAATCGATCAGCATATTCACTCATTTTGAAAAAGTAAGCTTCTTCCTTGGTTTTTTGTACTGCTCTACCACAATCAGGACATTTACCATCTATTAATTGGGATTCAGTAAAAAACGACTCACAATCCTTACAATAT
>JAWXUG010000162.1:0-3242 GCA_044432885.1 Erysipelotrichaceae bacterium | reverse complement strand
AATAGACTAAATATATAATCAATGATAACCCAACTCTATCCATGTCTTTTCTCCTTTACAATATAGCCTATTGCATACGCATTTTCTCCTACATTTAATGCCGTTATACAGGAAGTAGGTATACTATATTCAGGATTAAAATTCAAAAGTTCCCTTATTTTTTTTGAGTATGTAGCTACCTCCTTCTTATCGCAGTAACAAAAAGCATATTCTTCAATCTCATCATGACTTATTTTACTTATCATTTTATCTTCTATTTTTTCCTTAGTTAAGCCATATCCAAATATTTTGGCTTTCCCGTGATCTAGCGTCAAAATAGCTTTCAAATGAAGTTTATCTGCCATCTGTGCTATACGAATGGGAACTCTTCCGCTATGTTTTAATTGATGAAAGTCCCCTACATAAACGTAGGTTTTGATTCTTTGTTTAAGATTGTGAATATACATTAAAATCTCTTGAATATCTTGGCAATGATTAAGATATTCTTGGGTCTTTTTAACCAGTAAACCCTGTGCTACACTGTTTAGTTGGCTATCCACTAAAAACACTTTTAAGGCTAGTTCACTATGTGATTTAAGATATTGACGAATATTAGCGCAACACCCACTTAAATGACTAGATACGCAAATAATAATGACTTTTTCATACTTATCCAATAATCTTTCTAATAGATAATGCAGCTGCGCCTGATTGGGTTGTGAAGAGGTTACTTTTTCCTTGCTGCTCTTTATTTGATGTAAAAATGAATCTACTTTTTTTGTATGTTTATCTAAATAAATGCTTTCATCTATGCATAAAGACATCGCGAGCCAATAAACATCTTCCATATTTTCAATATCGATGTCCGCAATGGTATCAGTTAGTATTGCAATCTTTCCTTTAGCGATGGAACATTGTTGTTTCATATCCTCGACTTTTACATCATTGATATGTGTACATTTAGCTAAACAATCAGAAATCACACATGGTTCATTGGTATGCAGATGAACATTCATATAACGATCATTACTAGTGTACACTAAGCTTCCACATGGACATTCTCTCAGTTTGCTGATAGCTTCTTTGTCTTTTTTTATCATAAATTGGCAACAATAGCGATACTCATCTGTATGATGAGTAGTTTTTAATTGCTTTCTTCTTTCGATTTTCTTTAGTCTTACTTGATTTTGATCGAGTGCATAACAAATCCCTTCTATAATGTAATAAAAGCCTAATCCACCTGCATCAAAAACATCATGATGACGTAAAGCAATCATTTGTTTTTTTGTTTGAGATAAAGAAAGATTCAAATACCTAATTGAAGACAAACACTGTTTCTCTAAGGATAGCTCACTTTGCTTATCAAATGAATAACTCCAGTCTTTGATTACACTCAAAATAGTGCCATCAATAGGGTTATCTACCACCTCATATAATCGATTTGCCGCTTTTTGAATACTGTTGATAAAAGATTCTTTATCTATCTCATGACTATGATGGATATAGCTCATCCCTTGCAAAAATTGCGCAAGAATAATCCCTGAATTACCCTTTGCATAGTAAGTAGCTTGCTGGGCGATATGATGAATCATTTTAGAATAATCCTCAGATATATCACACGTTTCTATCGCCATTCTCAAGGTGTAAGCCATGTTACTCCCTGTATCTTGATCAGCTATTGGAAAGACATTGATTCGATTAATAAGTTGTTTTTTGGCCTCTAAATGTTGTGAACCTGCTTGCAAAAGTGAATATAATTGCTTTCCATTCATCATCGCATAATCCAAAAAGTAAGCAAAGATGTAACAAGGGATAGGCCACTCCCCCATACAATATCAACTAAACTTACAACCAAGGGCCACGATGCAAGTGTTGCCAAATTTGTTAAATCATAGGTTGCATACGTAATTAATCCAAAAAATAGTGAGCTGATGATTAGTTGTTGAATATTTTGAGTTTGTAAAGATGGTTGAATAACAAAATAAATTAAAGCACATACAAATAAAACGTAAAAGATACATGCTGCAACCCAGTTTATTTTCTCACTCATTAAATGCCCTAGTTGCTGCTGATAAAAAGAGCGAGAGATAAATGCTAACCATACAAAGTCTACAACAAGAAAGATCAATAAAGTAATCATAAATAGTTTAAGTTGTTGAAACATACGCTACCTCTTTTCCTTTTTTATTGTAAATAGTTTTCTTTTTTTTGTCATTTGATGTTATCAACTACGTTTTTTGTATATAAAAAAACTAATGATTACTCACTAGTCATTTTTACTTTCAATAATACAATCTCCTTTTACGGGATTTCTTAGCACAAGGCTATCGATTATTTGTATCTTATCTGAATAATATTGATAAAATAATTGAATATAGTCACTCATTTCTGCAAACTTACTTGGTTCATGAACATCTAAACCAAAGACCCCCTGATTTTGATATTTACAGAAAATTTCTATTGCTTTGGCATGAGGGTAAGCAAAGAATTCACCATCTTCGTAAACTTTTATTCCATAAGAAATACCTTTTAAATTCATTTCAACAGGAACATTCATTTCTTTGCAGGTTATTGCAATTTCTTCTATAACTTTTTCACAGCCTTCATTAAAATTTTTTCTAGCTAACATAAAATATTCGGGGTGCGCAAGATAAGTAAAGTAACCTGTTTTAATCCCTGCGCAAACGGATTTGGCATAAGATAGCAAATCATCATCATTAGCTCTGTTACAAAAATCAAAAGTTTTACTTTCCTCTAAATGTTGCCCTAAAATCAAATAGTCTACTTCCTCAAGTAATTCTCGATAATAAGTATCATAAGCCTCAAAATATTCGCATTCAAATCCTACTTTTATATCAATTTGATTTTTGTATTTTTCTTTAAGTTTTAATATAGATTGAAGATATGCTTCTTTTTCATGAAATTTCATCCGATGTTCATCTACATTTTCATTAGGAAATGGTACATGATCAGAGAACCCTAAAACTTTGATTCCATGTTTAATCGCTTCAACAACATAGTCCTCATCTTCGCCAATCGCATGATTACACCTTTTTGTATGCGTATGAATATTAAATGTTTGCATTTTTTCTCCTCTATTTGAATTTTGCGAATACTCGCTTTATTTCTTCTTTTGAAAGCTGATTTATATTTATAAGTGAAGTCGGCTTTCTATCTATAGACGTAATCGATTTAGACATCCATACTACATCATGCCAACTTTGAAACTTATATCCGATATTTTTGTAAGTACCTACCCATTC
>JAWXUG010000161.1:0-3244 GCA_044432885.1 Erysipelotrichaceae bacterium | reverse complement strand
CAAACTTTTAAACCCTATGCCCCAGTCCACTTCTTCATTAATAAATACAGTATTTAAATAACTGTAACTGTAAAATAAGATGGCTCCTAATAATCCAATTTTAAATGGAATTAAAAGGATGTTTATCACTTTAATTATTTTTTTCAACATACCTTCCTCCTAGAAAAATTGGTAAATGAAGTCACTCGCATCAAAACTTCCGCCATATACTCCAAAAATTAAGAATAAGATGATTAATAAAGCATATATAGCCCAACGTATAGGGAAATATAAACGATTAAATAAGACAATCATATCCGTATAATTTCGGCATATATCTAAAACTAACACTGTAATTAATATGGTTGCTAACCAATAGCATTCTGCTAGCGTTATGCCAATTAATTCATAGTCAAAACTTTGAGGTTGCAAAATACTATTGATTACAGAAATGACTTCTGTCATATTATCATATCTAAAAATTAACCATAAAAAAGAGACAATTATAAAATTAACAACTATACCGATTCCTTTCAAACACCCTTTAATCCACTTAGACCAATCTTGTGTGTTAAAACGACTAAATACACTATCTTCTATTATTTGAATTAATCCATGTAAAAACCCCCAAACCAAGAAATTCACAGTAGATCCATGCCACAATCCTGAAACGACAAATACAATCATAAGATTAATATATTTTCTAAAGTTCCCTTTTCTTGAACCTCCTAGTGGAATATATAAATAATCCTTAAACCATGTACTTAATGAAATATGCCATCTATGCCAAAATTCTTTTAAATTGTGCGCAAGATAGGGACTATTAAAGTTCTTTGTAAGTTTAAACCCTAATACCCTAGCGCTTCCTATCGCAATATTTGAAATCGCATCAAAATCTAAATATATTTGAAATGAATATAATATCACACCAAATAAACGATTCATTCCCATTAACTCAGGATTATCAAATATTAAAGAGACGATCAATGCAATGAAATCTGTAAAAACTAACTTCTCAAAAATTCCTAAGAAAACTTGTACTGCCCCGCCTTTGGCTTCTTTATAATCAAATTCTGGTTTATTTCTAAGTTCTTCAAAAAATGCTTTGCTTCTATGTATTGGCCCAGCAATTAAAGTTGGAAAGAAAAACACATAATTCAAAAAATAGAGTATATTTTTTTCTGTTTCCATTTTTTCATAATAAACATCAAATAAATAAGACATCACTTTAAAGGAGTAGAAAGAGAGGCCTAATGGCATAATGATGCTTTCTGTTGTAAATAATCCTGCGTATTTAAAATAAAGTAATATCAACACGTATAACGTAATAATTCCTGTAATCACACCCTTAGATTTATATTTATCTAAAACAAAACCAAATAAATAACTTGCTAGCGCAATGATAAATATATACATAAAAGCTTCTTTAGAAAAAGAAACAATAAAAATGACATTGGCTATTAACAACACAAATGGTCTTAATATCGAACGGTAAAATCTTGCAAATAAAAATACCACAAACAAAAACCCAACAAAATATATTGAAGTCATAGTAAGTGATGGAAATGCGTTTAAAAATTCGTAGTAATATGGCCCTAGAAACATGTTTACCCCCTAAACATCTACTTATATTTTAAATAATCTAGGACAAAGTTTCAATAGGTTTTCTAGTGTAAAAAAGGAAGGAGAATTTCCTTCCTCTTATTATTGGATTGGGTAGCGATACACTTTCCCATTTTCAAGTGCAACCCCTTTTGCTTCAAATAATTCTTCTACACTTACAAGTTGATAACCCTCTTTTTTTAATTGATCTATCATTATAACCGCTGCTTCAACACTTGTCTCATACATATCATGCATCAAAATAATCGAGCCATCCTTCACATCTTTTAATGTGTGTTCTACAATCGTATCAACATCCCTTGACTTCCAATCTTCACTATCTACATTCCATAAGATGAACGGGTATGGACTTTCATTTTTTATTTCTTCATTGATAAAACTATAAGGAGGTCTAAAGGTTTTAATTTTATATAACCCTCCAGTCAATTCATCAATCAGTGTTGCTGTTTGTGAAAATTCATATTTTAATTTCTCATCATCACATTTTCGCATATCTGGATGACTCCATGAATGTGACCCTATTTCATTTCCTAATGAAATTGTTTTTAAGATTGTTGGGGTTTCATTTTCGATACGGTTACCTACTACATAAAAAGTGGCAGTCCCATCATTTTCATACAAAGCATCCAATATTTTGTTTGTTGCAGGCCCATAGGGGCCATCATCAAAAGTAAAAGCCACCATTGGCTGTTTTGGATCTATCACTCTTTTAGGAATACGTACTTCATTAGTTGTTTCAATGCCTAAGTTAAGATCTATATGTCCACCTACCTCATTAAGAGACATACTAAAGGTTAATGGTTTTCCCAGGTAATAATCCTCAAAATAAACCACCAATTCATCCGTTATATAAATCTGATAAGAGCTTAATGCACGCTCTATAGTAGCATGTGCAAATCCCTGCGTATAGGCAACTTCTTTTAAATCTTCATCTAACTTGGCGTAAGCACGTGCTTCTAAAGCAATTTGTTGTCTCAAGAAAGAATCGCAATGGGATCGATTGAATGTATTTCCTTGTTTATCTGTAAAAAAGTAATAAGTCATTTCTTTCCCTTGATTGTTCAACACATATTCATAGGAATAATATGATTCATAGTTCTCATACTTTTTAAATTCAATCTTGGTTTCTTGATAGCCAAAACTAATCGCTTTATGCAAAACATCTTGAGCTAATAGAATTCCTTTATCTTGTGCATTTTCATCCTCTAGTAATGGATAATAAACAACGACTTCATTTTCACTTAATTCACTAACATAACCCACCTCTGATAAGGTTGAGTGCAAATAAGTTGGTAGTTCTTTATTGTTTAAATATAGCAAGCCTACTATGTTTAGAATTATTAATACCCCTAATACAAGAGCTAATTTTTTTCGTTTAAACTGCATGATTTTGACCTCTTTATCTATAGATGAGTATATCACTAAATATAAGATCCTACGCTCAATTTAACTAATCTTAAGAGTTTCTTTAGTAATTAAAAACATAAATCCCGCAATCTATAAGGAACCTACTTTTAGCAGCTTATAATAGTGCAAAGGTAGGTAGATATGAAAGTAATAGAATACAATGGAAAAATCTTATTATCCCCAAAATATGATTTAGTGTTTAAACATTTGTTTGGGAAACCAGATGAAACCCTAA
>JAWXUG010000160.1:0-3287 GCA_044432885.1 Erysipelotrichaceae bacterium | reverse complement strand
GCTAATAACCCACAAATCATTATAAGTATACGAGCCATAAGTTTAATATAATTTATATGGTACATTTTTCCCATCGTATACAAGGCTAATGAAATATTGACTAGGGAACTAATAATCGATGAAACAATTGCTCCAGGATAGCCTATTAACGCAATCAGTGGAAAAAAAGTAACCAATTTAACAACAAAATTTAGTAACAAGAAAAAAATTACTTTTTTTCGCATTCTTAAATTCATCATTAAAGAACTACATACAGGAGCTAAAGTGCCTAAAAATGCCAAAGAACTAGACCACATTAAGACATTGCTACCTAAATCTAAATTAAGGTCACCATACATCAAATTATAGATAGGACGAGCCAACACTAATAAGCAAAAACATAGAGGTAAGCTAATATAAATTACAGTATCCAATACATCAGTTATATTTTTTCTTAGTTCATTGTACCGATTATTTTCATATGTAATGGTAATATAAGGGACAATTCCAGCAGAAAATCCTAAAGCTAGCACTTGTGGAATCGCTATAAGCTTTACTGCATTAAATTGAATCATTCCTAGCAATAATTTTGATTCTTCATAAGCATGTCCAGCATCAGTCATAGCATTCATAAAAAAAGAACTATTTACAAGGTTGGTACTATCGCCTAAAGTTGCGATTAACACATAAGGCGCACCAAACCATAAAAACTCTTTAACAAGAGATTTCTTTTCTATTTTTTTATAGGGTTGAAGTTTTGCTAACTTTTGAATTTCATCTAAATGTTTTTTATCAAATTTTTTTAGATAAATAATTGTAACAAAAGCTGAAATACTTGCTGCAAACACACCAGCATATAAGGCATAAACAGAATCAATTTTCAGTAATAGAACACATACAACAGAACCTGCTAATAAAAATAAAACACGCACAAGTTGTTCAAGAACTTGAGAAAAAGAGTAGACCTTTAATTCTTTCAATCCTTGTTGAAAGCCTCTTTGACCACTTAAAAATGGGACTATCATAACAGCTATCGCTAAAATGCAAAATACATTTCTTAAGATGTCAATATCTGTATCACTTGCCATTGAACCAAGAACTATTCCAGCAAAAGGTTTTGAAACTAATACAAAGATTAAGCCAACTACAACCCCTGATACCAATAAAATAGAACTAGATAATTTTCTAATCACCAAGACAGTACGATAATCTTGCTTATCGTGGTATTTCGCAACCATGGTCGCTACCGCAAAAGGAATCCCAGCAGTACATATGTTTAATAATAGATTGTAATAATTATAGGACGTTGCATAAAAAGACATATTTGCTTCTCCTGCTAACGATGAAAAAGGCGCTGCATATAATAATCCTAACGCCTTTGATAAAAATATTCCAAACGAACTTGTTAAAGCCCCTAAAATGAGAGATTGTTTTTGTCTAGATGTCATTTTCTACACCTTACTCCTCGTCTGCTAGTTCACTATCATCTGTTTCTTCATTTTGAGCTTGTAGCTCTACATCGTCATGTACTTGTTCCTCTACGTAACGATAAGAAACACTTAAATATTCTCTTGTTTGGCTAGAACGATCTTCATTGTACCACTGTATAAGTAGATTCAGTGTTAACAACTTATCTTCATCCACTGTAAAAGTTTTTGTCCCAGAGAGCATTAATCCTTTAGAGAAACCCAATTCAAGGTTGTATTGAAAAGGAATCATGTTGTAGACAGTTGATTCAAAAATCCCAATAGATGGCTGCATAATGGTTGAATCCTCTTGATCAATATCAATTGCAATCACTTCAATATCATACATAGCCACAATTGGATTATCAATAAATAGATAATAACGGTATTCACCATTTCCAAGATCACTCATATCGATAGTAATATCAAAGTAATTACTATTTGTTTGATAGTTTTCATTAGCATTCAGCAAAAATTGAAAGTCCTCATATTTTTGAGCTGAATCATCTGTTTTCGTTGTCGTGCTACATCCACTTAATAAATAAAGTGCACATAACATATATATCATTAATTTTTTCATCTTTACCTCAATAAAATACTCATTGTATTACAATGAGTATTTTATCATATTTCTAAGGTTATTTCACTAAAATGTGCAAACAAACCAATGTTTTTTTCCTTTTTTAAGGATGCATAATTCTTGATGTAATGCATCTTTTTTGTGTAACACAAAAGATGGGTCAGTAATTTTTGTGCCATTTACTTGGATAGAATTCCCTGAAATTAATTCACGAGCTTCGCGATTACTTGAACATATCTTGGTATCAACTAAAGTTTCTAAAAGAGTAGATCCCTCTTTTATTTCTGCTTTTTTCGCATCTTTTAGCCCCTGTTTAAGTTCTTCTAAACTAAGAGTCGTTATATCTCCGTTAAATAATGTTTGTGTGATATTCAACGCACTATCAAGAACGCTTTGACCATGCACTAGGATTGTTAATTCGCTTGCTAAAGCTTTTTGTGCTTTACGTAAATGTGGCTCTTGGTTAAGTGAAACTTCTAATGCATCAATTTCTTCCTTGCTTAATAATGTTAATTTCTTTAATGAATTAATCACATCGCTATCCGCAATATTTACCCAAAATTGATAAAATTCATAAGCAGATGTCTTGGAGGCATCAAGCCAAATATTTCCACCTTCACTTTTTCCAAATTTAGAGCCATCACTTTTGGTAATTAATGGCGAAGTAATCCCAAAAACTTTCGCTGTATCACCACAAATTTTACGAATTAAATCAGATCCTGATACCAAATTTCCCCATTGATCAGATCCACCAATTTGAAGTTCGCAACCAAAATTCTTGTATAAATGCAACCAGTCTGCTGCTTGTAAAATTGTATAGGTAAATTCTGTAAATGAAATACCAGAAGACAATCTTGATGAGATAGTATCTTTTGCAATCATGTAACTTACATTAAAATGCTTCCCATAATCTCTTAAAAAATCAAGAAGTGATAAACTACCTAACCAGTCATGGTTGTTTAATAATAAAGCTTTATCATCAGAAAAATCAATAAAATTTGACAACTGTTTTTTTATACACTCAACGTTATGTGCAACTTCATCAAGTGTAATTAATTTTCTTTCTGTAGTAGGTCTTGGATCTCCAATCATTCCAGTTGCGCCCCCACACAATGCAATGGGGCGGTGTCCTGATTGTTGGTAGCGTCTTAAAAGCATAATTTGTTGTAAATGTCCAATATGCAATGAATCAGCAGTTGGATCAAACCCACAATATGCAGTTACTTTCCCTTTTAATTTTTCCTCTAATCCTTGTAAATCAG
>JAWXUG010000159.1:0-3372 GCA_044432885.1 Erysipelotrichaceae bacterium | reverse complement strand
ACAACATTGGTTGGATGCACAAGTCTATTTGAATGCAGGTCATTTTATATTAGGAGTAAGTGCTTTAGGATTAGATTCTCTTATTATGGAAGGGTTTATGATGCATACATTAGATGATGTATTGGGATTAAGAGAAAAAGGATATACTTCATTATTGATGGTAGCAATAGGAACGCATGAAAATGATTTTAATGCTGTCTTACCTAAATCAAGATTATTAAAAGAAGAATTAATTACATGAATATAAAGGAGAACATATGAATGTACTGACAATCATTACAACACTCAATGTTAAAGAGGATAAAACAGTGTATTTAAAGGAAGCATTATTAAAGCTAATTCATGATTCACTTGGACAAAATGGATGTTTGAGATATGATTTACACCAAGATAATAAAGATCCCAACAAATTTATTATTGTTGAACATTGGACAGGATACGATAGTTGGGAAAGTAATAGAGGCAGTGAACATATGAGTGAATATGTGAAAATGGTAGATGACTCATGTTTAGACTGGAAAATTCACGAACTGACTAAAATTTCATAATAGTTAAGAGAATATCGAAATGATATTCTTTTTTTATGGAGGATGGTGCTATAATTGAAATTAATAAAAAAGGGGTGTCATGATGGAAAAAATTCAATTAGAGTTAAGTGAGAATAAAAAAGAAAAGCCACTTGATGAAACGAGTCTTGGTTTTGGAAAATTATTTACCGATCATATGTTTGTCATGCAATATGATACTGGGCTAGGATGGCATGATCCTAAGATTGTTCCATATCAAAATATTTCTTTAAGTCCTGCTGCTAAATGTTTACATTATGGACAAGAAGTATTTGAAGGTTTAAAAGCATATCGTACGCAGGATAACAAGATTCAACTGTTTAGGCCTAAAGATAATTTTGCGCGTTTAAATGTGTCGAATAAACGTCTTGTGATTCCAGAAATTGACGAGGAATTCGCATTAGAAGCCTTAAAGCAATTGCTGCAAATAGAAAAAGACTGGGTTCCACATAGTGAGGCAGCATCTTTATATATTAGACCATTTATTATTGGGATAGATTCATATTTAGGGGTAAAACCAAGTGATCAGTATTTGTTCATCATTTTATTGTCTCCATCAGGAGCATATTATGCGAGTGGATTGGATCCTGTGAATATATATGTTGAAAACAATTATGTACGTGCAACACCTGGAGGAATGGGTTTTGCTAAAACAGCAGGAAACTATGCTGCTTCATTTTTAGGCCAAGAAGAAGCACATAAGCAAAACTATGAACAAGTTTTATGGTTAGATGGCGTACATCGTAAATACATAGAAGAAGTCGGTGCAATGAATATCTTTTTCAAGATTAATGATGAAATTATTACACCTGAATTAAATGGATCGATTCTTCCAGGAATTACAAGAGATTCTGTTATAAAATTATGTCAATCATGGGGATATAAGGTAAGTGAGAGAAAAATTTCTATTGATGAAATTGCACAGGCTTACCATGATGGAAGTTTACAAGAGGTATTTGGAAGTGGAACAGCAGCGGTTATTTCTCCGGTAGGAAGACTTAAATGGAATGACTTAGTGATGGAGATTAATGGATTACAAACTGGAGAAATAGCGCTAAAGTTATATGATACAATGACAGGTATTCAGTATGGAAAAATAGAATCACCATTTGATTGGATTGTACAAATAGATTAGCCAAATAAAAAGTCGCGAATAGCGACTTTTGTTTATTTTGTGGTCAAAACTTCAAGTAGTTTTAATAGGTATTCAAATGTATCATTGAATGATGCAAGATTTAGTGTTTCCTCAGGTGTATGTGCTCCGCTTGAATCAGCAGATAAGGCAATAATATCTAATTCATTATCTTTGCCATAGAAAATGCCACATTCAAGCCCACCATGAGCCGCTTCGACTCTTAAATCAACATCAAAGACTTCTTTTACTAAGTTAATATGAATATCACGTAAAGCTGATTTGGCATTATATTTCCAACCAAAGAAAGTAGCACCGGTTTCAACTTTATATCCAAAGACATCAGCTATAGCTTTTACTTCATCAACAAGGGCTACCATACGTGTATCTTCTCCACTTCTTGTAAGTGACCAGAATAAGATTTCATCTTCATTTACTTGTACAGCACCAAGATTTGTAGAGCATAAAATGTGACCTTCAATTTCAAAACTCATATCTCTAACTTGGGATGGCATCACTAATGCCATTTGAACAAAGCGTTTACTTTGCGTATGTTCCAACATTTTTTCAGGTGATGAAGTGGTTTTAAAGTGGCATGTATATCCTTCGTCTGTGACTTTTAATTCTTCTTTAATTTCTGCAGAAACTTTTTCGATTACAGCTAAAGCAGCAGTAT
Source organism: Erysipelotrichaceae bacterium (assembly GCA_044432885.1). Taxonomy (GTDB): domain Bacteria; phylum Bacillota_I; class Bacilli_A; order Erysipelotrichales; family Erysipelotrichaceae; genus CAYJNO01. The sequence goes on along the minus strand of JAWXUG010000159.1, from coordinate 998 downwards.
CATCTTCCACGCAAATGGTTGTTTCACAAGCACTAATAATAGCATTCATTTTATCCCCACCGTAGAATGTAGCAACATTTACAGGGGTTACTTCTTCTACTTTATTTAGAATTCTAGCCATTAATTTAGCAGCATTTCCACGTCCCTTATCAATGGCTCCTGCTGAATGCCCTCCTTTTAGACCACTGATAGCAAGGTGGATGGCTTTTCCACTAGCTTTCTGCCAAATAGGGGTCGTCGTAAATTTAAGTTCATATCCACCAGCACATGAAACGATTGTTTTTCCTGAGCTAATAGAGCCAGCATCCATATTAATCATACGTTTTGCACTAACCCATTCCTTAGGCATTGCGATCGCACCAAATAGTCCTACTTCTTCCATTGAAGTGAATGCACACTCAAGTGCTGGATGTACGATATCGTTTCTTGATAATAAAGCCATCATGTAGGCAACAGCTACCCCATCATCAGCTCCTAGTGTTGTACCTTTACTTTTCAACATACCGTTTTCGACATATAAAGGAAGTGGATCGGTTTCAAATTGATGATCACTTTCAGGTAATTTTACACAAACAATGTCCGTATGTCCTTGTAATAAGATAGGTTGTGCATTTTCGCATCCTGCAGATGCAGGTTTTTTAATCATTACATTCCATGATTCATCAATGTAACTTTCTAATCCCAAATCTAAACCAAATTGATAGATGTACTCTGCTACTGCTTTTTCATTAAACGAACCTCTTGGAATTGCTGAGAAGGCCTCAAAATATCCTAAAGCATCCTTTGGTTCATATCCTAACGTAACTTTTTGCATGATAAATCCTCCTATATTGCATTTATTATAGACCTTTTTTTATCAAATTTAAAGAAACAAAAAACAGTTTAATGACAAAAAAACCATTTCGATAGAAATGGTCAAGTTATAAATATTGTTTTAAAAAAGCGAGGACATCATGAAAGTGTTGAGCATGATAAATAACTTCAGGTATGTTTGGAAG
>JAWXUG010000158.1:0-3416 GCA_044432885.1 Erysipelotrichaceae bacterium | reverse complement strand
TTTGCCATAATATCCTCCTATTGTAATTTGACATTTTAATTATAGTCCATTGTTTCAAAAGATTAAAGGGTTATAGCGTACAAATTAATATATTTTCACAAATTTCAGTATTTTTCACATATAAACACATTAAATTTAATGCATTTTTCAATATACAGAACAATAAAAAAGATGGGGAACAAATGAAAGTTTCCATCATCTTGATTTTATTATTTTATATGATTAAAAATTTGTATATCTGCACATTTTTTTATACACTAATACTCATCCATTTAGCTTGTTTAAAGCGATAATTACTTACCATATATCGGGTAAATTGATCAATTAAAACGCCCATCCATGCACCAAACAACCCTAGATTACATCCATAAGCTAAGAAAATAGTTAAACCCGGTCTTACAATAGCTACGCTTATCATCATTAATACCGCAACAAATTTAACATCCCCTGCTCCTCTTAAACTTCCAACAGTGATTACTTGAGGTACTTGGAATAAAACCGTAATACCTAAAATCATCATTGGTACTTGCCCCATTGCAATTACCTCCATATCTTGGATGAAAAGATACATAATTTGTCCTCTAAATAAAGTTATTAGGATACACATCGTAATCCCAACAATTAAACCAACACGTTGCGCTAAACGACTATAAACCATCGCTAAATCTGGTCTTTTTGCCCCTAAATTTTGCCCTACAAGACTGGTTGCAGCTACCTGCAATCCATCCCCACAGGCAAAGGTAATCGTCATAACATTCATACAAACTTGATGTGCTGAAAATTCTACAGTTCCTAAAGAAGCAACAGACATCGCATAGACAAAGAAACCAATTCTTAAGAAAATTTGTTCAACCATCGTTGGTGTTGTAATTTGTTTAATATCTAATAGAACATTCTTTTCAAAACGCCAATTATCTTTAAATGATAAACGTAAGAAACCATTTTTTCTTGTCACTGAATAAAAAGCAATAACTAGAGATACAATGTTCCCAATAGCTGTTGCAATGGCAGCCCCTGTTACCCCTAATTTTGGGAAGAAGAATAATCCATTAATCAACATAGCATTGAAAAATAAATTGACAAAATTAGCTGCTAAATTCGTTTTCATAGAAATTTTGGTATTTCCTGCACCACGTTGTGCAGCAGTAATGGTTAATCCAATACTGTAAAAGAAATTTCCAATCATAATGATTTTAAAATAGTTAACAGCTAAGTCAAGATAATCACTATTGGCTCCCGCAAAACTTAATAAAGGTTCAGCAAAAGTGAATCCTAACAAGCTTAATGTGAAAGAAACACCAATTGAAATAAGCACACAATGTCTTAAATAACGATTTGCACTTTCTTGATCATTTTCCCCTTTTCTTCTTGATACAAGTACAGTTAATCCAATATTCAAGGATAATATCACTGCTAATATCAACATTTTTGGTTGACTTGTAATCCCTACAGCCGCTACTGCTTCCTTCCCTAATCCACCTACCATCATCATATCGACCGCTGCGATAAGCGCAATTAAAATGCTTTCCACAGCACTTGGCCAAGCGATTTTAAAAGTTCTTGTAATAATTTCTCGATTGCTTGGCATTGAAGCAATCACATGAGATGAATCAATCAATGATTGCCATCTAAACCACCCTAATATTTTATTTTTTATTCTCATGTTTATGATTATATCATAATTTTTTAAATATTTTACATTTTGTTTACATATTTACAGAAAAAAGGCTTTCGCCTTTTTCATTTTAATATAACATTTTCTATTGTATCAATTTCACTTAGATGAACATCAATTTCTTCCTCTAAGCTTGTTGGCAAATTTTTCCCAATATAGTCCGCACGAATAGGCAATTCACGATGGCCCCTATCCACTAAAACAGCTAATTGGATAGACTTTGCACGCCCATAATACATCACACCATCCATAGCAGCGCGAACTGTTCTACCTTTATAAAATACATCATCTACTAAAATAACGATTTTGTCTTTTAGATCTACATTTAATTGTGGGATAGCTTGATCATTATTCTCAATATCATCACGCCAAAATCGAATATCTATCGCATCACATTGCACTGGACAGCCTTCAATTTCATAGATATTTTCTGCCAGTCTTCGAGCTAAATGTTCTCCTCGTGTTTTAATACCTAATAAAATGACATCTTGACATCCCTTATTTCTTTCTAAAATTTCATGTGCCATGCGTTTTAGGGAGCGTTGCATCATTTTTTCATCCATTATAATCTTCATACTTAATCCCAATCTACAAGACTTAGTTGTACTTTATTACGTTGTTGATCAATGTCATAAACATATACCTTCACTATATCTCCCACAGAAACTACATCACTTGGATGTTGTACACGTTGTTTTGATAGTTTAGAAATATGAGCCAGCCCATCTTCTTTTAGACCAATATCAATAAAAGCCCCAAAATCAACTACATTCCTTACAACACCTTCAAGTTGATCTTTAATTTTTAAGTCTGTTAACTTTAAAACATCTTTCTTTAACAAAGGACCATCATATTGATCACGATAATCTCTTAGTGGTTCTTTTAAAGCATCAATAATGTCTTTTAAAGTGTACTGATCACACCCTAATTGTGTAGCTAATGCAGTTAGATCAAATTGATTTAATTCATCACGTAATGGTTGCGTGCCAATCTCTTTATTTTCCAACAAAGATAAAACTTGATTAACGATATCATAGCTTTCAGGGTGAATACAGGTTTTATCTAAAGGGTTACTTCCTTGAGTAATTCTTAAAAATCCCACACATTGCTCAATCGCTTTAGGTCCAAGTTTTTTTACCTTTTTTAATTCACTTCTATTCGTAAATAAACCATGCTCATTTCGATAATCAATGATGTTTTGAGCGGTTGTCTTTGTTAATCCAGAAATATGGGTTAACAGCTCATAGCTTGCTGTATTCAAATCTGCCCCTACTCTATTAACACTCTTACTAACCGCAAAATCTAATCTTTCTTGTAACTCTTTAACAGGTAAATCATGTTGATATTGGCCTACTCCAATACTTTTTGGATCAATTTTGATTAATTCAGCAAGAGGATCTAACAATCTTCTAGCAATCGATATTGCTGAGCGTTGTTCAACTTGTAAATCTGGAAATTCTTTTCTCGCCAAATCACTTGCACTGTATACACTAGCCCCAGCTTCTGAAACTATCGTGTAATTTGCTTTTAACTGATTTTGTGAAATCACTTGGGCAATAAAACTTTCGGTTTCTCTTGATGCAGTTCCATTCCCAATAGCAATCACTTCTATCGGATAAAGTTTAAATAATTGAACAATGGTATTGGTCGCTTCTTTTTCTTTAAAATGAGGTGCAGTTGGATAAATAGTTTCTATCTTAAGCATCTTTCCTGTTTGATCAATAACTGCTAGTTTACAACC
>JAWXUG010000157.1:0-3441 GCA_044432885.1 Erysipelotrichaceae bacterium | reverse complement strand
ATGGATTAACAGGGACAGATGAGGCACTTGTACCAATCGATGGCAAACATGTAAAAGAAGCTAAAATTGGCAAAGCTGTCATGGATGCCGATATTATCATATCAATGACCCATTTTAAAGGTCATGAAGCTACAGGTTTTGGTGGAACATTGAAAAATATCGGTATGGGTTGCGGTAGTCGTGCTGGTAAGATGGAACAGCATAATAGTGGCAAGCCATTTGTACATAGTGAAATGTGTAAAGCGTGTGGTCAATGTATGAAAATATGTGCTCACAGTGCGATTTCTTTTGATGAAAATAAAAAAGCAGTGATTGATGAAGCGAAGTGTGTAGGATGTGGACGTTGTATTGGCATGTGTCATTTTGATGCCATTCAAACTAGATGGGATGAAGCAAACGATATTTTGAATGAAAAGATTGCTGAATACACCTTAGCAGTATTAAAAGATCGTCCTCATTTCCATATCAGCTTAGCGATTGATATTAGCCCATGTTGTGATTGTCATAGTGAAAACGATATGCCAATTTGTGCAGATGTTGGGATGTTTGCATCATTTGACCCAGTCGCACTAGATTGTGCTTGTGCTGATGCATGTAATCGCTCGCCAATTATCCCAGGTAGCCAACTTGATAAAAAGGAACATCATCATCATGATCATTTCACAAACACGCATCCTGAAACAAACTGGAAAACATGCGTGGAACATGCTGAAAAACTAGGATTAGGTAATCAAGAATACGAATTAATAATTATGAAATAAAGTGAACCTATTTCAATCTTTTTTGTTATAATAGATTGGACTATCAATAAAAGAAAGAGGACAGTATGCTTAAAGGGATTTTATTTGACATGGATGGTATCTTAATAAATAGTGAAATTTATTATATTAATGAAAGTTACTTTTTATTAAAAAATCTTGGGTTTACAGGTGAAAAAAAAGATATTCATCGAGTTATTGGAACGACGATGGATGTTACTTATCAAATATTTGCAGAATTATTAGAACACCGATATACAAAAGAAGAAGTATGTCAATTTAATGAGCAACATTATGAAGTTCATCCCTTAGTTTACCCAGATTATGTATTCGAGGATGTTGTGAAATGCATTCGAGAATTTAAGAAGATGGGATTAAAGATGGCTGTTTGTTCTTCATCTCCTTTGGTAGCTATTGAGGAGTGTGTTCATTCTCTTAATATCGAGGATTGTTTCGATGAAATAATCTCGGGGGAAGATTTTGTATTAAGCAAACCTAATCCTGAAATTTATTTACACGCTCTAAAAAAATTGGGTTTAAAAGCCGATGAGGCGATTGTATATGAAGACTCTTGCCATGGGATTATGGCAGGTGTAAGTGCAAAGGTATTTACCATTGCTAAAATTGATCGATTATTTGGAATTGATCAAAGTCAAGCAGATGCTCATGTGGAAAGTATGAGTGAGTTAAAAGAATTAGTTTTAAAAAGAATGGAAGGGTAAAAAATGGAAGAAGTAATTGTCATTGAAGGCGGATCGAAATTAGAGGGAAGTGTACGTATTAGTGGGTCAAAGAATGCTACTGTAGCTCTAATTCCTGCTACTATTTTAGCGAATGGACCAATCACGATTTATGATGTGCCAGATATTGCGGATGTGGAGTCACTTTCACATTTGTTATCCTTCTTAAATGTAGAGGTGCATCATAAAGGGGATCACATTATAATTGATCCAACATATTTAAAAAATATTGCATTAGACAATCCATATGTTTCAAAGTTGCGCGCATCTTATTATTTTATGGGCGCATTATTAGGGAAATTCAAAGAAGTAAAAATGAAGATGCCTGGTGGATGTTATCTTGGGCCTCGTCCAATCGATTTACATTTGAAGGGTTTTGAAGCCTTAGGTGCTACGATTACTAATGAAGAAGGATATATGCATGTTTGTGCTAAAGAATTGATAGGTACTAAAATTTATTTAGATATCGCTTCGGTAGGAGCAACTATTAATATAATGATGGCTGCGGTTTATGCAAAAGGTAGAACAGTTATTGAAAATGCAGCAAAGGAACCTGAAATTATCGACGTATCCTCATTATTAAATAAGATGGGTGCTCAAGTTAGGGGAGCTGGAACTAACGTGATTACTATTGATGGTGTAGAAACATTACATGGCTGTACTCATGAAATTATTCCTGATCGAATTGAGGCAGGGACTTATATTATTATGGCAGCAGCATGTGCTAAGCATATGGAGATTACCAATGTTATTCCACAACATTTAGAGGCTTTACTATTAAAGCTTGAAGAAATGAATGTTAATTTAGAGATTGGGATAGATAAGGTAGTTGTGAAAGAAAGTGAAGATTTACAACCGATAGATATTAAAACCCAACCCTATCCAGGTTTTCCAACAGATTTACAACAACCTCTAAGTACACTGCTTACAAAAGTAAATGGAACTTCTAAGGTGAAAGATACGATTTATCCAGAACGCTTTAAAAACTGTGTGCAACTTCAAAGGATGGGAGCTAATATTGATTTAAGCCAAGGTTCCTCTTCAATACATGGAAGAACTGATCTTTATGCGGAAGAAGTAGAAGCTACAGATTTACGTTGTGGAGCAGCTCTTGTTATCGCAGGATTGATGGCAAAAGGACAAACAACCATTAGAGAAATTTACCATATTGACCGTGGATATGATGATTTGGATGGTAAATTGAATAGCTTAGGTGCTACAATAAGACGAGAAAAGAAATATTAGGAGGAAGCGTTATGAAATACAATCAACATAAATCATCATTAGGTTTGGATGCTAATATTGTGTCTGCACTTATTTATGTTTTACCGATTTTGATTATTTGGTTTTTGACTGACTACGCTTTTATCGGATGGCTAGTTATTGGTGTTGTTATCTTTATGGAAAAACAAAGCACATTGGTGAGGTTTCATGCCTATCAAGAATTATTCTTATTAATTGCAAATACAATATTTAATTTTATTGCAGTTATCATTACTATTACCCTAGGTATGTTCGGAATGAGTTCAGGCAGTGTAGGTTTTCTTGCTGTAATTATTGGTATTGTATCTATTATTGTGTTGGTCGTGAGTGTTACGATTACAGTGCTTAGTCTTTTCTCAGCATTCAATGCTTATAACTGGAAAACTTATCAGTTGCCACTTATTGGTAAGTGGGCTAAAAAGGCTTCAAAAGAATAAGAAAAATAGTATAAGTGGAACTTTGGTGTTAGACCAGAGTTCCTTTTTATTTCTGTAAAAATAGTATATAAAGTAGCTATGATAAAAAAAGGTTAAGTGAAAATATGAAAAAGTAAAAAAAGCACTTGCAAAGGGAGCGAAAAGATAGTATTATAAACAAGCGACATCGGGAAGCGGAAGCGGAAAGGTGATGTGAGAGATCTTTGAAAACTAAATAAGAATAAACACAAACACAACGTCAAT
>JAWXUG010000156.1:0-3462 GCA_044432885.1 Erysipelotrichaceae bacterium | reverse complement strand
AAAAGCCATTGTGAGCATAGCCACAATCAATAAGGTTATCGACAACAGATTGATTATTGAAGCCACCTTCAACAATCTTTCCATCAATATTTCTTTCTTGATATAAAATTTCAGGTTCAATATTAAGTAGATAGCCATCTTTACTTTTTAAAAAAGCTTGAATACCTGCGGTATAAAATGATAATAAAGCCTTGTCATGATAGTCCATTAAAAAGCCACATGGACAACTATAATAATAACCAAAATTTGTTTTTGCGCCCATAAAAACACCAGCAGCCACAATATCTTGATTTTGTTCTACTGCTAAATAATATATGCGTTGGCCTCTGCTTTGTTGAAAGCTCCCCATATTCTTTGTTTGTAAGAAAGTTCTTAGAGGATGTTGGCTTGCATATGTTTGAAATCTATCTTCATTTATTTCTATAAAATTCACGTTTAATCACCCATTAATAGTTTACACGAAATGCTGGATGATTACCAACAAAAATCCATCATCCAATGATAGTGAATTTACAACATCGATTAGAATCTAAGAGGTTGAGCACGGAGTTAGCTTATCAATGGTAGTTTGTGGTATGATTATAAGTAATTGGAGGGCACTATGATTAAATTTGCGCATTTTAATTTTAATGTATTAAGCATTGAATCAAGTTTGGTTTTTTATGAACGCGCACTTGGTTTAAAAGTACAAAGAACAATAGAGAAAGAATCCTTTAAGATTGTTTATCTAGGAAATGATGAAAGTGACTTTGTATTAGAATTGACAGAATTATATGATCGTAAAGAAAAATATGATTTAGGTGATGAAGAATTTCATTTAGCATTTGTAACCGATGCATTTGATGAATATTATAAATTGCATCAAGAGATGGGTTGTATATGTTATGAAAATAAGGATATGGGTATTTACTTTATTCAAGATTTAGATGGATATTGGATAGAGATTATCCCGGAAAGGAAGAAATCATGAGTTTATTTGTGTGTTATCCCAAATGTTCAACATGTCAAAAAGCGATGAAGTTTTTACAAGCAAGCGATTTTGAGTTTGTATTTAGAGATATTAAAACAGAAAATCCAAGTGCTGATGAAATCAAATCTTGGCATGAATTATCTGGATTAGATATTCAAAAATTTTTTAATACTTCAGGTTTAGTTTATAAAAGTTTGGGCTTAAAAGATCGATTAAAGCAGATGTCTTTACAAGAAAAGTACACGTTATTAGCAACAGATGGTATGTTGGTAAAAAGACCTCTTTTAATTCTTAAGGATAAAGTGTTAGTAGGATACAAAGAGGAAGCGTATCAAGAGGTGGTTGAATGAAGTTTATTTCATGGAATGTAAATGGGTTAAGAGCAGTTGTAACAAAGGGGTTTTATGATTTTTTCGCACAAGAAGATGCAGATATATTTGCGATACAAGAAACAAAAATGCAGCCAGATCAATTAGATATTGAATTTGATGGTTATCATAAATATATGTATAGTGCAGAGAAAAAAGGATATTCAGGTACAGCAATATTCACAAAGCTTGAACCATTATCTGTAAGTTATGATATCCAAGGAGAGGATCATCCTCAAGAAGGGCGTGTAATCAGCCTTGAATTTGATGCGTTTTATTTTGTGGTGGCTTATGTGCCTAATTCAAAAGAAGGGCTTGCAAGACTTGATTATCGCATGCATTGGGAAGATGATTTAAGAAAGCATCTAGTAAAATTAGATCAAAATAAACCGGTTGTTTATTGTGGAGATTTAAATGTTGCACATAATGAAATCGACTTAAAAAATCCTAAAACCAATCGTCGTAATGCAGGGTTTAGTGATGAGGAACGTGAACGTTTCCAAATGTTGTTGGATGCAGGATTTAGTGATACCTATCGCGACCTATATCCTGAAAAGGTGGAATATAGTTGGTGGTCTTATCGTTTCCGTGCAAGAGAAAAGAATACAGGATGGAGAATTGACTATTTTGTAGTCAGTGATCGTGTCATGGATAGGGTAAAGGATAGTATCATTCACACAGATGTATTAGGGTCAGATCATTGCCCTGTAAGCATCATTTTTGAATAAAATAATAAAAAGGGAGAAGAAAAATGGACGTAAAATTACAAGTAGAACAGTATCGTGAAGAAATGATTAAAGATTTAGCAACACTCGTATCGTACAATTCAGAACTAGATGAAAGCGATCCAAAGTATCCGTTTGGACTTGAAAATGCTAGATGTCTTGAGGCAGCGCTTCAAATTTTTGAAAATTATGGCTTTAAAACAACTAATCTTGAAAATTATTGTGGATATGGAGAAGTTGGTAGTGGAGAAAAGTTAATTGGAATTCTTGGCCATATGGACATTGTTCCTGTAGGTGAAGGATGGGATAGTGATCCTTTAACTTTAACGCAAAGAGATGGAAAATTATTTGCTCGTGGTTCGTCTGATGATAAAGGACCTGTGATTGCTGCTTTATATGCACTACGTATTTTAATGGATAATAAAGTAGAATTTAATAAAAGAATTCGTTTAATTGTTGGTTCTAATGAAGAAACAGGGTCAAAATGTCTTGCTCATTATGTAGAAAAAGAAGGACATATCGATTATGGATTTACACCAGATGGAGCATTCCCTGGTATCCATGGTGAAAAAGGCCACATTAGTGGAACCTTCTTTGGGAAAACATCATCAATTCTAGCAATTGAAGGTGGTGTAGCTAAAAATGTCGTATGTGCTAAAGTAAAAGCAACCCTTAAAAAAGATAGTTTTAATATCGAAATCTTAAAAGAATTCTTAGAAAAAAATAAATTAACAATTACTTTTGATGTCAATGAAAATGTGGATGTTGAAGTAAAAGGTGTTTCAGCTCATGCTGCAGGACCACAACAGGGAATCAATGCTTTTTCATACTTAATGGTTGGATTAAAAGAAGCAGGAATGAATGATTTATTTGTAGATGCTTATAATCAAGTAATTGGCTTAGATACCAATGGGGAAAAAGCGCATGTACAGGTAAGTGATGAATATGGAGCTTTAACATTAAATGTAGGGGTTGTTAAAAAAGAAAATGATGAAATTTCATTCACTATGGATATTCGCTATCCTGTAACCTTAAGCTATGAACCACTTATTGAAAGATTGAATGCAAGTTGTGCAATTGATGGATGTCATTTAGAAGATGTGAGTGGTAAATCTCCATTATTTTATGACCCACAAAGTCCAATGATTCAATCTTTATTAAGTGCTTATCATAAAGTGACTAAAGACTATGACGCAAAACCATTTACAATTGGTGGAGGAACGTATTCACAAGGAATCAACAATTGTATTGCCTTTGGAGGAGGATTTCCAGGAGCAGAAGATACCCATGCTCACGATGCCAATGAATTTATTACCATAGATCATTTATTATTGCAAACAGAGATTTATGTGGAAGCAATATTAAATTTATTAGCATTATAATATGAGCAATAAGAAAA
>JAWXUG010000155.1:0-3535 GCA_044432885.1 Erysipelotrichaceae bacterium | reverse complement strand
CAACTGTTCCTCCAATTTCCGTAATAACAATATCAGCGTCACTATATTTTCCTACGTTTGTAATAAAACGTTTGATTTCATTAGTAATGTGAGGGATTACTTGGATGGTACTTCCAAGATAAGCGCCTTCTCTTTCTTTGGAAAGGACATTGAAATAAGCTTTCCCTGCAGTTAAATTTGAGTATTTATTTAAATCTTCATCAATAAAACGTTCATAGTGACCTAAATCTAAATCAGTTTCACTACCATCCTCAGTTACAAAAACCTCTCCATGTTGAGTAGGAGACATGGTCCCTGGATCTACGTTAATATACGGATCTAATTTTTGTGAAATAACTTTGTAGCCTCGATCTTTGAGTAAGCGACCAAGTGATGCAGCAGTAATGCCTTTTCCAAGTCCGGAAACAACACCACCTGTAATAAAAATATGTTTCATAAAGCTCCTTTCGCCCATAAAAAAAGGGTATAAAATCCACGAACTACCTGGTTCGTTTTTTTTAATACCTTTCATCAATGTTAAAATTATATGCTTTAATAGGGATAAAATCAAGAGGAAATTTCAGAAATTAACTCGTTTGTTACAAGCTGTTTAAATAGCGTTGATAAAAGCTTAATGCTTCTTGTTGATGATAGTGATAAACGGTGTTATTTTTGTCTTTGGCATCAATCATAGAATGAAGATGTAATGCAAGTTTTTCTAACATTTTCAGGTGGTTTTGACATTTTATTGCGACCTGATCTCTTTGTTTGAAAAAGACTTCATCGGTATAAATTTGAAATTCATTAGAAAATTTATAGGTCATTGATTTGATTTTTTCAGTATCTTGGGTGCTAAGGGTTTCATTGGTAGTCTTATCAATTAAATCATGGGTATAATCCCAAAGAGCATCAAGTTCATTGTGCAAAGATTTGCTATGGTAGTAGGGGAATATACAAATGTTGACAACCAGTGAAATGGCACCACCTATTAAAGTGTCTAAGGTACGGTGGAATCCATAGATTAATGGGCTACTAATGGTATGAACCATGACTGCACATAGTACAAAACCACAAACAGGAACTGCTCCGCTCATTTTAAGTTTGTTTAAAATGGTTACTGCAAGGATAAACCCTATCCCACATAGGAGTGGATTACCACGTGAAATATAACTGAAACAAATTCCAATAGTTGCTCCTAATAAGGTGCCAAAGGTGCGATTTCGCCACATTAGAATGGATGACAAGGCAGTTTTATCCATTGAGATAATGGCAGTCATTGCGACAAAATATGGATATTCCAAGTTTAGCAGGTTAGATATAATGATAGCGATTGTCACAGCAATCCCCGTTTTAATCGTTCTTAAGCCAACAAAATTTAACATAATTTTCCCCATTTCTATCTATAAAGATACTGCTAAAATGGTAGAAAATCAATCTTTACAAAAGAAACAACCTTAATTGCTTATTCATAAGATTTTAGATATTGATTATATAAGTTTATACTTTCTTGTCGGTGGAAGGATAAAATATGATTATCAGAGGTTTGGTTTATCGCTGAAAGATGAATATATAAATCCTTTAAAAGAGTAAGGTGAGTATCATAATTTGTTGGTAAATGATGGTTAAATTTAGAAAAAGGTTCTTGTTTAAAGTTGTTTAAGTCTTGTTGAAAGTCATCGATTTGTGTTGGGATCTCTTCGATTTGTTCAAGTTTCAGTTGATTGTTTTCGAGATTGTACATAATGGAAAAAGTAAAGTCCCAAAGAATGTCTAAGCGTTTTAAAAACTTTTTATAGGAGTATCTTGGTAAAATTAATATACTTACTAGAATAGCGATAATTCCACCAATTAGCGTATCAATGGTTCGATCAAGGGTATAGGTGAACACATCACTTCCTGTATTTAACATAACAGCTGCCAATACATACCCTGAAATCCCAATGGCAGAAGGCATATTTAAGTGGCTTAAGGAAGTGGCTAGAAAAATCATTCCTAATCCACTTAAAAGAAAATTACCCTTAGAAAGATAAGTTAGCATCATTCCAATTAAAGCGCCTAAGATGGTGCCTATTGTTCTGTTTTTTAGGGCGGCAACGGAGGAAAGAGATGTGGTGCTTAAAGAAATGATGGCACTCATAGCGATAAAATAGGGGTACTGAAAGTGGAAGGTTTGAGCAAATAAAATAGAAAGGGCTAATGCGATTCCAAGCTTAAGGGAATGGGGTGTCAAAAAGTCAATCATAGAGCCTCCTTACATTAAGATTACGATAGCATATTCAAAAACTTTTACAATAAAAGCGATTTTTATATTTTTATGCAAAAAGATTGTAATTTATAAAAAATAAGCATAAAATAAAAGTACATAACAATTAGTTGGATATTCAACTAATTTAAATAGAGGTGAATATATGAATCGTTTATTATCTGATATTTCAGCTCTTTATCGTTTCACACAAAAATACTTAGATAAATATTTAGCACCCTTTTCGATTGGCTCAGGGCAATTTTTATTCTTATTGATGATTAATGAAAATAATGGAATCACGATGCAGAAATTGACAGAATTAGGAGAATTCGATAAAGGGACGATTAGTAAGACGATTCAAAAACTTGTGGATGAGGATTATGTACAAGTGAGTATCTCTGTACAAGACAAACGTGTTAAACAGCTATATATGACACAAAAGGGCACCTTACTAATGCCTAAGCTTTATCAAATTAGAAATGCATGTGTTTCTCAAATATTGTATGGCTTAGATGAAGGTCAAAGTACTAAATTGATTGAGAATATGGCGGATAATTCTAAGGTGTTTTTAGAGGAAGATGAAGAGATAAAATTTGCGGGTATTCAAAAATTAAGTTTACTAGATTATCCAAATGAAATGGCGTGTACTTTGTTTAGTAGCGGGTGTAACTTTAAATGCCCATTTTGCCATAATAAAGATTTAGTTTATGTCCCTGCAGATATTCGTTATTTAAATAAGGATGATATTTTTGCCTTTTTGAATAAACGTAAAGGAGTTTTAAAGGCGGTATGTATCACAGGTGGTGAACCAATGTTGCATTCAGGCTTATTAACTTTTATTCAGGAGATTAAGGAAGCAGGCTATTTGGTGAAGTTGGATACCAATGGCTATTATCCTGATGCACTTGAAAAAGTCTTGCATACCGGACTTGTAGATTATGTGGCTATGGATATTAAAAATGCACCAGATAAGTATGCATTAACGGTAGGATTAAAGGACATAGATTTTAAAATAGAACCTATCTTGAAGTCGGTAGAGCTGATTCGAAATCTTGCTAAAGATTATGAATTTAGAACAACGATTGTAAAAGAATTACATGATGAAAAAGATATTCAATTAATTGCTAAGTGGTTAAGTGGAGCGCGTCGTTATTCATTGCAATATTTTAAAGAAAGTGATGGAACGATTGAAAAAGGATTTCATGCCCATGATGAAAAAAGCATGCAGTACTTTAAATCCATATTAGAAGAAACCATTTTAAACGTACAAATTAAAGGGGGAGAATAAAAATGTATAAGATTATTAAACGA
>JAWXUG010000154.1:0-3556 GCA_044432885.1 Erysipelotrichaceae bacterium | reverse complement strand
CTAAAACCTTGATGCAGAAGTATTATTTACCTTACTCAAGTGCGACGATTAGAAATGATATGATGTCCCTTGAAGAAAAGGGCTATTTAGAAAAAACTCATACATCAAGTGGTCGCATTCCATCGATCAAAGGGTATAAGTTTTATTGTGAGCATCTCATGAAGAATGATATCGACATGGATGATCGTGTGACCTATCCTTTACAAAATGTATTGACTCAAAAAAGAGTGAATGTAGATGAAGCGATTCGTGAAAGTTGTGAGATTTTATCTAGGATGACCAACCTTGCAACAGGTGTACTTGGTCCTGATGCAAGAGATCAATATCTAGAACATATTAAAATCTTTCCGATTGATGAAAAGAATGCAGTATGTGTACTCATCACCAACACTGGTCATACTGAGAATAAGGTGTTTCAATTCGATAGCAATGTCCCACTTAAAGATGTAACTACTTGTTGCGAACTGTTAAATGATCGACTTAAGGGAACAAAGATATCAGATGTAGTTGAAAAGATGCATGCGATAAGACCTTTATTAGCCAATAAGGTTGAAAGACATGAAATGTTATTTAATGCATTTGTAAGTGCCTTTATCAAGTTTGCAAGCGAAAACGTTTATTTCTCAGGACAAAACAATATGTTATATCAGCCAGAATTTGCCGATATTGAAAAATTAAAAGGCTTAATGAATATGTTGGAAGATCATGGGATATGGCGTAATCTTGAACAAGATGCGAATGAATTAGCTTTAAAAACGCTAACGGGCAGTAAATTGATGTGGTTAGGTGATTTAGCAGTGATTTCTACCACCTTTAAAGTAAATAATGAGGAAGGTCAATTTATGGTCGTAGGACCCCCTCGAATGGATTATGATAGGATAGTTGGTATTATGGAGTACCTCTCTACTTCTATTGAAAAATTATATAGGAGCGAAAACAATGACAAAGATGAATGAAACGATTCAACCAGAAAACAAAGAAACAGATACAACAGTAAGCAATGAAGAAGTATTGGAAGAAATCATTGAAGAAGTCGTAGCAGAAAACCAAGAAATCGTAGATGAAGCGTTAGACTTGAATGCCAAGATTATTGAGTTAGAAGCTGAAATCGTTAAATTAAAAAATGAATATGCTAAGGCCTATGCAGACACAGAAAATACAAGACGTCGTTTGCAAAATGAAGCGGATATGAATAAGAAGTATCGTATACAAACCTTCGCAGCAGATATTTTACCTGCTATAGATAACTTAGAACGCGCTTTATCATCATCAACAGAAAATGATAATGAAAGCTTCCGCAAGGGAGTCGAAATGATTTATAACCAAATCATTTATGCGCTAAGTAAAGAAGGGGTAGAGGCCATAGATGCCTTGGATCAACCATTTGATCACAATTTCCACCAAGCATTGATGACAGAAGTAAAAGAAGGTGTTGAACCTAATATGGTCATCGAAGTGCTTCAAAAAGGCTATAAAATTAAAGATCGTATTTTAAGGCCAGCAATGGTTAAAGTAAGTGAGTAAATAAAAGGAGAAGAAGAAAATGACAAAAATTATTGGAATTGATTTAGGAACTACAAACAGTTGTGTTGCGGTAATGGAAGGAAAGGAATCAAAAGTTATTCCTAATCCTGAAGGAAATCGTACAACACCATCAGTTGTTGCATTTAAAAATGGAGAAATCATCGTTGGTGATGCAGCCAAAAGACAAGTTGTAACAAACAAAGATACAATTAGCTCAATTAAACGTTTAATTGGGACAGACAAAAAAGTGAATGCAGCAGGAAAAGATTATACACCACAAGAAGTGAGTGCAATGATTCTTCAATACCTAAAAGGCTATGCTGAAGAATATTTAGGTGAAAAAGTTGAAAAAGCAGTTATTACTGTACCTGCATATTTCAATGATGCACAACGTCAAGCAACTAAAGATGCTGGTAAGATTGCAGGACTTGAAGTAGAACGTATTATCAATGAACCAACAGCAGCAGCACTTGCATTTGGAATTGATAAAGTAGATCAAGAACAACGTGTATTAGTATTTGACCTTGGAGGAGGAACATTTGACGTTTCTATCCTAGATTTAGCTGATGGAACATTTGAAGTATTAGCAACAGCTGGAGACAACCAATTAGGTGGAGATGACTTTGACCACATTATTGTTGATTGGATGATTGACTTATTTAAGAAAGAAAATGCTGTTGATTTAAGTAAAGATAAAATGGCTATGCAACGTTTAAAAGAAGCTGCTGAAAAAGCGAAAAAAGACCTGTCTGGAATGGTACAAACACAAATTAGTTTACCATTTATCTCAGCTGGAGCTGATGGTCCTTTACACTTTGAAACAACATTAACAAGAGCTCAATTTGACAAGATGACTAAACCTTTAGTAGATCGTACAGTTGATCCTGTAAGACAAGCATTAAAAGATTCAGGCTTAACAAAAAATGATATTCACCAAGTATTACTTGTAGGAGGATCAACTCGTATTCCTGCGGTACAAGAAGTTATTCGT
This sequence comes from Erysipelotrichaceae bacterium, assembly GCA_044432885.1. Taxonomy (GTDB): domain Bacteria; phylum Bacillota_I; class Bacilli_A; order Erysipelotrichales; family Erysipelotrichaceae; genus CAYJNO01. The sequence continues at coordinate 1,041 of JAWXUG010000154.1, read as the reverse complement.
CAAGAATTAGGAAAAGAACCAAACCGTTCAGTCAACCCTGATGAAGTAGTAGCAATGGGTGCATCAATTCAAGGTGGTGTTATTTCAGGTGACGTTAAAGATGTCTTATTATTAGACGTTACCCCATTATCATTAGGAATTGAAACAATGGGAAGTGTAATGACGGTATTAATCCCAAGAAATACAACAATCCCTACATCAAAATCGCAAGTATTCTCAACAGCAGCAGATAACCAACCAGCGGTAGATATCCATGTATTGCAAGGAGAAAGACCAATGGCTAATGACAATAAAACATTAGGAAACTTCCAATTAAATGGAATTGCACCTGCAAGACGTGGGGTACCTCAAATTGAAGTAACCTTCGATATTGACGTAAATGGTATTGTTCATGTATCTGCAACAGATAAAGGAACAAATCAAAAACAATCGATTACCATCTCTAATTCATCAGGATTAAGTGATGCTGAAATTGAAAAAATGGTGAAAGATGCTGAAGATAATAAAGCAAGTGATGAAAAACGTAAAGAAGAAGTTGAACTTAAGAATAAAGCAGAACAATTCATCCATCAAATTGATGAATCATTAAATACAGAAAATGCAAATGTAACAGAAGAACAAAAACAAGAAGTTACTAAGCTAAAAGAAGAATTACAAACTGCAATGGACAACAATGATTATGATACATTAAGAAGTAAACTTGAAGAACTTGAAAAAGCAGCTCAAGCAATGTCTGAAGCAATGTATCAACAACAAGCACAACAAGCACAAGGTGAACCAACTCAAGATGCAGGTGCTAATGATGACAACATCGTTGATGCAGATTTCAAAGAAAAAGAGTAATGATAAACGTAAATCCTAGGCGAGTCCTAGGTTTTACTTCAATAGAATAAGGATGGAACAATGGCAAAAAGAGATTATTATGAGGTACTAGGGATTGCTAAAGGAGCCAGTGATCAAGACATTAAAAGAGCTTATCGTAAAATGGCAAAACAATATCATCCCGATGTCAATAAAGAGGCGGATGCTGAAAGCAAATTT
>JAWXUG010000153.1:0-3567 GCA_044432885.1 Erysipelotrichaceae bacterium | reverse complement strand
TAATAAATTTTTAACATCCATAATAAGAGGTTTTATTTTACGAGGATTACAATTATTATTTAATAATTCCATAGCAAAATCTATCTTTTCCTTTATTTCATAATTATTATTTAACTGTAATTTCTCGATTTCATTTGCAATCTTATCTAAACTTTCTTTGGCAAGAGAATAATCAAATATATATACTTGATTATTCTCTATGTTTTCTCCAAGTGAAATAGATATATTAGTATTATCATTACCTATAGTTATTGTATTTGTGTTGGAAATATCTTTCTTTCTACTTCTCATTTTAACCTCTCTTATCACATTTCTTTGTCGATGATAACTATTACTTAAATCCTGTTGATATATATTCTTTTGATTACACAATTCATGAATTTGTTTCTTAATATTTTGTACTTGCTGAGTATATTTGATTTCATCTTCTAAAACCATAATTGTATAAGGGTACACATCTATATATTTATACATTGATACCAATGTTCTTATTTTGTTTTGAATATCAATTCTAATGTTACTATTGAAAGATGAAAAATGTAACGTTCCCATATATATCTTTAGAAAGTCTTTAGTATATATATCAACACCTATTCCAATTAACGTTAACAAATCGTTTTCTAAAGATAAAAAGGCATTATAATTTTCAATTATGTATTTTCTAACCTTCAATTCCTTGCTTAAATCATCATAATCACAATTTATTTCACCTAAAGATTTCTCTATCCTAGATATTTCCGATGCTATATCTTCTATTTCCTCAGCTAGTTCTTTGAAATACAAATAAAAATCTGAATTTTCACTAAGTTTAATCTTATATATCTCGTGTTGCGATTCATTATAAATTATATGATTATCTAATGGAATAAAAATTAAACATGGGATATCTTTTTCTCTAATTTCAAATAAACTTTTTAACGAATTAACAGAAGATGTTTGGTTGTATGATAGCCCATCAAGTAAATGATGGTTTTTTTCGTCTATTCTGCACTTCAAACGACCATCAGGATAAGATTTTGTAACAAAAGAAATGTTATCATTATAAACTGCACGCCAAGAATATTTAGTGTCACAAATGCTATTTTGATAGTAGTCATCGTGATTAACATTCATCTTACCAGCAAACATGAGTAAAAAAGTGTTGCCCGTAACACTATCAAGAGAATTCCATGAATGTTTTATTTAAGTATATAAATTTTCACAATCTGATTCACGAGCAATAACTGTGCAGACCCATTTAAAGCCTTGTCGATATGCTGCTGGCAGGCAATATTTGTAAAATTCTACTATAGGTATATTGGAAATATCCATGAGCTCAATCTCCTTTTTGATTTTACTATACCATATCCAAACACCAAGAATCTACATATTAAATGTTAAATTTCAATTTTCCTTAATTTCCTTAATTTGCAAACTAACTGCATCCCTTTGGTTGCAGTTAGTTACCGAATCATTTTTTCACTACACTAGCAGAAAATTATAGAATTAGAATTCATCATTTTCTATATTATTGCCGATAGAGATATGAAATGATATCCCCTTTTTCAGTTGAGGCTTTTTTATTATAATTACTAATGTGCCTGCTTAGAAAGGAGCCTATCATGACTAATTACATACAACTTAACCCTTTAACAAGAGAAGCAATCGAAATAGGATTAGTAAATCGTAAGTCTTTTAAAGAAATCGCAGAAGAAACTGGATTTCATTGCACAACTCTGTCAAAACGATGGAACAATAGATGCAGGAAATCTATGGAATAAAAATACAACAAGTAAGAGAAATAATGAACGACCCTTCAACATATATTGAATCTAAAGAGTTTTTTAGTTGGGAAAGGTTTTTTAATTTCCTGTTGATAGATACATCAAAAGATACGTATTTAAAATACACGAAAAATCAATTGAATGAAGTTTATTTAAATGACAAAATACAAAAAAAATTCTGTTAAATAGTCCAATAAAAATGAGTGATAAATAGTTAGGACAATAAGTACAAAAAGGTATGAGCGAAAATCAAAGCGATGAACAGTATGCGGTAAGAAGCATATCATTCATCGCTTTTTTTATCGGGACACTGCATGTGGATACTGAGAACTAAAAAGCAATATCAACTTCAATTTTAAAGGTAAATATTGCTTTTTTACTCGCTCACAACCATTACTTTAAAATTTTTAAGAAGGGGTTGTTGTTTATCGGTAATCAACAGTATTTTAGATGCATCACTGATTTGAATAGGACAAAGTGACTTGCGATTAAATTTAGAACTGTCTGCCAGTATGTAGACTTGATTAGAGTGGGATATCGTAGCATCTTTTAACGCTGCTTCATGATCATCAGTAGTTGATAAGCCTTGGTTATAATCAATTGCATTAGAGCCTAAGAAAGCCTTATCAAACTTAAATTTTTTAATCAAATTTATCGTCTCACTCCCCAATAAAGCATTAGAGCGATATCTTAAAAATCCACATAGAAGAAAAGAGTTGATTCTTTTCTCTTTTAATTTTTGTATGTGTAAAATACCATTGGTAACAACCGTGATTGATGTTTCACTTATAAAGTCAATCATCGCCAATGTTGTAGTTCCAGAATCTAAAAAAATCATATCTCCTGAGCGAATAAGCGAGGCTGCATATTTCGCAATGTCTTGTTTATGATCAAAATCCATACTTTGTCTTTCATGAATAGGAATTTCATCCTCAACATAGGGAATCAAACTGATTCCTCCATGAAATCGTTGAATCATTTTATTATCACTCATCTTTTTAATATCACGCCTAAGTGTTGCAGCTGATGTTGAAACAGCTTCTTCAATCTCTGAAAAATACAAGGTGTTTTTTTCTTTTAACAACTCTAATATTGCATCTCTTCTATGGTTATATGTCATTTTGTGGCTCCTTTATAATAAATATAGCATACTTTTAATCAAAAGAAATGACTATATGCTCACACATTATGACTAATTTTGATTATATTGAGTAAAAATACAAATAATAAGGATTTGTAAGCGTTTTCCTATTGTTGAGCGTGATTATTTGGTTTATGCTTTTATTATGAAATATAATCTATTTCAAAGTAATAGGCCAATTACAATAAGGAGGATTTGAATGAGCATTAAACTAGCAAGAATTGACAATCGATTGTTACATGGAGTCACAGCAACACAATGGGCACCAAAGTTAGGCGTAGATCGAGTAATGATTATTGATGATGAGGTAGCCAATAATCCAATGCTTAAGGATAGTATGAAATTAGCACGACCTGCAGGGATGTTAATTAGTATTATTACTTATGAAACAGCAATGAACAATCTAAAAGTAAACAAATATGGCAAAGAGAGTATCTATATTCTTACCAAAAAAATTCAAACATTATTAAATTTAGTCAATGAGGCAAACATTGAGTTAAATGAAATTAATTATGGAGCAACTGCTCAAAGAGCGGATGCACCAGGACTTATTCAAATCAATAAGTTTGTAGCAATGGATGTTGAGGAAAAAGATATCATAGAAAAGCTAAAAGCCAAAGGATCTCATGTTTTTGCACAATATCTCATTAAAGATGAAAGTAT
>JAWXUG010000152.1:0-3577 GCA_044432885.1 Erysipelotrichaceae bacterium | reverse complement strand
ATTATAGCTATTGAAAATGACAAATATAATCCAACGTTGGAATTAGCAATGAAATTAGCAAGAGAACTTAATACACCAGTTGAGGAATTGTTTATTTTAGAATAAGTCCTATTATGAGCAATATCTTGTGCATATATAACATATGATTTTATGAATGAAATTAATATAATAGGAGGACCGTATAACATGTCCAAGCAAAATATTTACGATAATCGAATCTTTTTTGAAGGATATAAAAAATTGCGTGAGAACCCTTTATCAACTAACACTATTATTGAAAACATGGATTGTTGATGGAACCATTAAATATCATAGAACAATTACTTGAAGCTATTCCGACTTATTTTAATTAATGGCATCTAAATATATATACAGTGTAAATTTTTCACTAACATTTTTAGCATAATGATGAAGCCATTATCTACTTTGATTCATCAAATTGGTGATAAATACGATATCTAAAGATAAGTGTTTGTGTTAATAATTATTGCAATATGCTACAATGCAAGTATATATATTTGTTTAAACTATCAACATTAAAATAAATTTTTCAAGGAGAATTTTATGAAAATTGGAATAATCTGTGCAGGAGATCGTGAAGTTGCACCTTTCTTACCTATGATTAAAGAATCTAGTATCACTGAAAAGGCAATGTTGAAGTTTTATAATGGTAAGATTGAAAATGCAGATATAGTCACTCTTTTTTCAGGTGCATGTAAAACTAATGCTGCCATTGCTACACAAATACTGATCGACACTTATGATTGTACTGTCATCATCAATGCAGGAACATGTGGGGGTATGAACATCGACATCAAACTATTTGATACCATTATTTCTACAGAAGTTGCTCATAGTGATGTAAAAAAAGCATCTTAACAGAGTTTCATCCTTGGATGAAGTCTATATTTTTTCAAGCTGATAAAAAACTCCTCGAAATCACTAAAAGCACAGTCAAGCACCCTGAAATAGCTAATGTCTATTTTGGAAGAAAGATAACTGGCGAGTACTTTGTGGAAGATAATCATCGAGATGAACTAAACGAAAAATTCTCACCACTATGTGTCGATATGGAAACGGCAAGCGTTGCCCAAACATGCTATGTCAACAATATTCCTTTTATCGCGGTTAGAACAGTAACTGATACCGCAGAACACTGTGGCAGTAAAGAATTTCATAATAACTGTTCTAAAGCTTCTGAAATTTCTGCAAACATAGTTAGAATACTATTAAAAGAATTGTGTAATGAATATAATAGATGATAACTTTATAGGCTATTTATCATTTGATAAAAAATCTTTATACACAACAGTAGATGTTATTGAAAACTAAGAAAACGATGAATAAAAAAACGAACTAGTAAATAGATATCATAAGGATTACCTTAAAAGGAGGGAAACAATGAATTGGAATTTATTTTGGAGTATGTATATTTTTGCGTTTGCCATTGTATCATGGATTGCTTTTTATATGTTTGGATTAAAAAAACTAAAAAAGGATGAGCGATGTTGTGAACATAGCGTTGGCACAGTGATAGGTGCTTCTAATATAAGATGTGGAGGATTTTCTTTACCTCGTGTAAAGTATGTAGTAAATGGTAAAAGTTACAAGGTAGCAGGGCCCAAATTTCGAAGTTCTATTGTAACCTCAGTATCTACCCCTTTTGAATCGGTAGAAACAAAAATAGAAACCAATCTTACTACAAAGGAAAATATTCCGTTAAAATTAAAAGTAAAGATTAGAAAAAACTCACTTTCAAGCGTGATGAAATCACCACTTTTTGAACTATTTCCGATTGGATCAGAGGTCGATGTTTATTATAATCCTGTTAAACCAAAAGAATCTTATGTTCAAAGATATGAAGGTGTGGCTATATGGCTCGTTATTTTATTAGGTGCTATAGCAATCATTCTTACCGTGTTTGGCCTTTGTATACTTTTTGGCCCTGAAATAATCATGAATTAACCTGTCTTTATGGACAGGTTTTTATATAGAAACTATAGTAAAGGTTGACTTTTAGCAAATAGTTGTTATAATTATATTATCTAGTATTAATAACTAGAAGGAGGACTTTTTATGCCTTACTCTTTTGAACCACAAGATAGAAATAGTTTTTTATCTCATTTTACGGGTATCGTTTATGGATTAATCTATCTAATCTATATTTTGTTTAATCATCAAAAAGTATCGACTGCCTCCTTAGTTGGATTAATTATTTTTGCAACCTCTATGATTTTGTTGTACGCAGCAAGTAGTTTTTATCATTATTTATCTGACTCTCACCCTTTTAAACTTACTGCCCGCAAGATTGACCACTCAATGATTTATTTTTTGATTGCAGGAAGTTACACTCCTGTTTGTTTAACATATATGGCTTTTGATAAAGCATTGGTGTTTGTAAATGTATTATTTGCAATCGCCTTTTTAGGTATCTTTTTAAAGGTATTTTGGATCCATGCACCAAGATTTGTATCTACCCTACTCTACCTTATCATGGGATGGGCTTTACTATTTGATATACCAGCATTTTCAAGTGTTCCTACTGCCTTACTTTATTTTTTAGCAGCTGGAGGGATATCCTATTCTATTGGAGCAATTATCTATATCATTAAAAAGCCTAAAATAAGTGGTTTAAGTTTTCATGATATTTTTCATTACTTTATTTTATTTGGAACCATCATTCAATCAATTGGCTACATCCTATGTATTATTGGTTGATTTTTATAGGTTCAAAGGATAAGATTATAGCATGAATAATCCATTTAAATATAGTTTAGATAACAAACGTTATCATACCTTTAATTATGATCTTAAAACAAGATTTCAAAGTAAAGTAGCTAAGGTGTCCTTAGATGCTTTTTTTACATGCCCTAATAGGGATGGTACGCTTAGTCATTCGGGTTGTATCTTTTGCTCTGCTCGTGGTAGTGGTGATTATACCTTTCAAGATCAAGACTTACTTACTCAATATCATAAAAATCTTGAAGTTATGCGAAGAAAATGGCCTAACTGCTTAACCATACCCTACTTTCAAGCGTTTACTAATACCTATGGTCCGCTTTCTAAAATTCAATCAATGCTAGCCCCTTTTATCCAACGTGAAGAAGTGTGTGCGATTGCCATTGCTACACGTCCTGATTGTCTTGAACAAGAAAAAATTGACTATCTAGCAAGTCTTACTAGTCAAAAAGAGATATGGATTGAACTTGGCTTACAATCTTCTAACGATGAAACAGCAAAATGGATTAATCGTGGTCATGACTTTCAATGTCTTAAAGATTGTTTAGAAAAATTATCAAAAACACCTATTAAAGTATGTATCCATATTATTAATGGATTACCTTGTGAGCAAATAGAAGATATGTTACAAACGATAAAAGATATTCAAGACTTACCTTTTCATGGGTTAAAAATTCATATGTTACACATTATTAAAAATACACCTTTAGCAAATATGTTTGCCGATGAAAAGATTATTGATCCTTTAACTAAAGAAGAATATATCGATTTAGTCATAAGACAGCTAGAACTATTACCAAAACATATTGTCATTCAAAGAATTACAGGAGACCCTGTT
>JAWXUG010000151.1:0-3618 GCA_044432885.1 Erysipelotrichaceae bacterium | reverse complement strand
TCAATACGTCCTTCTCCAAGTCTTGTTCCAACAAGAATCGTTACCGCTGACCCATAGCCATTTACAGCAAATAAGAATAATTGAAAGATTTGATTTGCCACATAATAGGCAGACATACTATCAGTTCCTAACAATCCAAAGGCCTTTACAAATAAGGTCATCCCAAAGCCAAATAAGGTCTCATTGATGATTAACGGTAACATTTTATAAACTATCGGTTTTACAAATTTTAAATCAAGTTTAAAATGATGCGCAAAATTTTCAATAAAGGCTTGTTTGGTTTTAATTGCATAGACTACATTACATCCTAATACAATCACTTGGGCTATTACACTTCCATAAGCTGCCCCTACTACGCCAAGATTTAAACCAAAGATAAAAAATCCATTTAAACAAACATTGGCAATTGCACCTACAATCGAAAAATATAGGGTAATCTTTGTTTGGTGCGTACTACGATACAAAGTCATAAATGAATTATTAATCGCATAAGGTAGTAAATAAAAGACCATAACTTGCATATAGAGTTGGCTATAATACAAAACTTCTACATCTTGTAAATAGAAATACATGATTTGACCACCAAAAAAACCTGTCATTATCATCCAAAATAAAGCATTTGAAATCCCAATCACTAAGCTTAGTACAAAGCATTTCCCTAAGTTATCTTTTTGTTTAGCACCAAAAAATTGTGAGGCAAACATCGCAATTCCTGAAATTGTTCCCCAACTAATACCATCATGTAGCATTAATATTTGAGAAGCATTTCCCACTGCGGTAACCATCCCAATAGAGGATACCATCATCGTATCAATAATGCTCATACAACTTTGTAGCAACATTTGTAAAGCCAATGGTAATGCAATATAAAAGGTCGTTTGATAAAATGAACGATCTCCTATGTATTTTTTTATATATGTCATTTATAATCCATCCTTTATATTCTTAGTGAGCTTCAATAAGTTTCGTTAAATCTTTCGCCCAAATGTAAGTTCGATATCTTTTAGCTGTTAAAATAAAACGTACAAGCTGCTCAATTTGACACAATAAGATGACAATCACAATACTCTCTATCTTCAATAACATCACACTTGAAAATGCGATCGGTAAACCTACTAAGTAAACAATACCAGCATCTAAAAAATTCAAGATTCCAGCATCTCCTCCCGCTTTTAACGTTGAGAACATCACAAAGTTAAACATTCTAAAGAAAACTTTAAGTGATAAGGCACAAACCACCCCAACTGCTAGTTCAAAAACAACACCTGATGTATAACCAAATAAGGATACCATGAATTTGGATCCTACTATCGTTACTACCAACATAATAACCGCCATAACGCCTGCTAATGCCAGTTGATAGCCAGATTCTTGCTTTGCCAATTCAATACGACCTGAGCCAAGACGAGTGCCTATTAAAATACCTACTGCCTGTCCATAACCGCGTACTGCAAATAAAAACATATTATATATTTGATTGGCTACATAATAGGCATCCATACTGGTTGTTCCAAGTAACCCATAAGCCTTAACAAATAAGGTCATCGCTAAACTAAACATCGATTCATTTAAAATTAATGGCAACATTTTAGAAACAATCGGTTTGACAAAATCACTATGTAAATGAAAATCTTGGATAGACAAGCCATAAAAGAACGGCTGTTTGGTTTTTATCGCATAAGTAACATTTAAAATCATAACTGTTGTTTGTGATAACACCGTTCCTAATGCAGCACCTGCTATCCCAAAATTTAATACAAAAATAAAGAGTCCATTTAAAATAACATTCATTAGCGCACCTGATACAGAGAAAATTAAAGTAACTTTTGTTTGGTGCGTACTACGATATAAAGTCATAAAAGCATTATTAATTGCATATGGAACTAAATAAAATAAAATGATTTTTAAATAAATCATACTGTATTGTAAAACTTCTATATCACTAAGATAAAAATATAAGATATCTTTTCCAAAAAAACTTGCGATGATAATCCAGATACTAGCATTGCACAATCCTATCATTAAGCATAAAACAAAACATTTTTTTAAATTATCATTTTGTTTAGCTCCGAAAAATTGTGAGGCAAACATTGCTGTGCCACCAATCATTCCCCATGTAATGCCATCATGTAAGGTAATGATTTGAGTTGCATTTCCAACCGCTGTAACCATTCCAATAGATGAAACCATCATCATATCAACGATACTCATACAACTTTGTAACAACATTTGTAAAGCTAGAGGTAGTGCAACTTGAAAAGTTCTTTGGTAAAATGCTTTATCTCCAACAAATCGATTTAAAATTAAGTTCATATCGTCCCTCGCAACTTAGCCATTATATCACGCTTGAAACCCAATTGAAAGAACATCCATTATAAATGATAGTGTTTTCTTAAATGAAAATAAATTACAAAAAAACAAGACCCTAAGGTCTTGCTTAAAAATAAATTGATAACATGTATACCATACATACACATACACCCAACCCAAACAACATCAATCCATAAGATAAGCTGTTTTCAACTTCTGCCCATCTTGGATGAGGTTTATATTGTGGAATAAGGATGCCTGGTTTAAAGTCTTCTTGATCACTTAACAATACCTTGTTTCTTCGTAAAATGGTTAAGTTTAACAAACCTACACTCCAATCTGTAAGACTTGCAATAAATCTTGAAATAAAACTAAAGATGAACGGTAACACATACTTCAATAAAGGACGATAGAATAAGAATTCCAAATCTAACCAATTTGGCCATTTCGACAAGTAAACACGACTTTTATTTTCATATTTAGTCAACCATCCACGGATAACAACCAAATAAACGCTGACACCGATGAGGATAGAAATAATCGACCCTTTTAAATTTTCAAAACTAAAATACTCAACGACATGTTCAGGTGAATGACCATGCATAAAAGATTGTGTAAAATCAGCTATTTGATCAGCTGTCACATTCGCAAATAAACCAATTAATAAAAGTGGGATCGCACTCACTATTAAATAAAACCAACTTTCCTTGCTCATGATTGATTTTTTGCCATCATATTTAGCTTGAAGTGCTTCATCTTGATTTTTCTCAACAAAAAGACAAACAAATAATTTCATCATATAAGCTAAAGTTAAGCCCCCAGCAAATAAGAAAATCATTTCTATCCCTTCAAAGAAAACCATATAAGAGGTTCCATGTAATAATTCGATATATTCTACAATGCTTTCATGAAGTAATGTTTTGGAAATATAGCCATTAAATAATGGAATACCACTAATTCCTAAAGCGCCAATTAAGAATAAAATCATCAATCCCCATTTTTTACGTCCAAAACCTTGTACCTTATTTAAATCTAATTGATGGGTATTGGTATAAATAACCCCAGCAATCATAAATAATAATAATTTAATTAAAGAATGATTCACCATGTGTAAGATGGTTCCTCGTACAGCTAAGGCATTATGTTCACCTAAGAAGATAGCCATTGCGATTCCAATGGTGATAAATCCAATTTGAGACATTGAGGAACATGCTAAGGTTCTTTTTAGATTATTAGAGAATACTGCTAAAATAGCCCCCAATACCATCGTAATAACCCCTAAACATAACATTAACAATGCCCAGTATA
>JAWXUG010000150.1:0-3629 GCA_044432885.1 Erysipelotrichaceae bacterium | reverse complement strand
GGCATCATTGCACTTTCAACTGCACTTATTTCTTATCAAGTATGGGGAATGTTAGAAGCTTATATGAGCATTTCAACAATTCATTTTGTTTTAGGATGTATGGTGTTAGGTATTTTTGTCACTGTATTGACTACAACGATTTATGTAATAGCTTTTAAATCTTTTAGAAACTTAATAAGACGTTTTTATAATTTAATATTTGTACGTGATAGAGGATAGAAGATGATTAGTATAATAGTGCCGGTATATAATGTAGAAAGCTATTTAGCAAGATGTATAGAAAGTTTAATCAATCAAAGCTATCAAGACTTACAAATTATTTTAGTTAATGATGGTTCCACGGATGGTTCGCTTGCACTTTGTGATCAATATGAAAAAAAGGATCATCGCATTCAAGTTGTAAGCAAAGAAAATGGTGGGTTAAGCAGTGCTAGGAATCACGGGATGAAGTATGCGAAAGGTGAATACATTTTTTTTGTTGATAGTGATGACTTTATTAAATTAGATGCGATGAAACTTATGTATGATAAAGCGATCAGTGAAAAAGCTGATCTTGTGGTCTGTGATATGGAATATTTGTATGATAATCAGCATATAGAATTTGCCAGCGGGGGTCAGTTTAGCGCAGGAGATTATCAAAGTCAACCAGATTTGTTATTTATAAATAATAGTGCATGTAATAAGCTTATACATAAAGGTTTACTTGACAACTTTGAATTTCCTACAGGGCTTTGGTATGAGGATTTAGGGTCAATTCCGCTATTAATCGTTAAAGCGAAACATATCGTTAAGGTAGATAAGGCTCTATATGTTTATTATCAAAGAGAGGGTTCTATTGCCCATAGTGCTAATCAAAAAATATTTGATATTTATAAGGCAATTAAATTGATAGAACAGGGCGTGGATAAAAATATTAAGTCCTTATATATTGTCCATGGTTTGGATTTAACTACCTTACGAATAAAGGATTTTGATGATAAGGCGATTCGTAAAAGTTATTTAATAGAAAATATGAAATGTTTAAACAATTATTATCCAATGTGGCATAATGATGATTTATTGAAAAGTTTTGATTTGAAAAAACGTATTATCTTTAAATTATTACAGTTCAATTTATTTGGCCTTGTGCTTAAAATTTATGATAGGAGCATGTGATGAACAAGTATTATCATTCTAAAGTATTTAAAGTTTTTCTAACGATATTAATTATCTTACAACCAATCATTGAATTGGATTATTTAATGTATGATTGGTTGAATGGATTTGGATTGCCAAGATTTACAACGATACTACGTTTTGTGATTTTCCCATTGGCTATCTTATATGGTTTTTATTTATATGATAGGGAAAAGAAAAGAACAGCTATTTTATCGCTTTTATATATTGCATCTTTAATTATCTATTTTTATGTACATATTGTTTATACAAGTGGACTTATTTCTTCGATGTATTTGCCTGATAATTTTGTATTCAGTTTGTTTTATGAGGCAGTTTATGCCATTACCTTGGTAATTCCATTTTTCTTAATTTACTTGTTTTATCATGTGGAATTTGAGGATTATCATTTAGAAATTATTTGTATGGGCACATCCATTGTCATTAGTTTACCTATTGTTATTAGTAATTTATTGGTTAATAGCTTATCTACTTATATTGGATATACACAAGCAAGTTTTCTTTCGTGGTTTGCGAATGGGTATGAGTTATTTTTACCACGTGAATTAGCAGGTAAATTTTTCTTTGATGAAGGAAATACAATAGGCATTATCTTATTTATGGTTTTACCTATTTTGTATTATTTCTATTTTGAATCTAAAGAGATAAAAAAACGAATTTTATTAATGACAGTTATTTTTATCCAATCGATGGCAATGGTTATTTTATCAACAAGGGTATCTACTTATGGAACGATTTTATCGCCACTTGTAGTTATCGTGATTATGTTATTTTGCGAATTTATTATGAAAAACAAAAAAATAGTCAAAACAATGATTATTTTTCCAACTTTATTAGCTATTTTATTTACAATGGTTTTACCCTATACACCGATGATTCAAAATCAATGGGTAGATGAACAAAGTGATAGCGCCGTGGCTGATGATGATCACCTTCTTCAAGAAGGAATGGAAGAAGTATTGCTGATGCTAGAAAATGCTGAAGTAAAAAATGCGGATGAAATGATTGTTGCATTTGAAAAATATGGAATCGAAGATAACTTAATTTCAGCTATTCCTACTTATTATTTTATGCAATGGTATCCATATACTCATGATGCTTATTTTTGGTTAGATGTTTTATTTAATGTTCCCTTTTATGAAAGAGTAAATGGTAGACAGCTCCAACAATTATTTGTCGACTATAAACTTGAAGCGATTGATGATTCAACAACCTCCCTATTAGGAATTGGTTATTCAACGATAATGAGTGGTTCATTATTGTTGGAAAAAGATTTTTATCAACAATATTATTCATTTGGAGTCATTGGCTTTGTATTAATGATTATGCCATGGATTGTATTATTAGGCTATGGGGTGATCATGGTATTAAGTCATGTGAAATATTATTTCAAAGCCGATATTTTAGTGTTAGCATTTGCGTTTGTTTGTGGGTTGATAGGCGCCTATACAAGTGGACACACCTTGGATCAATTAATAGCCACAACGATGATGGCTTTGATTGGGGCAATGTTATTAAGAAAAATTAATGATTAAAGTGAAGAAAAGTGTTTGAAGTTGAACACTTTTTTCTTTTTGTCTGAACTTTTTGTGAAGGAGGGTAATCTTCAGATTTTCATCACTTTTTTAAAAAAGGAAAACGATAAAATATAATCGTTAGAATATGCATAAATGGGAGAGAGGAAACATGAAGAATTGGTTAATGAAGTACAAAAAGCTAACAATTGTTTGTATTTGGTTGTTAAGCACACTTTGCTTTACAGTTATATGCATGCAATATGGACAAGATGAATTTGCAGCGTTCAAAACAGGCATAAAGTCAATTTTAGGACTGAATGAGAGTGAAGTGGTACAAGAAGAAGTGATTGTAGAAGAGGAAGAAAGTGACACTAGTATTATTATAACCGTCAATGGTTTTGATGTGGAAATTGATTATGAAACCCTTTCTTATACATGGTTTGATGCCAAACAAATGTCTACAGAGGTCTTAAATTCATTTGAATTTACAGACATAGAAGGATATGATATTTACTTTGAAGGTGAAAAAGTTGAACAAGGTGAGATTATCTATGTAGAGGTAGAAACCATAGGGATTAATTATGGATTAGAGATAAAGATGGTATCACAAGAAAACAGTGCAGAAAAATATTTTTATGTTCGTACACTAAACTATGATTACGATACAGTAACAAAAGGTGAGGGTGAAGGGGATGGATCGCTATTCATAGAGGTAGATTTTGAAACAGGAGAGATTATTTTTGAAGCAATGGATAGTGATATCACTGATAATTCCTATCGTGCTTATAAGTTTGATTCATAAAATCTTAGGATTAGTTGATAAAAAAACTAATCCTTTTCAATTCTAAAGAAATCATAAATTTTTATATATATTTATATGAATGTTATGTGAATTTTTTTAAAGAATAGTGATTTGTGTAGAAGATATGGTACCTG
>JAWXUG010000149.1:0-3686 GCA_044432885.1 Erysipelotrichaceae bacterium | reverse complement strand
TTTCCCATGAAGATTTCAGTTCAGTACCACTAAGTTTAATTGGTTGATCATAAATGTATTCATTTTCACTTATAACCCCACTATCCAGCCCCATATAAACTGTAGCTCCTTTTACGATACTTCCTGGTTCATAAGCCATTGTATAAGTTGAAGTAGGATCGGTGTAATAGCTTCCATCACTTGATCGTGTCACATTAGCCATTGCTAAAACATCCCCTGTCGTAGGGTCTTGTGCAACAAATTGAATTTTCGTCATGTACTCACGTCTTTCATCCTCTTCATAAGCAGTTAAGGTTTCTAATAATAAATTTTCTATATATAACTGTAAGTCAACATCAATAGTTGTTTGTAAATCGTATCCTTTACTACCCGTTTCGCTCTCTTTAAAAACGCCAATCCCATCATCATCATAACTTAAGTCATACACTGCTCTTTGTCCACTTAGTAAATCTTCATATTGCAGTTCTAAGCCAGATAAACCTACTTTTTCATTCAATGAATATCCTAAAGCAAGATAATAAGATAAATTATCTGCAGGAAGTCCTTGTGTAGAGGTCGAAACACTGCCAAATACGCCTTTTAAAAGGCTCCCATATGGATAATAGCGATCCCAATCAACATCGATATCAAACCCTAAATACAATTCACTATGTTCGATGAAATAAGCAGCTTCTTCCATAGTTAAATCAGTCATGATTGTTTTTGATTGTCCACTGCTAGGTAGATCCATCGCCTGCTTACAAGCCCATGCCTGTCTTAATAACGTGTCAAGAGAATCTAATATATCATCAGGAATATTAGCTAATCTTAAATAATAAATATCTGTATCAGATAAAAGACCTTGATAATATAAAGACCAAGATTCATCATCAATTAAATTCGTATATACTTCATACATTTCATCAGTAATTAAGTAAGCATATTGAGCTAATTCATTGTCCTCAACCCATGTTTGAAAAGCTGTTGTTTGTGTTTCTAAAAATAAATCCTTTAAATCCCATGTAGATTGAGAAGAAATATCATATGAAAAATCTTCAATGAATTGATAAGCTAATTTCCATTCAACAGCATCAGTAATCGTTGAAGGTGGAAAATAAGTTACATTTATCTTTTGAATATTCCCTACTAAAACTTGCCCATCACTCGCTAATATCTCACCTCTTGGTGTAGTAACAGATTGACTTGTTGAAGTATATAGAGTTAATTTTTCTTGATAATAAGCTTGATTAACAACTTGCACATAATATAATCGAATAAGTAGTAAAGTCATACAAGTGACAATACAAAATCCCACGGCTAAAAAGCGAAAGTTTACAATAGATGATGTATCAATCGCTTGTTTTAAATATTCACTTTCATAATTCATTGAGGATTTATCTCTTTTTATAAATAATTTTTTTATCATATATTCACCTATTTCATTATAGCTTATTTTTATCAATTTTCAAATTTATGATATACTAATTAGGGTGATATAAATGAAAAGAACAAACACAAGAATAATCCATCTAGGAGATCTACAGATTGGTGGTCAAAACAAATGCATCATTCAATCGATGACCAATACCAAAACAAAGGATGTAGAAAATACAATCAAACAAATCGAAGCATTACAAAAAGCAGGATGTGAAGTTGTTAGGATGGCCATATTAGATGAAGAAGATGCCATGGCTGTAAAAGCAATCAAGCAAGCTGTAAATATTCCACTTGTTGCTGACATCCATTTTAACTATCGTTTAGCACTTATTTGTGCAGACAATGGCATTGATAAAATACGCATTAATCCTGGAAATATTGGGGATAAAGAAAATGTCAAAAAAGTTGTTGATAAATGTAAAACACATAATATTCCCATTAGAATTGGAATTAATAGTGGTTCGCTTGAAAAAGAAGTGCTTGATAAATACCACAACCCATGCCCTGAAGCAATGATTGAAAGTGCAAAAAAACATGTTGAAATATTAGAGGATTTAGGGTTTTATGATATTTGTCTTTCTTTTAAATCAAGTGATGTCATGTTGACAATCGATACTTATCGTCTAGCATCAAAGACATTTGATTATCCATTACATCTTGGGGTTACTGAAGCTGGCTCTTTTACCGGCAGTGCGATAAAATCAAGTGCAGCATTAGGAACTTTGTTGCATGATCAAATTGGCGATACCATACGTATCTCTGTTTCAAGCGATCCTGTTGAAGAATTAAAAATTGCTAAACAGTTATTAAATGCTTTTGATTTAATTGATAATGTACCGAATTTAATTAGTTGTCCAACATGTGGACGTATTCAATATAATATGCTTCCTATTGTCAATGAAATAGAAGACTTTCTTAACACACTTTCTACAACGATTACGGTTGCAATCATGGGTTGTCCTGTAAATGGACCACAAGAAGCTAGTCGTGCTGATATTGGGATTGCTGGCGGTAAAGATCAAGGGTTATTGTTTAAAAAAGGTCAATTCATAAAAAGTGTCCCCCAAAATCAATTGGTTGAAACACTAAAAGAAGAAATATTAAAAATGATATAAAAAGATGGCTAGTCTAAATCAGCCATCTTTTTTGCACTTTCACGATACTTTTCTTTCTTTTGTTCTTTGATTGATTGTTTAATCATTAATTGGCGTTCACGTTGCTTAATACGTTTTACTTCCGCCGCTTTTTTCTTCTTATAACCAGGTTTAACTTTTTCTTTC
Organism: Erysipelotrichaceae bacterium; assembly: GCA_044432885.1. Lineage (GTDB taxonomy): Bacteria > Bacillota_I > Bacilli_A > Erysipelotrichales > Erysipelotrichaceae > CAYJNO01. Next base: position 990 of record JAWXUG010000149.1, on the reverse strand, counting down.
TTCCTAGTAATCGCTTTTGAAATTTCTTTTTCGCGTAAATCATTTTTGAATGAACGTGGTTGTTCATATGGATTTAATGATTTCCATTCACCATTTTTGTAACTAACATGTTGGAATTTAACACCTTGTTTAATTAAGTCACGTATGATGCGATCATCTTCTTGTTTATATAATGCATAACATATTCCATGTTGACCAGCACGACCCGTACGACCTGCACGATGAATATAGAATTCTTCTTCACTTGGAAAGCCTAAAGAGATAACATGGCTAATCCCCTTTACATCAATTCCGCGGGCAGCAATATCACTTGCAACAATATAAGCATGATCCAAACTTGCAAGTTGTTTTAGTGCTTGTGCTCTTTTTCTAGCTTCAAGTCCACCATGAAGTTCAATTACACGATAATCATTTCTTCTTAATAAATCTGCAGTTTTCTTTGCTTGATCACGGGTATTAGCAAATATCAAACATACATAGGGATTAAATCCAGACAATAAGTTTAACATTGTGTCTTCATAACTAGCGTGTCTACAATTAATTAATATATGATCAATATTAGGGTTTTTATCTAAGTTATTCTCTACTTTAATCATCTTAGGTTGACTCATATATTTTTTAAAGAATATTTTAAGACCATTAGGAATCGTTGCACTAAAGCACATCATTTGGAGCTTTTTATCCATACGACTAACGATTTGATCAACATCTTCTAAAAATCCATATTCAAGTGTCATATCAGCTTCATCAACTACAACAATCTTAGCTGTGTCTACCCTTAAAACTTTTTGTTCAAGAAATAAATCTTTAATTCTACCAGGAGTTCCGACAATAATATGTGGCTGTTGCTTCATAGAATCAGCCATCTTATCACGGTCTATCCCCCCTGTAATTAACTTAATTTTTAACTCAGGACTTGCTTTTACCATTAATTTAGTTCGCTCATAAAGTTGCATAGCTAACTCACGTGTAGGTGCAGTAATTACCGCT
>JAWXUG010000148.1:0-3747 GCA_044432885.1 Erysipelotrichaceae bacterium | reverse complement strand
AATTAGAGCTAATCACTCTTCTTTACACTTATTACATAGTGCATTGAAAGTGGTTGTCGGAAATCATGTAAACCAAGCAGGTTCTTATGTAAGTGATGAATATGCACGTTTTGATTTCACACATTTTGAAAAAGTAACTGCAGATCAGTTAAAAGCGATTGAAAACTTTGTTAATATGAGCATTTTCTCAAATGCTGAGGTAGTAACAGAAATGATGAGCATGGATGATGCGAAAAATTCTGGTGCGATTGCCTTATTTGATGAAAAATACGGTGATGAAGTGCGCGTTGTAACGATGGGAAATGTTTCAAAAGAATTATGTGGTGGTACCCATGTGCATAATACAAGCGAGGTTGGCGTGTTCAAGATTGATTTTGAAGAATCAATTGGTTCAGGAATTCGTCGTATCCAAGTAAAAACAGGCTTAGCTGCTTATCATGAATTTATTAAATATTTAAACACCATTGAATCTTTAGCTTCATCTTTGGAGTTAAAAGGAATTTCTATGGTTGAAGAAAAAGTCATTACTTTAATCGAGGAGCATAAGGAAGTTAAAAAAGAATTAGCTCAATTTAAAGAAAAAGCAATTCTAATGCAAGCTGATCAATTAGTCAATGATGCAACTACAAAAGAAGGTATAAAATACTTGCTTGTTGAAGTTGAAAATACTGATGGCAAAAAATTAAAAGGATTAGCTGAAACAATTAAAAACAAAGCAAAAGAAGTCTTTATTGTGGCTTTAAGTAAAGATAGTGAAGGCTACACCCTTGTTGTATGTGCTAGTAAGAAAGCCAATGAACAAGGTTTAAAAGCTGGAGCAATTGTAAAAGAAGCCTTAACCCTTGTAAATGGTAAAGGTGGAGGACGTGATGATTTGGCACAGGGTGGAAGTAAAGATTTATCTACCTATGAACAAATCAAAACCCATTTAACAAAATTATTTTAAGGATATATCGTAGAGCATTCTCTACGATATATTTTTAAATTTGTCTTAGGAATTTACAAAGATAATATGAATAATAAGAATACAAATGAAATGTTTGTGAAAGAAAGGGAATAATCATGGTAAAAGCTTTATTTTTAAGGCTGAATAGTTTATCATAGATATAAGGTAGGTGAATTTTATGGCTAAACAATTAACAGAAACAATGGCATTTAAATCAGAAGAGGTCAGACGTAACAATATTAAGCAAGTATTGAAGTTAACGAAAGATGCGCTTGAAGAAAGAGGCTATAATTCTGTCAATCAAATGGCAGGATATTTAATTTCAAATGACCCTGCATACATTTCAAGTCATAAAAATGCAAGAAGCATTATTCAATCAGTAGAACGTTATGAAATTATTGAAGAACTTGTTCGTGCTTACTTACAAGAAGAGGGAGAATAAGTGAGAGTTTTAGGATTAGACTTAGGAAGTAAAACACTTGGAATTGCAATGAGTGATGCATTGAAAATGATTGCAAACCCAATAGAAACATATCGTTTTGAAGAAGATGATTATCAAAATGCGATTGATTATTTAATTGGATTTTGTAAAAAAAATAGCATCAGTGAAGTGGTTTTAGGATTACCTAAACATATGAATGGTGATGTAGGGATTCGTGGTGAAATATCTAAAGATTTTAAAGCCATGATAGAGGAACAAATTAAACTTCCTGTAACCTTATGGGATGAAAGATTATCTACCGTTGCTGCAAATCGTATTTTATTGCAAGGGGATGTATCAAGGAAAAAACGTAAACAAGTAATTGATAAAATGGCCGCTGTGGTTATCTTACAATCTTATTTAGATAGTAGACATTAAGGAGAGAAAAATGGATTCAAACAAATTAATCATTGTAGAAGATGATGGCACACAAAAAGAAATGGAAATATTATTTACATTCGAATCAGAAGAAAACGGCAAAAGCTATGTTTTATTTACTGATCCAAATGATGAAACAGGGGAGGTTTTCTCTTGTAGTTATGATGATGATGGACATTTGCACCCAGTAGAAGATGCTGAAGAATATGCGATCATTGAAGAAGTATTTAACACTTTTGTGGGAGAAATGGAAGATGAAGAAGAAGCGTAATAGACTACCTCTGGTTGTCCTATTAGCTTTTTTATTGTTAGCAGCAACCGGAGGATACTTATATTCAAGCAGTTTGAAAGCTGTATCCGATGAAACACAAAGTGTTATTTTTGAAGTAAATCAGGGAGCAACCACAACAAGTGTCTTAAGTGATTTAGCAGAAGAAGGGCTGATTAAAAGTGAACTTTTCGCTAAAATTTATGTTAAATTAAATGACGATTTTATGGTTAAAGAGGGCGTATATGAGATTGGTCCTAGCATGAGTGTTGATGAAATTTTAACTTATCTATCTAATGCGTCAAATGCACTAAATGATGATGTTTTGATTACCTTTGTTGAAGGCGATTGGGTTAAAGACATGGTAGACAAAATAGCTGATGTTACAAATCTTGAAGCTGATGAACTACTTGCTTATTGGAATGATGAAGAAGTGATTAGGAGATATCAAAGTGACTACCCATTTTTAACAGATGAAATGTTTGATGACGATGTACGTTATTATTTAGAGGGTTATTTATATGCAGATACCTATTATTTTAAAAGGGAAACAACAAATGATGAAGTTACTCGTACATTATTAAATGGTACATTAGATTTATATAACACCTATAAAGATGAAATTTATGATAGCGAATACACGATTCATGAATTATTCACATTAGCATCTATCATACAATATGAAGCGGTAACACGCGAAGACATGTTTATGGTATCTGGTGTTTTACAAAATCGTTTAGATATTGATATGGCATTACAAGTAAGTGTTTCTGTTTGTTATGCATTAGATATTGATAAGGGTGATGATTGGACCTTATGTGAAGTGAATCCAACCTATGATTCACCTTACAATACCTACTTATATGATGGACTTCCACCAGGACCAATTATGAGTTTTGGAAAAGATGCATTTGAAGCAACACTTTCTCCAACACAACATGATTATTATTTCTTTGTAGCTGATGTTTATGGAGATGGTGGCGTTTATTATGCAACAACGTATGCAGAACATTTAGCGAATATAGATCGATTTGGATTGGGGTTGTAAAAATGAAAACTGTATTAATCGGAATTGCCGGGGGGAGCGCTTCTGGAAAAACATCTATTGCGAAAAAGGTTATGAAGATTTTCGCAGAACACAACGTAGTCATCATTAGAGAAGATGATTACTATAAAGATCAAAGCCATATGGAATTTGAGGAACGTATTAAGACAAACTATGATCATCCATTTGCTTTTGACACTGATTTAATGATTAAACAAATTGACCAATTAATTGATGGACAATCTATTAAAAAACCTGTATATGACTTTAGCAAACACACACGTTCAAATGAAATAGAATTGATTCATCCAGCAAATGTTATTATTATTGAAGGTTTATTTGTACTTGAGCATCCAGAATTAAGAGATCGTTTAAACATCAAAATCTTTGTAGATACACCAAGTGATATACGTTTTATTCGTCGTTTAATTCGTGACGTTAATGAACGTGATCGTAGTTTAGACTCAGTGGTAACTCAATATACACAAACGGTCCGTGTAATGCATGAACAATTTATTGAACCCACAAAAAAATATGCAGATTTGATTATTCCTGAGGGTGGACAAAACCATGTTGCCATCGATTTGCTATGCACAAAAATTAGTAGAATAATTGAAGAGAATATGATA
>JAWXUG010000147.1:0-3863 GCA_044432885.1 Erysipelotrichaceae bacterium | reverse complement strand
TACCTTTTTTGATGGGCAAGAAATTGAAGCCTTTGGACTTGGTTGCTTTGGCCCTATCGACTTAAACTTAAATAGTGAAACTTATGGCTTTATTACCACAACCCCAAAACCTGGCTGGAACAACTTCAATATCGTAGGAGCAATCAAAGAACGCTACAGTGTTCCTGTTGGTTTTGATACGGATGTAAATGGCGCCGCTTTAGGAGAGAGTCAATTAGGTTCATCAAATGGTTTAGATAATGTTTTATATCTTACTATAGGAACTGGTATTGGTGGAGGCGCTGTGGTTGAAGGTAAGCTTGTCCATGGCATGCTTCATCCTGAAATGGGACATTTTTATCTACAAAAAAGAGAAGATGATCATTATCAAGGAAATTGCCCCTATCATAAATCTTGTCTTGAAGGCTTAGCTTCAGGGGTTGCGATTGAAAAAAGATGGGGTATTAAGGCAAGTGAATTACCAAAAGATCATCCAGCATGGGATCTTGAAGCCTACTATCTTGCTCAAGCAATTGTTACCTATATTACCGTTTTATCCCCTGAAAAAATCATCCTTGGGGGTGGTGTCATGCATCAAACACAATTGTTCCCATTAATTCATCATCATGTATTAACCCTTTTAAATGGCTATATCCAAACAAAACAACTAACACCTGAAACGATTCAAGACTATATCGTAGCGCCTTCTTTAAATGATGATTCTGGATTAAAAGGTGCATTAATGCTAGGGAAGCAGGCTAGGTATTAAATAATGAAAAAATTTATCATTGCACCTGATTCATTCAAAGAATGTATGAGTGCCTTTGATGCTTGTCAAATCATTGAAGAAGAAATACGCCTTGCCTTTAAAGATGCAACCATTATTTGTAAGCCAATGGCTGATGGAGGCGAAGGTATCGGAAAGGTTTTACAAAAGGCTTTAAATGCTGAACCTGTTTTATTACAAGCAAAAAATGCTTACAACAAAGTGGTTCAAACACACTATTATCTTTCAAAAGATACAAATACAGCCATTATTGAAATGGCCACAATATGTGGATTAGAAATGATTTTACCAAGTGAACGAAATTTAATCAAAGCAACCAGCTACGGATTAGGACAACTTATCAAACATGCGATTGATCATGGCGCCCAAAAAGTAATTGTAGGACTGGGTGGTAGTGCTTGTAACGATGGAGGCTTAGGAATGCTTGAAGCAATGGGAGCACAATTTTTTGATCATAATAACAATGCAATACCTGCTGATATGCTTCATGCATTACAAATTAAAACCATCAACTTAAATACTGTCTTTGACTTGTTTAAAAATACTGAAATCCTAATTGCTTGTGATGTGGATAATCCCTATATCGGACCAGATGGTGCTACTAGAACTTTTGGTAAACAAAAAGGGGGCACAAGTGATGTACTTGATATTTTAGAAAATAACCTAACTTATCTAAATGAAGTATTTATTTCATGTTTTAATCAAGATTTAAGTAAGATTGCTAAAACAGGGGCAGCTGGCGGAACCTCTGGTACCCTATGCCTTTGCGGTGCACAGTTATGCAGTGGTATTGATTTAATTTTAAAAGAAACTTCTTTTGAAACCTACCTTATGGGTGCTGATTATTGTTTTACAGGAGAAGGAAGTGTTGACTCACAAACCATTCATGGAAAAACGATATCTGGCATTGCAAGCTTATGCAAAAAACATGATGTAAAATTAATCGTAGTCGCAGGATGTGTAAAAAAAGATGTTGATCCCCTATATCATTCAGGGGTTACATCCATATTCTCTATTATTAATGAACCTAAAACATTAGAAAGTGCTTTAGATGATGGAAAAGAGGCTTTGCGATGCACTATAAAAAATATATGTAATCTCTTATCCTAATTAAAATCGACTATAGTACTTTACATTTGAATTCATTTTCTTTAAGCTTTTACTATATGAAAGGATGTATTATACATGTCAATTATCATGTTAAACCCTAGTTATAAAGATTACTTATGGGGAGGACAAAACCTTATTCATCAATTTAATAAAGAATTTAGCGGAGATATCTTAGCTGAATCATGGGAAGTATCTTGTCATCCAGATGGACCTAGCTTTGTTGCAACAGGAGAATGCGCTGGAATGACATTGCGTGAATATATTGAGCATCATGGAAACTCTATTTTAGGTACTCATTGTGAGAAATTCGATGATTTCCCTATTCTTATCAAATTTATCGATGCCAAGGGAGTTTTATCTATTCAAGTTCATCCAGACAATGAATATGCTTTAAAAAATGAAAATCAATATGGAAAAACAGAAGTATGGTATGTAGTTGATTGTGAGCCAGGAGCATTCTTATATTACGGATTTTCAAAAGAAATTAGTAAAGAAGAATTTAAACAACGTATTGAAAATAACACCCTACTTGAAGTTCTTGGAAAATTCCCTGTTCAAAAAGGTGAAATTTACTTTATTGAAGCCGGTACAATTCATGCCATTGGCGAAAACATTACCATCGCTGAAATTCAGCAGAATTCTAATGTAACTTATCGCGTATATGATTTTGGCCGCGTTGGAGTGGATGGAAAACCTAGGGAATTACATATAGATAGAGCCATCGATGTTACAAGTCGTACCCCACTATTTAAAAGTAAGACTGCTACTCCTCACTTAGCAAAATGTGATTACTTTACAGTGGATAAATTATTCTTAGATGGTACAAGTATGAAAAAGATTGTTGGATCAACTGATGAAACTTCATTCGCTAGTATTTTAATTTTAGAAGGTAGTGGCACCCTTAGTTCAAATGGGGAAACCATTGATTTTAAAAAGGGAGATAGTCTATTTGTTACTGCCAACCATGGTGAATATCAATTAGAAGGTAACTTTGAAGGTTTATTAACAAGAATATAAAAAAAGTTAGTTCAAAATGGACTAACTTTTTATATTTCATCAACCATGAGAACGCCTTCTACTTTAAGTAATTCTTCTGTGAATCGTTGATGATTTAAACTATCTTCAAATGAGATTGTTAATGTGACAATACGATCATTATCCTTGGCATCATAAATATTGCTGACAATACCATGCTTCTTTTTAATGGCTACAAGCAGACCTACAAAATAGGTAGAATCTTCCAAGATGATTTTAAAATCACCGATATAGGAATGATTTTTATAGAATTTATCCATCTTTCCTAATAAAACACGCACTACCATCGTCATTAATATTGCCATCACTGCTGCTGAATAATAACCAATACCAATCGTAAGTCCTACACATGCACTAAACCATAGTCCTGCTGCTGTAGTTAATCCACTGACCTTATTTCTTCCGGTAACTATAATCGTTCCTACGCCTAAAAACCCGACACCACTTATTACCTGAGCTCCCATACGCGCTACATCCCCCATGCCACCATATACCAAGTAAATGTACTCTCCTGTAATCATTACTAAAGTTGCTCCAAGGCATACTTGTGCATGGGTTTTTATCCCTGCTGGTCTTCTTTTCTTTACCCTTTCAGCCCCAATAATTACCCCTGTTATAATCGCTAAGGCGAACTTTAAAATTAATTCTAGATTTGACATTAAATCAAAATTTAAAAGTTCTATCATTTGTCCCCTCCCTTTCTATTTCTGTTGAACAAAAATCCAATGGTTATTCGAGGATAATGCTTCATTATAGACAAAATCAAAATCATTGAATAACTTGATAGATTCTATTTCTTCAACTTGATTCATTGCTAAGTAGCGTACCATTGCTCCTCTAGCCATTTTAGCCAAGGTTGCCTTGGTTACATATTTATCTTTGTTTTTTACTTTAAAATCAATTGTTAACATATTTTCTTTGCATAATGCTAGTGCATCACTATATTCTTTTG
>JAWXUG010000146.1:0-3878 GCA_044432885.1 Erysipelotrichaceae bacterium | reverse complement strand
CAGCATTTTTGTCCCATTCAGGATTGGCAAGAATGTCAGCAACCATCATTTCACCTTGGATAATTCCAGATTCAGCAGAATCTGTTCCAACGTACCATACTTTGTCATATGTAGTCATAGAATCATCGGTAGCTTCTTTGTTAAATAAAATTAATGGGATATCAGCAGCTTGTGCTTTAGCGATAATTTCGCCAGCAGAAGCAGGGTCAACTAAGTTGATTGCTAATACGTCAACACCTTGAGTGATGAAAGTATCAACTTGGTCACTTAATGTTGCTTGGTCACCTTGTGAGTCAGCAATTGTAATTTGTGCTCCAGCTTCAGCAGCAGCAGCTTCTAATGCAGGTTTAACAACACCGTTCATGAAGCTGTCAGAACCAGAGTAGATGTTTGCACCGATAACAATTGTATCAGTAGTTGTTGATCCAGAATCGTCTCCTGCATCAGCAGATGAATCAGATGAGCTTCCACAAGCTGTTAAAGAAAATAATAACGCTGTAGAAAGTAATAAAACTAGTAACTTTTTCATTTTTCTCCTCCTATGATTAAGTTTCTCTTTGAATACGCTTACATTATATCGTGCCCTCATTTATGAGTCAAACATTTTTTGCAAATTTGATATTATTTTACTAAAATATCTCTTAAATATAACTCTATATTTCACAATTATTTCACAAACATTCCGTTTTTCCCACGTAAATTACATATACATTTAAATACTTGAACAAATGTTAGTAAATATTTACCTTTTTTACTAAAATATCCGTATTAGCTATAATTTATGGAAATTTGTACTATTTTTTCAAATTTTATGACTATCTCCTTTTTATATATCCTATTTTAATTATTTAACTTTACCATTGTCCTTGAAGCAAGGATATCTACATCAAGATTGCACACATTTTCAATAATTACATCATTCACTTTAATAGGTGCTTCTACACTTATTCCATTAATCAACTTCATTACCTCAAGCATCTTATCTTTTGGGATAGGCTTCGATGTAATTACCGCAAGGCGTGGATAAATAGATCCTGTTATCTTAACCGTACTTGTCAATGTGCGTTGGGGATTAATCAATTCTTGTTTCGCATAGTTTTCCCCTCTTGGACATCGATTTCCAACTACCTTCATCTCGCCTTTAATATTTTCCACTGTTAACTCACACGACATCGGGCAAACAATACATGTCAAATTAGTTTTCATCACACACCTCAATACTTAGCTCATGCATCGCTTTTTCTATCTCCTCTTTACTGACAATTATTTTTTCCATTTCCGCTGGAAGCATCACTCTTTTTTTAACTTCTCTTAAAATCATGCCATCAGCTTTTAAAACGATTTTTACATCCCTATAGATTTTCTTCACTCTAAACATTAATTCAACTTTATCCTCTGTTGTATTGGAACAAATCATTTGTGGAACTATATAACCAATCCCATTTTTGGGGATGGTCACAATCAACTTCTCTTTATCGCTTTTCTTATTTAAATACTGATAAACTCCCTGCGCTGCTTTCTCACCTTCTTTAGAAACAAAATCTACTAAATCATGAACATGCAAAACATTCCCACACGCAAAAACTCCATCCATTGAAGTTTGGTAATCATTATCTACAATAGCACCCTTGGTGCGTTCATCTAATTTGATATCAATTGACTCACATAATTTATTTTCGGGAATCAATCCTACGGATAATAATAACGTATCTACCTCAAAAGTTTTTTCGCTACCATCAATCACATTAAATTGCTCATCTACTTTTGAAATCGTTATTTGATTTAAAGTATCCTTCCCTTGAATATCACTTATTGTATGGCTTAAATATAATGGAATATCAAAGTCTTCTAAACACTGTTTAATATTTCTGGTTAATCCATTGGAATATGGCATCAATTCTGCCACCCCCAATACCTTAGCACCTTCCAAAGTCATCCGTCTTGCCATAATCAAGCCAATATCTCCACTACCCAAAATAAAGACTTTCTTCCCCACAAGATACCCATTGATATTTAAATATTTTTGAGCAGTGCCAGCATTATAAATCCCTTTAGGACGATAGCCTAACAATTGAATCGCACCAGATGTCCTCTCATAACACCCCATCGCTAAAATAATAGCTTCCGCTTTTACTTGAACATAACCTTCTTCTTCACTTGAATAGGTAATCACTTTATCTTCATTTACTTTTAAAACCATTGAATTTAGTACATAATCGATTTTTTCTTCATTGACCATATCAATATATTTTTCAGCATACGCAGGGCCAGATAATTCTTGATTAAAGGTATGTAGTCCAAATCCATTATGAATGCATTGTTGTAAAATGCCTCCTAATTCTTTATCTCTTTCAATAATTAAAATAGAGTCGATTCCTTTTTTCTTTGAGGCAATTGCAGCAGATAGTCCAGCACTTCCACCTCCGATAATTACTAAATCATATCTTTTCATAACTCACCTTTTTCATTACTTATCAGAATTTCACTTTGTAATTCATCATAAAGAACTTTAGTCTTATCTATTTTTAATTCTCTAGCTAAAATATCGACAATAAACGGTTGACAAAATCCTCCCTGACACCTTCCCATTCCAGGCCTTACTCTTTTTTTGACGCCTTTGATGGTTTTTGCACCACAATTTCTATGAATAACGTCAATAATTTCACCTTCAGTAATTTGTTCGCATCGGCATACAATATTAGAATATTTTGGATCTGCCTTAGCTAAAGACTGTAGCTCATCATAACTATACGATTTTAATCTTATTTTCTTTCTAACTTTATTTTGATAAGTATCTTTAGGTTTTAATGTTAATCTTTTTGCGACAATCTGATTCACTACATATTCACCAATCGCAGGTGCACTTGCAATCCCTGGCGATTCAATTGCTGCAACATTAATAAATCCTTCCACCACCTTAGACTCCTCTATCACAAAATCATGGAGGTTCCCTTTAGGCCTTAATCCTGCAAAAGTTCTGATAATTTTAGTGCTTGGAGTTTTATTCAATGTATGATTAAGCTCATCTCTTAAATAGCCCAAACCCTCTTTTGTCGTTGTAACTTCCCCTTTATTAGTTGCCACATTATTTGGACCTAATAAAGTATTCCCGTGTACGGTTGGCACTGCTAAAACACCCTTCCCTTTAGAAGATGGAACAGGATAAATGACATGATTTACAAAAGGAGTCTTCATTTGATCAATCACAAAATATTCCCCTTTGTGTGCTTTGATTTCCAATAATGAGCTAGGATCTACTAATTTATAGATATCATCTGCATATTGACCTGCACAATTGATGACTATTTTACTGCTATATTCTTTTTGCTTAGTAATCACCCTAAAAATATCCTCTTTTTTGACATCTAGCACCTCTGTGTTTAAAGATAGTTCTACTCCATTATCCATTGCCAACTCAACAGCTGATATTGCAATCTCCCATGGGGTAATTACCGCTGTTGTAGGTAAACTGATTCCTTTTAATATTGCATCTGAAAGATTAGGTTCTTGTTTTAAAATGGTTTCTTTGTCAACATAGCTTACCTCGATATTCCGTGATAAGGCACGATCATACAATATATCTAATGTATTTAGCTCCTCTTCATTTTTTGCCACAACGTAGGCTCCTGTATATTTTATTTCACAATCCAATTCTTCACAAAGGGTTGGATACATTTTAGCCCCCTTCACATTAAAGGTTGCCTTTAACGTATCGTCTGCTGGATCATGCCCTGTATGAACAATTGCACTATTAGCACTTGTTGCCTCATTTGCAACATCATTATTTTTCTCTAGTAAAAGGACTTTCAATTGGTATTTGCTTAAGTTTTTAGCAATCAAACTTCCTATAATACCCGCACCAACAATAATTACATCAT
>JAWXUG010000145.1:0-3896 GCA_044432885.1 Erysipelotrichaceae bacterium | reverse complement strand
AAGCATCAACACGTTTTTTCACGCGCTCATTCATTTCATTGGTTAATTCTATTGCCTTCATTGACTGAGTTTTTTCATGCTCATCCATGCTTGCAAAGAAATCTGTTTTATATTCTTCAAAATCAATTCCTAAATTTTGACAATAGTATCGTACATAAAATTTTATGTAAGAAAAATCGTCCTCAAAAAAATCATAGTTCCCCGATTCTATGGCACGCAATTTATCTACTGAAATTTTTGTGTCTTTACTGATTTGTTCCAAACTAAGTTCTTTTTCAAATCTTTTTTCTTTTAAAGCTTTACCGATATTTTTCATTTAAACCTCACAGTCCGTTTTATTATATCAAATAAGCACACTCTGTAAGCCATGTTCTGTCCCTTGGCATAACCAAGGTGGCAACCATTTATCTACATATTGCTATGTCCCTGGACTTTTTGAATTCATCATCCACGGTTCCCCTACCAAATTTGGGTTTCTCGCTTGCGGGGTTTATCACGTTCCACTCCTTTAATTTCTTAAAGGCTCGTCTCTTTGACACTTTTACAACAAGGCAACCATAGTTTCCCTTAGGTATATTCCTGTAGCCGTCAGTTTCCTGCCTAGTTTTATGGATTAAACTAGCACAAACACTACAATCATCTCAGATTGTGCGAGCATGGACTTTCCTCTAATTTTCATCAGCGATTGCCCGAGTATACTTATTTTTGATCTTTAAATACTTCTTTTTCTAGACGAGATATCCTTTTCAACAAATCCACTGAACTAAATGCTGTCGTATTTTCATTTACTTTTTGTTTACTAACAAGTTCCATATTCTCTGCTTTTACAAACGCATTTTGTCGTTTTAAATTTTCAACTTCACCTTCTAACAAACGAATTATTTCGTTATATGACTGATAATCTTCTAAAATCATATCCAAAAAGCTATCTACTTCAAGTGGTGAATACCCTTTGAAGTCAATGTTAAAGCTTTTTTCAAGAATCATTTCTTCACTTAGATTTAGTTTATTCATTCTATCACCATCCTATACTATTATCGCAAACCATGAACTAAAGTTCAAGTATTATAGCATTCATAAATAAAATTAGTTATAATGAAGGTGGTGATATTATGATAAACTACCCAAATGGCAAAAAAAATAAGGCTTTATCAAGTCCTTCATGTCCCAAAACAAAGTCAACATCAAGACGTGGGATGACACTTGAAAATGAAATTAATTTAACAAATGAATATTATTTACAAATTAATCGTGCAAATATTCATAAGAAGCCAACGCCCATAACCATCGTAAATGTTGACTATCCTTCAAGGAACAAGGCGAAGATAACAGAAGCTTACTTTAAGGTTGCAAGTACAACTGATTACAATGGTGTTTATAAAGGAAAAGCCATTGACTTTGAAGCAAAAGAAAGTCATGACTTACATCGCTTTCCTTTCACAAGCATTCACGATCACCAAATACAACATTTAAAAAATGTTGTATACCATGGGGCCATTGCATTTGTAATTATACGGTTTACACGTTATGATGAAACATATTTGGTCGATGCAAATCAAATCATTGAGCTATACTATGGGAAAAGAAAATCAATTCCTTATCAATGGTTTAAAGAAAATGCACCCTTAATCCCATATGGATTAACCCCACCCATCAACTATTTAAATGTAGTTGACCAATTATATTTAAGAGGTAAAGAGAATGATAAGTAAAAAAATAAATAATCAAACAAAAAGAAAAATTAATAAACAACGTCTTGCGACCTTTGTAATCGGTGGCATTGTTTCATTGATGCTTATTGTAGGTGTTGTAGGATTAATTGTGTTATTCACTTTTGCATCAGGTAGACCTGAAGTAACTGCAACAGACTTTGACAGCAATCAATCTTCTCAAATTTATGATCAAAACGGAGAGTTAATCGGTGACGTTGGAGAAACCATTCGCACCAACATCACCTATGATGAATTGCCAACTGCATTAATAGATGCCTTTGTATCTGTGGAGGATAGTCGTTATTTTGAACATAATGGATTTGATATTCCACGTTTTACAAAAGCTATTTTTAATAACTTGAAATCAATGAGCTTTTCTGAAGGCGGTAGTACCTTCACCATGCAATTGGTAGATAATACCTATTTTATGGAAGCAGCTTATACTGCATCTAAGGTTGAACAGGTAGAATACAAGGTTCAAGAAATCTTCTTATCTATGGAAACCGAAGAAATCTTGAGTAAAGAGCGTATTTTAGAATTATATTTAAATAAAATTAATTTTGGCGGAACAGGGAATATCCGTGGTATTTCTAAAGCAGCTGAATATTATTTTGCGAAGGATGTATCCGAATTAAATCTTGCGGAAAGTGCAATGCTAGCAGGAATTGTCAATGCGCCTTATACTTATGACCCTTTCAATTTCTTAGATTATGCAACAGAGCGTCGTGATACAGTACTTTACTTGATGTATTATCATGGATACATCGATGAAACAGAATATCAATTAGCTACATCTATTAAAGTAGAAGATTTACTAGTCGACCCAAATAGTACAACGGGTGATGGTGTAGGAACAGCTTATCAAGCATATATTGATGTAGTAATTGAAGAAGTTAAAGAGAAAACGGGTTATGATCCAGTTTATACTCCGATGAAAATTTACACTTATATGGACCAAGATGTTCAAAGTGTCATGGATACAATTCAAGCTGGAGAATATGATGACATTACATTCCCTGATGATTTGATTGAATTGGCGAGTGTATCTATAAACAATAAAACCGGAGCTGTAAATGCGATAGCCGGCGGCAGAAACTATGCAAATGGCGGAAGTTTACTATTAAATCATGCTACGCAGCAATTTAAGCAGCCAGGATCAACAGTTAAACCATTCCTATCTTACGCATTAGCGTTCGAACTGCTGGGATGGTCAACAAGTCATACTGTAACCGATCAGCCAATTGTCTATACAGGAACCGATATTGTTGTATCCAATGCAACCAATACCTATAATGGACAGGTTACCTTAGGCTATGCTGTCGGAAACTCACTAAATACACCAGCTATACAGACACTGGAAGAAGTTATTGCTAATACATCTGTAAGTTATGTGGTAGAGTATTTAAACAGTTTAGGGTTTGACAGAGTAACCGAAGACAACTTTAGTATGGGATATGCCATTGGTGGTGCTGAATTTGAAGTAAGTGTTATGGAATTAGCCGGAGCAATGAGTGCGATGCTAAATGGTGGGGTTTACAACGAACCTCACACGGTTTATAAAGTCGAATTAATGAACACCGGTGAAGTGATTGAATTGGATTTCACTTCTACTCAAGTAGTTAGTGAGGAAACGGCATTCCTTGTATCTGAATTAATGTATGACAATGTTTATGGATCATATTATAACTATATGCAAATCTTAAAAGAAGATTATGCAGTTTATGCAAAAACAGGAACAACCGATTATGGTAGTGAAGCAGAAGCCTACGGTATTGCTGAGGGCTCAGCCAAAGATATCTGGATGGTTGGTGGAACTTCAGAATATACCGTTGCGACATGGTATGGATACGAAAAAGCAATTGCAGGTGAGGATACATGGATTTCTAGTGAGAAAAACACACCGAATATCCGTGGTAAAATTACCAATGCAGTCTTAGATGCAAATCATGTAGATAGCACACCTGAGGATATCGTACAACCTGATAATGTTGTAAGCATTACCCATATTCTAGGCGTTTATCCTTATACCTCACCGATTGAAGGCATGGATGAAGCTTATATTACAACAGGATTAATTAATAAAGATTTCTTCCAGTTGCAAGACCCATTATCAGCAACGGTTTCCGACTTAACAGACTTTACCGTGAGTGTATCAAGTAGTGGAGATGTCGATATTGATTTTGG
>JAWXUG010000144.1:0-3943 GCA_044432885.1 Erysipelotrichaceae bacterium | reverse complement strand
ATTTTGCCAATAATCAAGATGAATACAATATGTATGTATTTATTGCGAATCTACACTGTATTACCATTTATCAAGAGCCAGCAGTATTAAATCAGTATTTAAAAGAATGTGTAGGATTATATCTGGCTTGTGGATTAGACCCTAAAAAGTCAACCATTTTTTTACAAAGTGATGTTATGGAACATGCACAATTAGGCTTTATTATGTGTTGTAATACTTATTTAGGGGAATTAAATCGCATGACACAGTTTAAAGATAAACAAGCTAAAGGCGAAAAAAACCTTACAGGTGGTATCTATACCTACCCTACTTTAATGTCTGCTGATATCTTAATGTATGATGCTGACTATGTGCCTGTTGGTGATGATCAAAAACAACATGTGGAATTAACCCGTGATACAGCTATTCGTTTTAACAATCGTTATGGTAAAACCTTTACTGTTCCTGAACCTTTTATTCCTAAAGTTGGTGCACGTATTATGTCATTACAAGATCCATCTCGTAAAATGAGTAAGTCAGATGAAAGTAATAAAGGATGCATTTATTTATTAGATGATATTAAGGTAGCTCGCAAAAAAGTCATGTCTGCTGTTACGGACAGCTTAAACCAAGTTAAATTTGATCCTATGAATCAGCCAGGAGTAAGCAATTTAATGCAAATTCTTTCTTCTTTAACTAATCAAAGTTTTGATGAAATTGAAGACACTTTCAAAGGTGAAGGTTATGGCACTTTCAAAAAAGCTGTGGCAGATGCAGTATGTAGTGAACTTGAAATCATTCAAGAAAAATATAATCATGTGATTGAATCAAATATGATTGCTGAAGTATTAGCTCAAGGAGCGATACAAGCACGTGCTAAAGCGAGTGTAAAACTAACTGAGGTACAAGAAAAAGTAGGTATTCAAATCTAATGCCTTTTCATATTGAAAAAAAAGACGTGATTTATTTAAGTAATAAGCACACTTTTTTCAAAACCTTATTTAATACCTGTAAGAAAGTAGAAATTGACTATTTAACACCTTATCAAGCCTTAGTAAAGGCAATATTAATTCAAGAAAATGAAGATTTGGATCATTTCCCCTTGTTTGTCAATACATCTTATTATAAATTGATAAACGATAGTAACTGGAATGATCACTATCAATTTCATCAAAAAACTGTATTTATTTTAAATGAGGTAGCAACACTGCTAAAAGATAAAGTAATCGACTTTGATGAGCTATCTTTATTAGATTGTAAAATTATTATTGAGCTTTTATCTCAAATTCAAGGATTAAGTACAAAGGCCATTCAGTTTTTTATGCTGTATGGTCTTAATAAAAAAGAGTGTTTTATTGACGATTTATCTATTATTCATTTATTAGAAGAATATGATGTTGATATTACTCAATATAAAGGATATGAATCCTTAATTTACATTTATAGTAAAGCTTTTTTTAGACTTGATCGAAAAGGTATTCTTGTGAATACCTCTATTGGAGAAATCACGATTGTCAGTGAAATGTGTCAAATAGTTGATATTACTTTTGATCAAACCTTAGTTTATCAGCATGAGTCAACTTCTTTACTTGAGAATGCTGCACAACAAATTAAGGAATTTATTGATGGAAATAGGAAGCATTTTGACTTACCTATTCAATTATCTGGCACACCCTTTTCAAAGAAAGTTTTACAAGTAATCCATGATATTCCATATGGTGAAGTATTAACCTATCAAGAAGTTGCTGTTTTAGCAGGTTTTCCAAAAGCAATGAGGGCGGTGGGCAGTGTGTGTCATAAAAATAGAATCCTATTTGTGATTCCATGTCATCGTGTAATTGCTGCAAATAAAAAAATAGGTGGCTTTGCTTATGGAACACAAACAAAAGCCGTCCTACTTGATCATGAAGCTCAATCTAAAGGTTGTTGGTAGTAATTACCGACAACTTTTTCTATATTAGAGACATTGATGAATATTTTTTCATCAACATTTTGCGCTGTTTTAATAATTTGATGAACTTGAAAACTGCCACATGTAAGTAAAAGTACATATTTTGAAGTATGAGAATACATCCCTTCTGCTTCAAGCTTTGTAATACCATGTCTAAAGTGAGCCAATATTTCTTGTGAAACCAAATCAGGTTGCTCAGTAATCAGCATAATTTGACTTAGTTTATAGCGTTTGTGTAAGTTTGTAACAATTTGTGTTGAACAAAATTGATAAATAATTGAGTAAAGAGATTGATTAAATCCAAACAATACTCCTGCAATCATTAATACCCCTGCATTAAAGTACATCACATATTGCCAGCTTTGGATACGGTACTTATTGGAAGTATAAATCGCAATAAAGTCTGTTCCACCACTAGAAGCCCCTACTCGCAAACTTAATACAATGGCGATTCCATTAATGATTCCACCAAATACAGAGATTAATAACAAATCATCTGTAATTGGAAAGCTTGGCAATATAAGAGAAAAAAAACTAGTAGCAAAAATATGAATCATTGAATACATCATAAATTTTTTACCAATAAAACGATAAACAAAGCCAATGACAATGATATTTAAGAACACATAGATATAGCCAAAAGCAATTTCAATATTAAAGAATACAGACATTGTCTTGGTAAATAACAAAGAAATACCAGAAAAACCTCCTGGAAAGAGATTTCCTCCCTCAACAAATACTTTTACATTTAATGCATAGATAAATGCAGACAATAGTACAACACTAATTCTTTTGATATCTTCTTTATTCATTTTCATCTAATTTAACCTCTTGAATACGTTCAAAACGCGTAACTAATTTATTCATTGTAATATCTGTATTTCTAATGTCTTGAGATAGTTTATCAAAATCTTTTAAAATAAGCGTATAGCGTTCTTTAAATCTTAAAAACTCAGTAGCTAAACGCATATATTCTTCCTGTATCTCATTCATTTTTAAACTTCTTTTATGATCGATATAAAGCGATTGAACAACTTGTATATAAGCCATTAATGTCGTTAATGAAACAATGAATACACCTTTTTTGTAACTATATTGGATAATATCATCCATTTGATTATATAAGTAGCTAACAATAGATTCAGCAGGTACAAACATAAAAGCAATGGGCGTTGTTTCTTCTTCAAGTATATATTTGTAATGGATGTCATCGATATGCTTGATCACATCCTTTTTAAAAGCTCTTTGATAGAGCATTTGTTCATTTTTGCTTAGTTCTTCATCAAATATACGATTGAAATTTTCTAAAGGAAACTTTGAATCAACAGATAAAACTTTATTGTTTTGCATACCCATGATAGCACAATCTACAATGCTGCCATTACTAAGTCGATACTGTAGTTTATAGATATGTTGATTATCTTCAAATAAATTACTTAAAGCTGCCTTTAACTGGACTTCTCCAAAGGTGCCTCTCGTTTTTTTATCACTTAAAAGGTTTTGTAAACTCACTAACTCTTTAGATACTTCCATTAACTGCGATTGGCTTTGATCAAGTTTACCAAATCTTTCCATCATTGAATGAATTAAAAGATTAGTCTTATGGTTTTGCTCTGCCATGTTAGACTGCAACCTTTTTTCAATCGTTTCCAATTGTAAAAGTTGTGATTGATAGGCTTGTTGCTTCGCATAATCATCATTTTTATTTTGGTTTGTTTTGAGCATGTATAAAATGCAAACTAATAAAATAATAAAAATTAAAATTAATCCACATAATAAATAAATCATTATATCCATCTTATCACCCTAGCCTATTATAGCATAAGCATCTTGATTAAAATGAACATTTTGATAATCATTTAAAAAGCTTTTTACACGGTTCATTTGCTTACGGATGATTCGTATATTGACATCTATCGTGATGCTAGTTTGATCATAAAAAGTAACTTCACTTTGACAATCATTGATTGATCGATATTTTTTTATCATTGTGTAATTTAATAAAATACATTC
>JAWXUG010000143.1:0-3971 GCA_044432885.1 Erysipelotrichaceae bacterium | reverse complement strand
TGTGAAGAAGAACCATTTGATTCTAATACTTCAGCAACCACCCGAATCGCATAAGGGAAGTCTTCAACACTAGGTAATACTTGTGCTAATGCACGCTCACCTAAAGCACCATGTCCAATTTCACGACGTCCAGGATTTCCCATACGTCCTACCTCACCTACTGAATAAGGTGGGAAATTGTAATGATGCATGAAGCGTTTTTCATCCACTTCTGTTAAATCATCAATTAATTGGTTATCAGCTAATGCCCCTAAGGTAGTCACTGACAATACTTGTGTTTCACCACGTGTAAATAACGCTGAACCATGAACTCTTGGCAATAAGTCTACTTGTGAGTTTAATGGTCTAATTTCATCTGTTGCACGTCCATCAGGTCTAATTTTTTCAACGGAAATTAAACGACGCACTTCATTGGCTACAATTTCATCACAATAAGCACGAGATTGTTTAACAGCCTTTGCTTTTTCTTTTTCGCTTGCATATTCACGTGATTCAAATAAGTCTGCCATTTCATCCGTGATTTCATCAATCGTACGGTAACGATCTAATTTTAATTTAATGCTTACTGCTGCTTCTAAGCGTGATTTTGCTAATTCGTTAATTTCATTTTTGATATTTTCATCTAATTCGTATAATGAAATTTCCATTTTTGGCTTAGCCACTTTAGCCATAATATTTTCTTGGAATTCACATAATTCAATAATATGTTTATGTCCAAACATCAATGCTTCAAGCATTGCTTCTTCACTTACTTCTTTAGCACCCGCTTCAACCATGTTGATAGCATGTTTTGTTCCTGCTACAGTTAAGTTAATATCACTTAATTCCATTTGTTCTACAGATGGATTAATCACATATTCCCCATTTACACGTCCCACAATCACTCCTGCGATTGGACCATTAAATGGAATATCTGATACACATAATGAAAGCGATGCCCCAAACATTGCAGCCATCTCAGTACTTACATCTTTATCTGTTGATAAAACTGTATTAACTACTTGCACTTCATTTCTGAATCCTTCTGCAAATAATGGACGGATTGGACGGTCAATTAAACGTGCAGTCAATGTTGCATGTTCTGAAGGTCTTCCCTCACGTCTTAAAAATCCACCAGGAATTTTTCCTACTGAATATAATTTTTCTTCGTATGTTACGGTTAATGGAAAGAAATCAATATCTTTCGCTTGATGAGATGCAGTTGCTGCTGATAGCACGACTGTATCTTCATATCTTACCAATACAGAGCCACCGGCTTGCTTAGCAATTTCTCCTGTTTCAACACTTAGCGTTTTACCACAAAACGCTATACTAAATACCTCTTTAGTCATTTATTTTTCTCCTATTTTTTCTCATCTATTCTACCACAAATAAAAGTATAAAATATACAAAACTTCCATTCTTTATCAAAAATAAAAAGATAAGCCTAATAAATGGCCTATCTTCTCTTATATTGACGCTTATACAAGGGTTTTCCATAATCCATGCAGATTACAATATTCATACACAGCAATGACTTTTTCATTTACCAAAAAACTAGCTTGTGGAACATCTGTTGGATTCAAATAATGAACACTGAATCCATTCTCTGTTTCAACAACAATAAATTCAATGTGGTGTTCTTGAAGACTTGGGTGAAGGACACTGCCTACCTGAACTTCTACTTTATTTCCTTCAATATGTACTTGAGGTACATGTTTTTCAGTTGCTCCATCTGTCGTGTTGGCAACTAACTCATCCATCACCTTACCACAACAAACTAATGGCACCCCTGCATCATGTAATTTAATCACCACATTTTTACAATGTGGACATATATAAAATATTAATTTTTTCATCTTTTTACCTCCATACATTTATTATACGGATAGCTTTAAACACTACAACTAATATGCTCTTTACCAAAGAAAAAAGACATTCTTACGAACGTCTTTAACAAAACTATTTTCTTAAACCTAAAGCTGCAACAAGATCACGGTAACGATTTACATCGTTATTTCTTAAGTAAGTCATGAAGCTTCTTCTACGTCCAACCATTTTCATTAATCCACGTGTTGAATGATAATCTTTCTTGTGTACTTTTAAATGTTCAGTTAAACGGTTGATTTGAGCAGTTAATACAGCAACTTGTACTTCAACAGAACCTGTATCTCCTTCAAATCTAGCATGTTTTTGCATAATAGCTGTTTTTTCTTGTTTTGATAACATTGTTAATTCCTCTTTCTTTCTTTTGTCCTATTAATCCAAGTATGTCGATGAGGAATCGCGCAACCTAGACTAAAAGCTTACAAATTGTAGCATTTAATCCAATGAATTACAAGGATTATTTACAGTTTCGCAATAACAATCATCATTAAGAATTGAAAATGCTATAATAAATACAATACAGGAGGATTCATAGATGAAAATAGGATTTATTGGAATAGGTGTTATGGGATTTTCAATGGCTAAAAATCTATTAGATAAAGGCTATAAAGTAAATGTATATAATCGTACCTTGGAGAAAGCACAGCCGCTTGCTCAATTTGGAGCTACCATTTGTAGTAGCGTTGAAGCATGTTGTGAAGACACAGATGTGAATATCGCCATTGTAGGCATGCCACAAGATGTAGAAGAAGTATTTCAAAAAATCATCGCTTGTGCTTCAAAAGGAAGCATTGCGATAGATATGACCACTTCAAGTCCTCAATTAGCAACTGACTTATACAAACTAGCAAAAACAAAAGGCATTTCTTTATTAGATGCACCGGTATCAGGTGGTGACATAGGTGCTAAATTAGCTACACTTTCGATTATGGTAGGTGGAGACAAAAATACCTATCAAGAAGCTATGCCACTTTTTGAAGCAATGGGTACCAATATTGTCTATTGTGGTGAATCTGGAATGGGACAACATACTAAAATGGCCAATCAAATTGCCATAGCAGGCTGTATTTCAGGTTTAAGTGAAGCTTTAATTTATGCACAAACGATGGGTCTTGATGCGAATACCTTATTAGACGCGATATCAAAAGGAGCTGCTGGAAGTTGGCAAATGAGCAACAACGGGCCTAAGATGATCCAGGAAGATTATGCGCCCGGTTTCTTTATCAAACACTTTGTGAAAGATATGAATCTTGCAAATAATGAAGCCATGCAACACTCTTTGGATTTGCCAATTCTAAAAGAAACCATTGAACATTATCAACAAATGATCGCTAAAAATCAAGGAGAACTTGGCACACAGGCATTAATCGATTATTATAAAAAAAATTAGGATGGGAACGCTACTATAGTCTGATTTCATAGAACTCTGAAATAAAAATTAGATAAAACCACACAAAGTTAAATATACGATGAAAACAATACAGAGATCTAGAAACTACGAATGATTATTCAGGATATTTGACTTTAAAATAGTCAAGGTATTTCTTCATAGTATCTTGCGTAGTAAGACAAGTATCACGAAGGTAACCCTTTTCGCTATTCCATACAGATAAACCGCGATAATAGAGCATTTTGACTTCATCGGTAATAATAAATGGAACGATGTCGCGCTTTAGACATTCTTTAAATAGGATTAATCGGCCAATTCTACCATTACCATCTTGAAACGGGTGAATTCTTTCGAATTGCACATGAAAATCAAGAAGTTCATCAAATGTTGGAGTGCTTAATTCTTTATATTTTTTTAGAAGATCGTTGAGTTTCTCAGCAACGTTTTCTGGACTTGCTGTTTCCATACCTCCAACTTCATTTGGAAGTTTTTTATAGTCACCAACTGCAAACCAAGCTTGTCGACTATCAGAAGTACCTGTCTTTAGTATGAGGTGTAGTTCCTTTAACATCTTTTGGGTAACTACCTTGTCAATATTATCTATGATGTAGTCTATACAACGAAAATGATTTACAGTTTCTATAATATCATCTACATTATAGTGCTTATTTTCTATGCCGATGGTATTCGTCTCATAGATGTATCTGGTTTCATC
>JAWXUG010000142.1:0-4057 GCA_044432885.1 Erysipelotrichaceae bacterium | reverse complement strand
TTAAGATTAGCTCAAAAGCCTAAGGTGGGAGACTATGTAGAATTTGAACAATTCGATGATTTATATGGGATTGAATCAATTTATCCAAGAAATAATGAACTCGTAAGACCACCTGTCGCTAATATCGATCAAGCGTTGGTTGTTATGTCGTGTCATGAACCGGATTTTTCTAGTGCACTTGTTGATCGATTGAGTTTCTTTTGTCAAATGGAACATATTAAACCGATTATTTGTATTACAAAGATGGATTTAGCAAGTGAAAATGATCCGATTTATCCACTAATTGAGGATTATAAAAAAAGTGGATATGAAGTAGTGTTATGTGATAAATATACGTTAAATCATGAAATCATCCGTTTAATGAAAGATAAGGTTACTACCTTAATTGGGCAAAGTGGTGTTGGTAAAAGTAGCTTAATGAATTTGATTGATCCAAGCTTAAATTTAAGTACCCAAGTAATTTCTAAAGCTTTAAATCGAGGAAAACATACGACTCGTCATAGTCAATTATATCGCTATTACGATGGGTTTATAGCCGATACTCCAGGGTTTTCAGCACTTGATTTGAACTTGTTGGATATCGATCAGTTAAAAAATAGCATATTAGATTTTCAACCATATATTCAAGAGTGTTACTTTAATGATTGTCACCACATTAATGAGCCTAAATGTGCAGTGAAAAAAGCTGTTCAAGAGGGAAGGGTTTCGCAAATAAGATATGAAAATTATTTAAAAGTAATTGAACTTATAAAGGAGAATAAAAAATGATTGTTGCACCTTCAATATTATCACTTGATTATAGTCAATTTGATAAACAAATGGATATTTTAAATCATTCTAAGGCTAAATGGTTACACTTTGATGTAATGGATGGGCATTTTGTGCCTAACTTAACTTTTGGACCGGACATCTTGAAAGGGATGAAGAAGGTTTCTTCATTATTTATGGATGTTCATATCATGGTGGAAGACCCATTTTTCTTTGCACCTATTTTTATTGATGCTGGGGCAGATATGATTACCTTTCATTATGAGGCAGTTAAAGAAAATCAAATTGATGAGCTTATTGATTTGATTCATCGAAAAAAAGCAAAAGCAGGAATATCAATCAAACCAAATACTTCTGTTGAAAAGATTAAACCTTATTTGAAAAATATTGATTTAGTGTTGGTGATGTCTGTTGAGCCAGGTTTTGGTGGCCAATCCTTTATTGAAGATTCACTTTTAAAAATTAGTAGTTTAGCACAATGGAAAAAAGAATTAGATTTAAATTATTTAGTTGAAGTAGATGGTGGTATAAATGAGAAGACTGCTGTAAAGGTAAAAGAAGCTGGTGTAAATGTAGTTGTCGCTGGTAGTTTTGTATTTAAAGGAGATATTGAACACAATATCAATTTATTATTATGAGTCGCTCTGTAGGATTGATATTGCCTTTAGCAGATAATTTTGAGCAACATGATGCTTATATTGGGGTCGATAAAGGAAGCATCCATTTATTAAATAAGGGTATTGTGCCGATTTTATGTGTAGGGGATTTTGATAGTTGTACAAAAAGTGAAGTTGAACAAATTAAACAAGCTTGTCCTATGATGTTGTCTTATCCAAGTGAAAAAGATGATACAGATACATCTCTTGCAATACAGGAAACGATTAAACAAGGTTATGATACCATTGTATTATATGGTGGGTTACAAGGACGTTTTGATCATACGTTAGCTAATTTTAATCTTTTATATCATTATGATTCATTGATTTTAATGGATTCATTGAATAAGGTGATAAAATTAAAAAAAGGGTGTCATCAACTTTTAAGTGAAGGATATACTTATCTTTCTTTCTTTTTTTATCAAGATACCCATTTAAGCTTAAAAGGGGTCAAATATCCTTTAAATCATCAGTTATTAAAAGCTTATGATAGCTTAGCGATTTCAAATCAATTTATAGAAAATAAAGCATATATTGAGTGTGATCAAGATATTATATGTATTATGAGTAAAGATGAATAAATAAAAAAAAGACGTCAATCGTCTTTTATTTTATGCTACTTTTTGTTGAGCCTTTAAAGTTTTTAAAGCACGGGCAGAAATACGGATCTTTTGTGGTTTCCCATCTACCATAACTTTAACTTTTTGAAGATTTACATTCCACTTACGACGAGTTGCGTGAAGTGAGTGAGAACGTTTATTTCCTGATAAGGCTTTTTTACCGGTTACAGCGCATACTTTTGACATACCGTAAACCCCCTTCCATTTTTTATTTATTTCGTGCCCATTTAATATACCATGAAGCGATATGAAATGCAAGTGCAAAATTTTCATTTCATTTACTTTTCATGGAATATTTTATCGATTCTCTTTATTTTAAAAGAAAGTGTATCGTTTATAAATGCTAAATGATTTGAATTCCTTGAAAATGATGAGTAATGCTTTATTTATAGTTGCTAAAATGATATCATATTAATAGATTATAAGGAGTATTTATTATGGATAAGCAAGTATTTGCAGCTATAGAAATTAATGGTGGTGAAGTACGCCTTGTCGTTGCTGAATCCTTTAATGGACGTTTTAATATTATCAAAGTTGAACGTGTCCTTTGTAAAGAAGGGTATGTAAATGTTTACGAAAGTGAACACTTAGTAGTTGAAGCAATAAAAAAAGCCGTAAATAATGCCTCACGTTGTATTGGAGTACAGATACAACGAGTTTTATTGTGTGTGCCATCAATTGGTTTTACAAGATTCCCTTTACGTGTGAAAGCAGATTTAGAGGAAAGTGGTGGACGTGTAACTACGATAGATATTTTTCATACTATAACTAAAGCCACAAAGTCTTTTACACAACCAAAAAAGATTCTTGTCAATACAATGATTAGCAAGTATTATTGTGATGGCATTAGCACAAGAAAAATGCCGCTTAATGAAAAAGTTGATGAGCTATTTTTAGATGTAGATTTGTTAAGTGGGGATCGTGATGTATGTTTTCATTATGTAAAAATGATTGAGGCTTCAGGGCTTGAAATCTTAGATATTTTCTTTGATAATTTTGCTTTATGTAAAGAAGCGAATATTTTCGAAAGAACCTTAGGTAACAAAGTATTGCTGATTAAGTTTGAACGAGAAACAATAACTTTTTCGCTTGTATCCAATGGACGTCTATTAACGAGCAAAATTATTGATAGTGGATTATCTGCTTGGTTTAATCGATTGAGTGAAAAATATGAAATAGATCAACAAACGGCTGCTAGATTAATTAAATATAACGTAGCCTTAGATAAGACATTGCATAAAAAATCACCAGTATATATCTGGTCTAAAGCGAGCCATACACATACTTTGAGTGAAGAAGATATTTTTGAAGCTATCTTACCTGAATTAAACGAAACCGTTTCACTGATTAAGGAAGCTGCAGAAGCAATGATGGATGATGCAGGACTATCAATTGAAATAAGTGGTGAAGGTGCTGAGCTTCAAGGCTTTAATTATTATTTAAATAAGTTATTATCGATTAATGTACAAAATTATATACCTGAAACATTAGGCGTAAGATATGGAAGCCTTGCCGCAGTTATGGGCTGTTTATATGCTTATAAAGATTTAGCTAAGATAAAGGGGACATTGGCTTGTTCATTAGATTTATTAAAGTTTCAACAAGAAATGCAAATCAATAAAGTTGATGAAGCTGTAATGGAAGATCATACCATTACATCTAAATTTAAAAATATTTTTGAGAAGGAAAAGAGGTCGTAGAATATGAGTGATTTAATGTATAACCAAAAGGCAGTTATTAAGGTTTTTGGTATCGGAGGAGCTGGATGTAATGCGGTTAACCGTATGGTTAGTGAAAACGTTCAAGGTGTAGAATTTTATGTATGTAATACAGACATGCAAGTTCTTGATTCATCTAACGTATCGAATCGTATTATTTTAGGACAAAATATTACAAAAGGATTAGGTGCTGGCTCAAATCCTGAAATCGGAAAAAAAGCTGCACTTGAAAGTGAAGAAGAAATCAGAAAAGCTATGCAAGGTGCGGATATGGTCTTTTTAGCTGCTGGAATGG
>JAWXUG010000141.1:0-4115 GCA_044432885.1 Erysipelotrichaceae bacterium | reverse complement strand
AGTGTGATTTTATATATTCAATTGCTACAAACGTCCATTTACTTTGGATATGCAATGGGTGTTGCGCCAATTATTAGTTATAAATATGGAGCAAATGATACGAAAGGTTTAAACAATGTATTAAATATCAGCTTTAAATTTACTGCAATAGTATCCGCCTTAGTAATTGCCTTTTCATTATTATTTGGTGAGTTTGCAATTTCAATATTTATCAATAGATCAAGTGATACATTCGCAATGGCGGTGAATGGACTAAAAATATTCTCTATTGCTTATCTATTCATGGGTGTCAACGTATTTATGTCAGCAATGTTTACCGCTTTATCAAATGGCAAGATTTCAGCAATTTTATCACTTACTAGAACCTTAGTTTTTTTAGTAGGATTCCTTGTGCTTTTACCCTATTTCTTACACCTAAATGGCGTATGGCTTGCGGTTCCTTTAGCAGAGCTTATGGCATGTATACTTTCGATTTACTACTTTAGTAAAGGAAAAGTCAATTATGGACTCTAAAGACAAGAAAGTTGTGACTTATATAAAATAAAGGGTTTAAAAGCCAACTGCGACGTCGCACTTATATAGTTCACATGAATATGAACAATAATTTAAATATTGATTATTAAAATAGGAGTTGAAAAATGTCTAAAAACAATTTGCTACAAATTAAAATCCTTCCCAAAAAAGATTAGAAGCAAATTTTACTTTTATCAGTGTCTTCACAACAATACGGATTTATCGAAAGCTCTAAAAGGTGTCTACATGATGCGCTAAATAATGCCTATGACATGGAATGGAATTTTTATGGTATTTTTTTAAGCGAGACTCTTATTGGTTTTGCTATGCACGGATTGGGTGATGCAGCATACATCAATGACACTAAACTTTGGCTTGACCGTTTTATGATAGATGAACACTACCAAGGTAAAGGCTTTGGCAAACATGCTATGCACTTAATTATAAAAAAGATGCTTAATGATTATCATAAAAATGAAATTTACTTATCCGTTCATGACGACAATTTATCTGCTATCTCGCTATATGAAACACTAGGCTTTACATTCACCAATCAGGTAGATCCAATGGGTGAACTAGTTATGGTGTATAAAGAAGATAAAAACCAATTAATTGAAAAAAAAGTGAGTAGAAAACTTGATGATTACAAGGAAATCAAAGCATTTATGGCTAGAGCATTTCCAAAAGATGAACTCATACCATTATGGATTATAAATTTACTCAGTGTTATGAAAAAATACGAATTCAAATCCTACTATGATGACGATATGTTTGTAGGTGTGTTATTTACAATAGATACTAAAGATACATTATTTGTTATCTATATTGCAGTCAATGACAAGATACAATCTAAAGGATATGGCTCAAAACTACTCCAAATATTATTTAACAAATATCCTCATAAATCAATTACTTTGTTAATTGAAACAATGGATGATACTTCAGCTACAAATTATGAACAGCGTGTAAAAAGACTTGCATTTTATCAAAAAAACGGATTTATTCATACTGGCATCAAAGCAGGGTTCAAAACGCCTTTTGTGGACATTTTATCAACAGACAAAACGTATGATCTAACAAAGGCAAAAAAGCTAATGAAATTAATCCCAATGACTATTTTCGAATCAACTAAGAAAGGACAAGAAAATGACAAATAAAATAAAGGAGGATGCCATTCATCAATATTTCAATATGTGGATAATACGTGATTTTTCTAATTTAGAATATATTTTTGATGAAAACACCTATTATAGCGAATGTTATGGACCAGAATATTTTAGTTTGAGTGAGATTCATTTATGGATAAACGACATGCTGAAAAAACAAATAGTACTCGAGTGGACCATCAAACGTATTATTCATACAGAATCAGTAAGCGTTGTTGAATGGTTTTTCAAAGAAAAACAAGGTGAAGTCATTCATGGGTTTGATGGTGTTTCTTTGATTGAATTTACAAACTGTAACAAAATATCTATTATAAAAGAATTTGAATCCAAAGCAGACCACATCGCTCCATATCATTAAAAATACGATAAAAATAGAGAAACCTGCGCAAAGCAAATGTTTCTCTATTTTTTATTATTACAGCAATCTTTTATAATGCTTCAATAGCACGACATACATCATCAATAAATTCTTCATCAGCACCCCATGATATTTTAATTAAACTACCCTGTGATGAACCACCTGACATCACAATCACATCATGGTCAATTGCAGAATGCGAGTAAATACTGATGCTACAACAAGCAACATTACTATTACGCATATAATACTTTTCCACTAAAAGATGGGTAAGTTGTCCAACTTTCTCAGTTTTCACCTCAACACTTAAACCAATTTCATAGATTTTTTCACTCAATTTCTCAATACTTAAACTCTTTTGTACCCTCATTATTCGTGATTGCATTTCTATCCCCCTCCATGCTTAAACGCCACATTATTGCTTCTTGTAAAATTTGCTTTATTAACTCTTCTTTTCCATTAGTATATTCAATTCGATCATTGGCAAATTGTGTAGCTAGTTTCCTTTTCAAATCATCATACACTTTTGCTTTATCCTCATGGGTATTCAAATAGTCTTTAAAATTCAAATAATTTTCCCATGCTTCTTCTGTTTCAAGCACAAAATGAATATGATGACTTCGGGTATGCTCCTCATCACTTCCTAGCACAAACAAACATTGCCCTTCAATATCTGAACCTCGATAAAGATAACCAGCCTCTTGCATCGCTATAATGATGGATTCTAGTTTGTCAAAATCCTTTAACTTTACTGCTAGATCAATAATCGGTTTAGCAGAAATACTTGAAATAGAAGTACTCCCTACATGTTCAATATCTAAGGCTATCCCTTTTAATAGTTGCCATAACTGCTCAATGACACAAGCTGCACTACAAACCCACTCATCTTGATGGCTTAAAAGAGACACTGTTCCCTGTTTTAAACCTAAAGGATAATTTTTTACGTACTGATCTATCATCTCTACTTTCGATGCTCTTTCCATCAATCGATAATACTTCCTCCACACAGATAAAGCGTGTAATGGGATCTCTTGTTCATTGACCATACACTTTTTATCAATTTGTGAAGGCTTCAGTGGGCAATCATAAGCTATCCCATGATAATTAATCACAAAACCTGCAATGACATCTACCTCGACTTCATCGACAACAAATTCTAAAAAATACTTACTTTGGTATTGATCATTAATATTTGGTTTTATTAGTGTTCCTATTTTAGTGAATTCCTCTGTTAATGTGGCTACATCTTTTTCATCTATCAATAAATCGATATCATTAAAATGATCTGTGACCCCTCTTAAATATAACATTACAGATGCACCTACAGCCCAAGTAATCTGTTTTTGATTCAAAATTCTTGCTAAAGATGACAATACCCTCAGCTTATCTTTTATCTCAGCCATGATTGATTTTTCTATGATTGCCAATCAATCATTACGCCTAGATAATGTTCTTTATCATTCATTAATCCATCATACGCTGACAGCATCTCTTCTGGTTTAATGCGATGTGAAACAAAATGACTCACATCAATGACTTTATCATTTAACATTTTTTCAAGTACAGCTAAATACTTTATCATCGATTCATTTGACCCTGTTTCAGGGAAAAATGGATAACGTCTATTCATTGCCCCAATCACCTGTAACATCTTCATGTGAATTTGATTAAACACTGGAGTTACATCCATTTCATGGGCAACCCTTGGTGAGCCTAGCAAGACAACTTGTGCAAAATCAGCAGCACTGTCAATGCACGATGCAATACAACCTGAAACCCCTGATGCATCAATGACAATATCAAATCCATGATGATTTGTTGCTTCTTGGATTGCTTGTTTTTGTGCATGAATCGGTGCATCAATCACATGGTCAATGCCCATTTTTCTAGCTCTTTCTCCCCTAGAAGATACTGGGTCAATGGCATAGACCTCACAATTTGCTGCTTTATATAAAAGCGATAAAATTAACCCTAAATTACCAAGCCCAAAGATGCCAACTTTACTGCCCATTTTCACATTGACAGGTAAAATACCATTCATGGCAATCCAACACATCATCAAAAAACAGCCTTCTTCA
>JAWXUG010000140.1:0-4127 GCA_044432885.1 Erysipelotrichaceae bacterium | reverse complement strand
AGTAGCGAGACATTTATTGTTAATGTACAATAAATGTCTCGTTTTTTGTACATTTAGAAGGAGAATGTATGATTTTACTTATTCAATTAACATTTGGCTTCACACAACTAGTTTATGGGGCGCATATTTTTGTGAGTGTATCAAGCACTTTAGCAAAAAAACTTGGTATATCTTCCCTTATTATCGGTCTAACAATTGTCGCATTTGGAACTTCATCTCCAGAATTAGCCGTTAGTATCACAGCAGGATTAAAAGAAGTAAATGAAATTGCGCTTGGAAATGTATTGGGTTCTAACATATTTAACTTGCTAGTTGTTCTTGGATTGTGTTGTCTTATTAACCCATTACAGACTGATGAAGAAGTATTAAAAAGAGATTGGCCTGCATCAATTATTACTACTATAGTGGTATTTGCAATGATTATATTTGATCACTCTCTTTCAAGATTAAATGCCCTTTTATTACTTTTGGGTTTAATTATATTAACTTTCAATCAAATAAAAACATCAAAAGATGATAGTGAAACAGAAAGTACAATTAAAACACCAGTAATAAAAATCATCTTATATATGATAATGGGTTTTATCCTTATTGAATTAGGAAGTGATATTAGTGTTAAAGCTGCCATAAAAATAGCTGAAAGTTTTAATTTATCTGAAACCTTTATTGGACTAACAATTATATCAATTGGAACCTCCTTGCCAGAGCTTGTAACATCTCTTGTAGCGACAAATAAAAAGGAATATGGTATTGCTATTGGTAATGTAATAGGATCAAACTTAATTAATTTATTATGTGTTTTAGCTGTAACTTGTCTTTTAAATCCAATTCCTATTTTAAATACGGCAATAGTTGATACTTTCCTGCTACTAATCATAACTATTTTACTTTATTTTGCAGCCAAACATCATAAACTATCCAAAATGATGGGTTGTATTATGGTTTTTAGTTACCTGTTATATACAATATATTTGTTTATAAGATAAAAAAGCATATCTATTTTCATAGATATGCTTTGTTTTTAATTTAAAAATATGATTATCCAACAACTTTCATTACTTCATCAGCAAAGTTTTCTACACGTTTTTCGATTCCTTCACCAACTTCATAACGTACAAATGAAGAGACACTTGTATTTGCTTCTTTTAACACTTGACCACATTTATGATCAGGATTTTTAAAGAATACTTGGTCTACTAAACTCATATCTTGTAAAGCTTTGCTTAAACGTCCTTTTAAGATACCTTGTAGTACGTTTTCTGGTTTACTTGATAAAGTTTCATCATTTTTAAGGATTTCAAATTGAATTGATTTTTCATGTTCAATCATATCTTCAGGCATTGCATCTTGTGATACGTAAGTAGGATTCATTGAAGCTACTTGCATTGCCATATCTTTAGCAATGACTTCATCACTTGTTCCTGTTAATACAGCACATGCAGAAATTTTTCCACCCATATGTTTGTAAGAACCGAAAATATCAGCCTCTGTTTTAGTTAATTTAATAAAACGTCTTAAAGTGATTTTTTCTCCAATTGTAGCAGTCGCTTCAATTAATAGGCTGTCGATTGTTTTTCCATCAACAACAAGTGATACAGCTTCTTCAACTGTAGTAACGTCATTTGCTAGTAAAGCATTTGATACAGTATCAATTAAAGTTAAGAATTGTTCGTTTTTAGCAACGAAGTCTGTTTCTGAGTTAATTTCAACAACTAAAGCAGTATTTCCACTTACAACAACATTTGTTAGCCCTTCAGCAGCAATACGTCCAGCTTTTTTAGCAGCTTTAGCGATTCCTTTTTCTCTTAACCAGTCAATAGCTTTAGCCATATCTCCATCACATTCAGTTAATGCTTTTTTACAATCCATCATCCCAGCGCTTGTTTGATCGCGTAGTTCTTTAACTAATGAAGCAGTAATTGTAGCCATTATGCATTTTCCCCCTTAGCAGCTGGTGCTGCAGTTTGTGCTTGTGGTTGTGGTTGATTTTGACCTTGTGTATGTTGAGCTGGTCTTCTATCATCACGTTTGTTAATAACACGTCTTTCTGAATTGTAACGGTTATTTCTAGGACGACGTTCTTCTCTTTGACGACGACGTTTTTCATTTTCTTCATAGTATCTTTCAACACTTAAGATAACATCTGACATTGTAATGTCTTTAGCTTCTGGATCTTCTTGGAAAGCTTCTTCTAAGATTCCAGCTTTTGTTTCTACAACTGCATCAGCTAAAACTTTCATTAATAAGTTGATTGATTTAACTGCATCATCGTTTGCAGGAATTGGATAATCAACTAAAGCTGGATCACAGTTAGTATCTACTAAACCGAATACAGGAATACCTAATTTTTTTGCTTCTGCTACTGCATTGTGTTCTTCTTTTGGATCTACAACCACTAATGCATTAGGAAGTTTTTTCATTTCTTTAATTCCGCCTAAGAAATTTTCAAGCCTTTGAGCTTCTTTACGAATAATAGCGATTTCTTTTTTAGGGTAAACATTGATTGCTCCTGATGCTTCCATTTCTTCGATTTCGATTAAACGTTTGATTCTTTTTTGAATAGTTCTGAAGTTAGTTAAAATTCCACCTAACCATCTTTGGTTAACATAGAAATTTCCTGAACGTAAAGCTTCGTTCATAACTGCTACTTGTGATTGTTTTTTAGTACCAACAAAAAGTACTTTACCGCCATTTTCAGCGATTGCTTTTAACGCATCATAAGCCTCATCTAACTTAGTTTGAGTTTTAGCAAGGTCAATAATATATACCCCACCCTTAGCTGCGTAGATAAATGGTTTACATTTAGGATCCCATCTACGTGTTTGGTGTCCGAAGTGAACCCCATTTTCTAATAATCTTTTAATTGAAACAACTGACATTTTTTGTCCACCTTTCCGTTTGTTTCCTCCATCATTTCTAACATTGATAACTCTAATGAGCACGGAATCAATGAATTCATGATGTGCGTAATAGCTAAATAGCCACTTAATAATTTATCATAAAATATAAATAGATACAAGCTAATTCCATCATTTTTATGGATATCTAGCTAAATGTAGCTGAACACATCACTTGCACAGTAAAATAGCTATGCTAAAATAGGCAATGAGGAAGACCTCGCAAGGAGAAGATATGAAAAAATTACTTTTAACTTTATTTTTATCCATCGCTCTTGTTGGTTGTACATCAACATCTAACACCGTAACCACCACACCAACCCCTACTCCATGTCCTACTTGCCCTACTTGTCCTGAAACAGATGATATGGATGAGGATATGACAACTTACTACACTGATGGTACCTTTGAAGGTAGCGCTACAGGATATGGTGGTGAATTAATTGTATCAGTAGAAGTAATCAATGGAGAAATCGCTACAGTCATTGTTTTAGAAAATGCAGAGACCGCTGATGTAGCAAGTGATGCGTTAGCAGAAATTCCTAAGATGATTGTTGAATACGATACTCCTAATGTAGATGTAGTGAGTGGAGCTACAATGACTTCAAATGCAATCATCGAAGCTGCTCAAGATGCATTAAATGCTTCAAATTAAAATAGCCCAAACGGGTTATTTTTTTCGGTGTGGATGACTTTTTTCAATAACTTCTTTTAAGCGATCCAAACTAACATGGGTATAAATTTGAGTTGTAGATAAGTTTTCATGTCCTAATAGTTCTTGCACCATTCGCAAATCCATTCCGTTATCTAATAGATGAGTGGCAAAAGAGTGTCTTAACATATGGGGATGCAGTTGAACTGTAAGGTTGGCATGAACCCCTTGTTTTTGTAAAACTTGTTGAATATAGCGCACAGACATTGAATGTCCTTTTTGATTAATAATGACATTGTCTACTTCACCTTTATAAATTTCATAATATTCTTTACGATATCGTATTAATAATTTATTTAGATTAGGATAAAAAGGAACAATTCTTCTTTTCTTCCCTTTTCCAAGAATAGAGATTAGCATTTCCTTATCATCAATATCTGACCACTTTAAGTCACTTAATTCAGAAACGCGTAGTCCACAAGCATAAATAAGTTCTATAGCGACACGATTTCTTAAATCTGTTGGATTGCTTAAATCAAAAGAAGATAATAGTTTAATGACTTGTTCAAAGGTTAAGA
>JAWXUG010000139.1:0-4166 GCA_044432885.1 Erysipelotrichaceae bacterium | reverse complement strand
TAACAACTCTGAATCATCGATTAAACATGAATTAGAAATTATTAACGCAGATACCAATGAAACAGTAGACACAATCGCTTTAATAAGCCATACAGGCGATTATGATTTATCTAGTGGATTTAATCATTATTTGGATTATAGTTATGGATGGTATAAAGGGGAAGCAGACCTATCTAACTTAGGAAATGGTAACTATTCCTTTATTATCAATACAACGGTTAAAGGTCAAGAATTTAGTAAGAAAATCTATACAGTGACGACATTTAATGATGTAATCTTTAAACCAGTTGATACTTCTTATTATTCACTATCTAAACAATATACGATTTCTAATCGTTTAGATTTATCAATTACCAATTATATGTTACCAGATACAGAAACTGATTTGCCATCTGTAAAAGAATCTTACTCTTATATAAGTAGCATAACATTAGATGAAGAATCATCCTTACTCAAAGTAAACGGAAGTGCAATTATTTGGAAGGCTTCATTCTCTGATGAAGATGAAGTTAGCTATAAACTTTCCTTAGCTAATACAACTACAGGTGATGTCTTCACTTATCATAGTGAGGGTTTATCTGAATTAAGTGAAGATTTTTCTTGGGACAATAATAATGAAGTTGGCGGTGATTTCGATTTAACCAATACATGGTTTGAATTTGAAATAGATATGAACGAATTAACAGATGGAACGTATGTCGGTTATTTGATTCTACAGTCTAATGATTTGATTTCTATTGTTGATCTTACATCACAGGCTACCATTGATTTACCAAGTTATCTATCAAGTGATTCATTAGCTTCATTAACAGTTACAAAAAGTATCGATCGTAGTAAAATTCTTATGGATATTACAGGATTTAATAATTTAGTAGATTCATTGGGTGAATAAGAAATATTATGAATTAATTGTATGAAAAACCAAGTTGATTAATTTCGCTTGGTTTTTTGATATAATTTGGTGCTAATGATTCGTCTTATAAAAAACCACATCCAATAAGATGTGGTATGACTTAATGTTATCCGTTTGATGAAGTTTAGTTAGATTTATATCTATCCGTTTCCATTAGAAATTTCTATATAAAATGCAGTATCTAATGAATAAGTTCCAGGAGCTGGATAATCACCGACAATTTGTGCTACGGCTACATCACTATCTACAATTACTACGGTTACATTAGTGAAGCCTAGTCCTGTTAAATAGGTTTCTATCGTAGTCTTTGATGTGCTAGCATCTGTATATCCATTAATCTTTAGTGCTAAGTTTGTAATGGTGGCATCAGTAACTTGTTTTCCTAAAGACACTACATAGTTAACTGTAGAGCCTATCTCAAATGATTCTGTGTCATTTGAAATAATATATCCTGCAGCAACACTATCACTATAAGCGCTTGTATAACTTCCTGTTAGTCCGTTATTGGCAAGGAATGTTGTAAATACGGTTTTACTTTGTCCCGCATAGGATGCAACTTCTACAGGTTTAGGTTCTTCTCCTTTAGAAACTTTACAACTTACCACTTTACTGCTAATTGAGCAGTCAAAGGTTAAACCACTTGTTACTGTATCACTATATTCTTCAGACGATGTACTATAAGTCCAACCACCTGCACCTAGGTTGTTGGCACTGGTTAAGGTTGAAGTAATCGATGAAGTTGATTTTCCAGTAAAATCTGATGCACTTGGAGAATAGCTACCAAGGGATACGACATAGTTTACATAACCGCCACTTGAATAGGTTCCTGTATCATGAGAAATAACATTGCCTGATGCAATACTATCACTGTATTGAGATGTACCTTTTACAGCATTTAATCCTAATCCATTTATATAGGTGATAAATGCACTCTCAGTAATATTAGTATTTGATGTAACAGTAATAGAGGGGCCTTTAGAGACAACTAAGGTAATTGTATCTCCTGGTTGAGCATATTTGCCACTTTCAGAAGAAGATGTATAGGTGCTGCCATCAAAACTCATACTAACAATTAATCCAGCTGTTAAATCATTTTCTACTTCAGTATAGGATACTGTAAGGGATGCGGATGAGCTATATTTTAAGTTCATTGTGTTAATCCATGTATCAAATGATGTTTTTGATAAGCCAACATAGTTATCAATAGGTACCAGTCCTACTGAAACATAAATTGTCACGGTGGTTCCTTCAGCTACAATGCTTCCTGAAGAAGGGCTCATCGAGGTGATATTGCCAATAGTACTAGAACTATAAATTTCAATTTTTTGATAATATAAATTACTGCTTCCAATCCACTCAATCGCTTCATCAATATTATAACCAACCAAATTAGTTAAAGTAACGCCTGCTCCAAGTGATAGGGTTACCTCTATTGAGCCACCCGTAATAATTGTAGAATCAGCATCAGGAGAAAAGCTAATTACACTTCCTTCAGCATAGGTACTACTGTACACATAGGTATAATTAACGGTGATGTAGTTTGTTTGTGCCCAAGCATCAATTTCAGTTTTGCTGCTATTAGTAAAATCTGGCATCGTAATTTCTATACCATCTTCTGCACTTCCAGCAGATAAGGTGACAACAATTAATGTATTACGTGCCACCAATGTTTCTTCAATATTCAATTTAATAAAGTAACCTTGTGCAATATCTTCATCAGGCGTATATTCATAGGTTACATCTGTAAAATAATTTTCATCAAAGAAGGCACGTATTTCTTCCTCACTTAAGTCTGTAAAATCTATTAATTCAACTTCAAATTCAGGATCTGGTCCACGTGAGACAGTGATGGATAATAAATCTTTAAATTCTTGGTCAGCTTCAATACTTTGAGCAATGACATAGTTGACTTCAACTTCATCATCATAGACATATTCATAGGTAACTTGCTCACTACTTAAATTATTCTCATCTGCCCAATCACTTACTACACTTACTTTTTGATTCACAAAATCAGGGACGATTAGTGTTGGTTCACTTAGTAAGATAAAGGTTGCTACTGCGATACATATGGTTAAAATTACAGCTGTAATCATTAAGTATAAAGTTGTTTTATTTTTCAAAATATAATCCTCCAACTTCTATTATTATAGCATAAATATAATCTTGAATTTTTTAAATTTTACTTTTGATAAATTATTTTTTATTGATATAATGCTTATGTTAGGAGATTGATGATTTATGGAACATTTAATTTTACCGATAGCAA
This sequence comes from Erysipelotrichaceae bacterium, assembly GCA_044432885.1. Taxonomy (GTDB): domain Bacteria; phylum Bacillota_I; class Bacilli_A; order Erysipelotrichales; family Erysipelotrichaceae; genus CAYJNO01. Next base: position 984 of record JAWXUG010000139.1, on the reverse strand, counting down.
CAGATTTAAAAATAGAAGTTAATCAGGTTAAAAATACCTTAGCCCTATTACAAGAGGGTAATACAGTGCCTTTTATTGCACGATATCGTAAGGAAATGACACATGGCTTAGATGAAGAACAAATCTTATACATTAGTAAGCAATACGATTATCAAGTTAAGTTAGAAAAAAGAAAAGAAGATGTATTGAAATTAATTGAAACTCAAGGAAAATGCACACAAGAAATTATTGATGCAGTGAACGCATGTGTAAAATTGAGTGAAGTAGAGGATATCTATCGCCCTTATCAACAAAAAAGAAAAACAAGGGCCACAGAAGCCATTCGAAAAGGACTTCAAGGGCTTGCGGATTATCTATTATCAATGCCAAGGGTTGATGATATTCAAAATAAGGCAATGGCGTATCTTAATGAAGAAGTAGGTAGCGTTGAAGATGCTTTACAAGGAGCTATGGATATTATTGCTGAAATGGTTAGTGATAAAGCTGATTTACGTTGGAAGATTAAGGAATCTATCTTGAACTATGGAAAGATTCAAACAAAACAGAAAAAAGGATCACAGGATGAAGGATTCATCTTTAAAATGTATTATGAATTTCAAGAACAGATTAGACGCGTTCAACCTCATCGTATTATGGCAATTGAACGTGGTGAAAGTTTAAAAATATTACAAGTAACTCTTGAGTATGATCAAGAATGGTTAATGAATTATGCTATAAGAGGTGTTACAAGAAATAGAGATTCTGCAAGTGTTATTTATATTAAGAAAGCATGTGAAGATGGGTTGAAAAGACTTTGTTTTCCAAGTGTAGAACGTGAAGTTCGTGCGGAATTAAAAGAAGTTGCTTATAAGAAATCAATAGAAATTTTTTCGTTGAATTTAGAGAAATTAATTATGCAAGCACCACTTAAAGGGAAAGTGATCTTAGGCGTCGATCCTGCTTTCAGAACAGGTTGTAAACTAGCAGTTATTGATCAAACAGGAA
>JAWXUG010000138.1:0-4288 GCA_044432885.1 Erysipelotrichaceae bacterium | reverse complement strand
GTCAATGTATGATTTCATCTACAGCTAATTTAACTTTTAGAGATGTAAATGACAATTTATTGGCAGATGCATCGATTATTGAAGAAGGAGGCGCATCGCTAGACTATCAAAATGGAGCGGCGGTTGTTTCTTTAAAAATTGCAGATACTGATAAGTTTTCTGAAATTACAGGAACTTTAGCAGAACAAAGTAGTGGTTATAATATGATTGTTACATGGCTTGACTATGAAGAAGGGGATAGCTATGCAGCAGAATATGAAAAATATTTAGCTGGCGAGGAAGCGAAGTACATTTCTGTAGCAAGCGTTTCTTCGGCAATTGATGGAGATGCCATCATTTCTGGCAGCTTTACAGAAGAAGAAGCACGTGAATTAGCAGATTTAATTTCTTCAGGTTCTTTACCTGTGCAAATGACTGAAATCAGTAGTAATGTTGTTAGTGCTGAGTTTGGGGTAACAGCATTTGAAACAACTGTATTTGCAGGATTTGTAGGTTTATCGTTAATTGTAATCTTTATGATTGCTATGTATCGTTTGCCAGGGCTTATCGCAAGTATCATGTTGTCATTATATGTATTTGCAGTATTCTTTATTTATAGTAGTATGGGCGCTGTATTTACATTAACAGGAATTGCTGCCTTAGTATTAGGGGTAGGGATGACTGTTGATGCGAATATTATTACATTTGAACGTATTAAAGAGGGTTTATATGCAGGTTATACTGTTGAAAAGGCATGTAAATTAGGGCAATCACAGTCATTCTCTACGATTTTTGATGCTCAATTCACCACTTTATTAGCTGCTTTGATTATGTATATTTTCGGTACAGGTACTGTTAAAGGATTCGCAACGATGCTAATGATTACAGTTGTTTGTACCTTAGCATTGAATGTATATGTATCTCGCTTCTTACTAAACTGTGTTGTTGACTCTGGCACAGTAAGTGAACGTAAATCTTGGTTTGGCGTAAGAGAAGATCGCATCCCTAATTTAACTAAAGGGGAAGAAGCATTCTATGATGGACCTATAGCAAAAATGGATTTTATGAAAGATGCTAAAAAACAAATTATGGCTTCATGTGCAATCATTGTATTAGCGATTGGTTTAATGATTTTCAATACAGCCCAAGGTAATGGATTTATGAATCTTGGTATTGATTTTTCAAGTGGTACTAAACTTGTGGTTACATCAGAATATGATGTGGTCTTAGAAGATGTTCAAGCAGAGATGGAATTATTAGGATATACAGATGGTAAATATTCAAGTTCTGGTGATAGCGAAGTAACCGTAACCATAAAAGATTCATTAGATTTAGATAGCCTTGATGTAATCAAAGCTGTTTTCCTTGAAAAATATGGTATAGAACCAAATGATACGGTTGTAACACCGGTTGTAGGGCAAGACCTTGTTGAAGATGCATTTAATTTATCAATCTTAGCTTGGGTTGTGATGTTATTTTATATTACTGTGAGATTTAAATGGGACTATGCAGTTAGTTGTATTGTTGCCTTGTTGCATGATGTATTTATTGTATTAGCATTCTTTGCAATCTTTAGAATTGAAGTAAATATTGAACTTGTATCTGTGATTTTAGCGATTATTGGATATTCAATTAATAACTCTATTGTTGTATTTGATCGTATTCGTGAGATTTTAGCTGAGACCAATAAACCAAACTTAAAAGCAGAAGACTATAAAGAAATTGTTAACAAAGCTTTAGATAACACGATTTTACGTTCTATTCTATCTTCATTCACAACAATCTTACCAGTAATTGTTTTATTGATGATTGGTTCAAGTGCAATCTATATCTTCAATATTGCAATGTTCATTGGATTAATTGTAGGTACTTTATCAAGTATTTATATTTCTCCTTATGTATGGTTATGGATTCGTACCCATTACAAACCTAAAGCTAAAAAAGTAAAAAAGAAAAATAATAGAGAAGAATTAGATGAATACAATGTTATTGGAATCAATTCATAACAAAATTTAAAGGGGCAATCGTCCCTTTTTGTTTATATATATACAATTGTAAATAAATGGTTAATATGTTAAAATACGTAAAGAAGCTGATTCAATAATAGGAGGTAAAATACCATGATTAAAGAAAGAAACTATACTGATTTTGATTATTTGCAACGTTTTGGCTTGTCTTTAGACCTTATGGGGTTTAATACTGAAATTGTTGAAATACCAGATATTCCATTATCTGTTGAATTTAAAATTTTGGGATATGAAGATATGCCAATAGATGCTGTGGCAATGTTTTTACCTGTTCCACAAGATGTGCAAGATCAAGTTTCTATTTTTCAAATCTACATTTCTTTATATGATGAAGAACTTTCAATTACTCAGTTTTTGGATCTCGAAAATCTATGTAATCATTTTAACACAAATGGTGCTGTAGGATGTTATGGGGTGCAAGAGGAGCTTGGTCGTATTTGTTATAAGCATTCATTGATTATTAGAAATGAAATTGACATACAGACAGCATTGCAACTATCAGTAGATGCACTTATTCTTATGTCCTTATCATTGGATAAAACATATCAGACATTATTCAACAAACTTCAATCTTATTAAAACCAGTTAATTCTGGTTTTTTTTAGGATTATTTTCTACAACACTAATAATAAGTGAAAGAGGTATGTATGAAAAAAATTTTACGATTATTAAGTGTTATTGTCATTTTAGTTTGTGGATATTGTTTATATCATTGGCAATCATGGAAAAAGGAATATCAAATGATTGTGGTTGCTACTTCCACTATAGAAGAAAGGCAAGCACTAAGTTTGAATAATGTAATGCTTGTGGAAGTGGAGAAGAATGTACTATTTGAAGATGCCCTTGCATCGCTTGAGGACATTGAATCTTGTTACGTTAATTTAGATTATACAATTGCATCCGGAAGTGTTATTTCTAGTTCAATGATTAGCGATCAAAAGCCTTTAATACTTGAATCAACTCATGTAGCATACAGTTATATATTAGATTCACTTAAGGCAGTCGGTATGTCTATAGAAAAAGGACAATTAGTTGAAATCTATGGTGTTTATTATCCACCATATGAGGAAAGTATTGTTGATTTGCTTATTGAAGATGTAGAAATACTAGCAGTATTAGATCGAAATGGTAAAGAGGTAGAAGCGGATGCGATTGCTTATATGGTTCAATTATCCATTCCTGAAAAGTGGATTATTTTATTATCCACCTTACAGAAAGAAGGTGGAATAGAATTGTACTCTAATGGTGAATTTGCCAATAAAAAAAGTGAACCTTCGCTTTATGAAGATTCACGTATTTTAACATATCTTAGTAGCTCAATTTACCAATAAGTCCATCTGTGTAATAAATATTGAATTCATCGGTATGAATGGAATTAGGGTAATCGAGGGTTTCATCAAGACTGGTTATCCAAATGACTTCGATTGTATATCCTAAAGCACGATATTCATCAATTAAAGCTAAACCTTCTTCAAATCCTAATGTAAATAGGGAGGTTGATAGGGCGTCAGCTTGACCACTGTCATCTGTAATAATTGAAACAGAACGATAATGCGTTGCAGGATATAAAGTGCTAGGGTCAATGATGTGATGATATCGATTCCCTTGCTCATCAACGTAATAACGTTGATAGTCTCCACTTGTTACAAATGACATTTCTACATCTGATGAAACAATGACAAGAGATCCATTTCCATTGGGATTTTGGATACCTACCTTCCATAGCTCGCCATCTGGTTTACTGCCAATAATACGGTTATTTCCTCCTGCATCAACAATGCCTATATCAAGTCCCAAATCCATCAAACCTTGAGCAATTGCTTCAGCAGCAAATCCCTTAGCAATGCCACCTACATCGAGACTTGCATTTTCATCTGTTAAGTAAACAGTGTTTGCTTCATCATTGATAATCAGTTTATCCATTCCTGTATGAAGTTGAGCTTCATTTAATTCATCTATTTCCGGGATATTTCCAACTCCATCATTTTCATTTGCTAGCTCACGATAGCTATGCCACACTTTAAATACAGCACCAAACGTAACATCGAATTCATGATTAGAAAGAGACTCGAAATATTGTGCTTCAAGCAATAAATCAATAATCGCTTGATCTACTTCAACAGGTGCAATCCCTGCTTGATCATTGATTGTTTTCATATTATTGATGTCATCGTAGCTGTCATAGATATCGAATAATTGATCATAGTACATAAATTGCTCGCATACATATGCAAAATATTCATCGAATGTTTCTTGTGAATCAGTATAGCCAATTAAACTAA
>JAWXUG010000137.1:0-4342 GCA_044432885.1 Erysipelotrichaceae bacterium | reverse complement strand
CTCCTACCACACAAACAATTGTCCACAATACCAGTAATAAACTTAATAAAACACCTTTTAACTTTTTATTGCGTTTACGCTTGATTTGTCTTACTTCTTGATTATATATTTTTAAATCGTTTTCATCTTGATTATAGTCCATTTTGTTTCTCCTTTATCTTATATATTAGCACATTCTCACTTATTTCTAAATAAAAAAACACCTTGTATAATCTTACAAAGTGTATTCTTTTATACCTTCTTAACAACAGATGATTTTAACTTCATTGCTCCAAAACCATCTATTCTACAATCAATATCATGATCATCATTGGAGTCTTTGACCAAACGAATATTTTTTACTTTAGTCCCTATTTTAATAGTCGAAGAACTTCCTTTAACTTTTAAGTCTTTTACTACACTCACACTGTCTCCATCCTGCAAGATATTCCCATTAACATCTTTAATTAGGATTTCTTGTGGATTTTTAACTTCTGTTTGACTCCATTCATGAAAACATTCAGGACACACAAAGACCCCTTGATCCTCATATACATATTCACCTTTGCATTGTGGGCAATTTGGATTTTTTTCCATCATTTTTTCTCCTTGTTGCCCTATTTTATCATGGTTTCACTTAAAAAGCACTAGGACCATATCCTAGTGCTTTCAAAGGGTTTCTTTAAACGCGGCATACTTCTTTTATTAGGGTGTAAAAGAGTATTTAGTATACCATACAAGGAGGGTCTTGTTGTTTAAAGAAAATGGGTTACAAGTAATGTTTCACCTATTATTTTTTATTAAAATTATTATCGTGTGGTTTCAAAAAGGGATATAAATAAATAGGCAGAGAGTTAGGGGACTCCTCTTCATTTAATAGGGCGTTAAATGAAGATAGAAACATTATTTCATCGAGGGGTTGATTATTGTAACCCATTTGGTGAACAGCTCTTCTGTTCATATACATTATCTATAATACAGCCCCTTGTTTCAATAAATCTGTGATAGGTGGGCACGTGCTGTGACATTCGGTTAATGATGATGGATTTGATAATACTGCAATGCTTCCTTGGTTTGTTTATACTTTCTTTTACTAATTGGTAATACTTCTTTATTAAGCAAAACTACCTGGTGATTTTCAATGGCATCTACATGAGATAAGTTGATATAGTAAGATTCATGAATTTGATAAAAACACTCATCTTTAATTTCCTCCATTAAGCACTTCATGGTTTTTCTTTGTTCAAGTTTATAGTTATTTGATAAGGTCACACATAATGAGTTTTTATATACTTCAAAATACATAATTTCCTGATATGAAAAACGATATTTACGCCCATTGTTTTTGTAAACATAGATGTGATGTAAGTCTTGATAATATTTTGCATACTTATTAATGGCACAGTGTAAATCTTGTTTTAAATATTGTTTGCGCAGAAAATAAAAGACCTCTGTCTGCATTGCTTTAAATACCTCTTGTTCACGATAGGAGGTAAAAATAATTTTTGCGTGATTTTGTTGACGTTGAATTGAAGCAGCTAATTTTAATGGACATTGTTGTTTAAAATGCATATCTATGAAATATAAATCATATTCCTTACTTATATCTTTCATTTGAAAATCTGCATAACAATCAATGTTGAATACATAACGGTCTTGTTCAAGTTGTTTTAAAATGGATTCAAGGATAAATTTGTCTTCTGTTTTGTTATCAATAATAGCTACATTAATCTTCATATACTTCCCTTCCTAAGCTTTACTGAAAGTATCGTAACATATTTATAACCAAGCATTGTATTTTACTATCTATAATGAAACGCCAAAAAAGAATGATTCATTTTACATTCGTTGTAAATTTTGTATAATTTTACTGAAATATTTACATTTATGTTCTTTTTCTTTTTACATTGTGCTATTATAAGCGTATTGAAAAGAAATCTAAGATAGATTGGGGAGAAAAAAATGCAAAGAGAACAAATCGTTAAATACGCAAGACTTTTAGTCGAAAAAGGAATTAACATTCAACCAGGACAAACTTTATTATTACAAGCTTGTCTTGAAGCAAAAGATATTGCCTTAGAAGTTAGTAAACAAGCTTTTGAAAGAGGCGCAAAAGATGTCGTTATCCAATGGGATGAACCAGAATTAACAAGATTAAGAGCAGAATATTGTGATGCTGAAACACTACGTAGTGTTAAATCATATGAATTAGAGGAAATTGATGATATTCTTACAAACAATGGGGTTCAAATGGGATTAAACGGAACTTATCCAAACTTATTTGATGGCATTGAAAATGAAAAAGCATTCGCTATTGGACAACATAAAAATGATTTAAGAAATGTCGTTAGAAAACATATCCATCAAGGAATGCAATGGACAGGATGTGCCTTCCCTAATAAAGCTTGGGCTACTAAGGTTTATCCAGATCTAAGCCCTGAAGATGCACATGCTAAACTTGAAGATGCTGTATGCAAAATGGTTCGTGTGAATGATGACTTAGATCCAATTGTTGAATGGGATAAACACTGTGAACGTCTTGGTACATTCTCACAATGGTTAAATAGCCTAGGATTAAAATCATTACATATTACAAGCGAACTTGGAACAGATATTACAATGGAAGTTGTAGAAAATCACATTTGGGTAAGTGCTGGTGAAATGGGTGATCAAGAAAGAACCCCTTATATCGCAAATATCCCTACTGAAGAAATCTTCTGTGACCCTCACAAATTAACTGTAAACGGAATTGCATATGCAAGTAGACCATTAATAATGAATGGTAAATTAGTCACTGACTTCTCTATTACATTTAAAGATGGTAAAGCTGTAGATTGTACGGCTGCTACAAATATTGATGCACTAAAAGAAACCATCAATAAAGATGCAACAAGTTGCTACCTTGGAGAAGTTGCTTTAGTAAGCAAACAATCTCCTATCACACAAACAAACACTGTATTCTTCAACGGTTTAGTTGATGAAAATGCAGCAAGTCACTTAGCACTTGGAAATAGTTTCCCTGATTGCATTAAAGGTGGTTCAAAAATGAGCAAAGAAGAACTAGACGCATGTGGTGTTAACTCTTCTGCTGTACACTGTGACTTTATGATTGGTACTCCTGACTTTAAGGTTGTAGGAACTACTAAAGCTGGAGAAACTGTTACTTTAATGGAACATGGTGATTTTGTAGAAACTAAATAAACAACTAAAGATTTCATCTTAATTGGTGAGATCTTTTTTATTTCTTTTGATTAAGTGATATACTATTTTCATAAACACATATCGAATTGGGAGAACATAGATGACGATTAAAAAAGCTTTTGCGACAAGAGGGATGCTTATTTTTATGATTTTAATTTCTGTTAAAGATTTTTCACAAATTAATAGTATTTTATTTCCACTTGGGGTGGCTTTTCTTGGCATTAGTTTTATGCTAGATTTCTATCACTTATTGGATTATGATAGAGAAAATTTCTGGAGAAAAATCTTTATTTCATTTATAGGACACTTTGTATTATATGCTTTATTTTTTATGTATCTAAAGCTCAAAAATTTAATATAAATAAATCTTTTAAACATACTAAAAAAGGGCTGTACAAACAGAAGATAATTTTCTATTTGTTACAGTCCTTTATTTTTTATGATGGTTAAACGATTATTCTTCGCTCATTCCCATGCTAGCTTTTAAAGCTGCAAGTTCACCAGATACATCAATTGTAGAAGCACCATATTTTTCAGCCAATTTTTCAGCTTCGTTTGTAGGTGCTGTATTTAATTCAGCCGCTGCTTCTGCACGGTCTAACATATTTTGTGCTTTTTGTTCATATTCACCAAATTTGCTGATAGCTGCTTGTGCATCTACGCCACCCATTTTATTAATTTTTTCTTGTGTCTTAGCTACAGAAATAGCTGCTTTAATGCTTCCTTGACGACGTTTTAACTCTTGAATATCTTCAGTTAATTTATCGTGCATTTTACGCATTTTTAATGCATTAGCTGATGCTGCTTCATAAGTTGTTCTAGCACTTGCTAATTCTGTTGATACTTTTGCTTTTTCTTGTAAGAAAATTGTTGCATCGGCATCATTACCTGCTTTAACAGCTTTAACTGCTAGTGCGTCAAAACGTTCTACTTCTTTTTCAACTGTATCTAAAATACGATAACAACGTCTTTCTTCAGCCATGACTGCTGCTGTTTCTTTTTTAACTTCTGCTAAATCTTTAATTGCATTACGTAACATTTGATCGATCATTTTTGATGGATCTTCCAATTTGTCTAACATTGCATTGATGTTACTTGCCATGATATCTGTAAATCTAGTTAAAATACTCATAATTTTTTCTCCTTTTTTATTCGTATTTGC
>JAWXUG010000136.1:0-4376 GCA_044432885.1 Erysipelotrichaceae bacterium | reverse complement strand
TGTTATGAATATACCACATCCCTTACAACAATTAGAGATTGGTTAGCAAAGGGTCGAGGTAGTGAAATAGAAATGGGTCACTACTTAAAAGGAGTAGATTATCCTGTCTATAAAGTGCCTGCTATTAAAAATTGCATTGTATCAGATACCCAGTATCTACAAGAGGATGCCCTTTATGATGTGTTGTGTGATCCTGCGCAACTTGAAAACAAACTGGAGCAACCTGTAGTTGAAACCATGATTGAATTAATGAAAAAGGCGCTTGAAGAAAATGATGCACCAATAGAGCAGTTTGAAAGATTGGGTTTAAATAAGATGTAACAATCAAAGTTCTTGAATAGCTATTTCATAGCTTGAAGGAACTTTTTTCTTTTCATTGCTTATCCTCGCATTGATTCAATCGTCTATCCACTGTATAATGATACATAAAGATAGACAATAAGGGGGAAAAAGATGAACGAGTCATTTGTAAGTTTTATTCAATCAAAAAAACAAGAGTCCATTCAATATTTAAAATCATTGGTAGAGGTAGAGAGCATGGATTTAGGACCCACAACAGCACAAAAGTTGGTATATGATAAAATGTGTGAGTTGGGCTTGGAAATAGACTGTTTTAAAACAGATGCTACTCATTTAAAGACACTGGATGATTATTGTCCAAATAGTGAAGCTTTTCATCCTGACACCACCAATTTAATTGGCTACACACCCTATAAAGAAGGGTTGCCATCCTTACTCATCTTTGCACACATTGATACAGAATCTCATGATAAAATAGAGTGCTATTTACAAGGGAATCGCTTGTATGGATTGGGAGCAGCAGATGATTCAGGGGGGATTGCTACGATGTTGTTGTCACTACAATATTATCAAGCATACTACCAAAGATTACCCTACAATGTCGCTATTATGAGTGTCATTGGAAAAAGAGGGGGTGTTGGAGGCACACTTATTGCCTGTGATCGTCTAAAATATGCTATGGATGCAGGAATTTATCTACATCCAGCAGAAACAGGACTAGGACTAAATGAAATAAAAAATATCTCACTGGGTGTCCTTGACTTTCAACTTACAACCATAGGGACATCAGGCAAGCCACACGTCGATTTAGATCCTGGAGTAAGTGCCAATCATTCATTATCTTTATTGATGGCAGCCTTGGTGAAATTAAATGATGCAAGAGTAAAAAAATATGGAAATACAGATGAATATGGAACCAAACTTAACATCGGAAAGATGAGTGGGGGACAGGCAACAGGCGTGCTCTCAACAAGTGCAAGTTGTATGTTTCGTGTACATTTTGGGAAACTGGAAAGTATGCAAAGCGTTGAATTGGAAATCAGAGCTTGCTTAGATGAGGCAATGAGTACTTATCCACATTACTTTCAAGATAATAAGTATCAATTAGAAAAAGGCTACCTACGTGCAACATTTGCAATGATGGAAAAAGAACATCCTTTGATAGAGCAATTAAAAGAAAATATTAATCAGCTAACAGGAATAAATGATTTTATTTACCAAGCCCATGGAGCCAGTGACATTCGCTTACCAATGGTGATGAGAGGTATTCCAACGCTTGGTTTAGGTTCTTTATGTTATCTACCAACAGATGAGCAAAAACATGAGGAGTGGATTGATTTAAAAGACTATGAAGCAGGCATTGAAGTGATGGCAACAACCATCGATTCATGGTGTAAATAAGCAATTTCCCCTTTAAATATAAACGGATAGTCTATCTCGGGTTATGGTCAACTTATGCTTGACAAAAATTCGAGATGAGTATATATTTAAAATTATAAAACTTAAGGTAAAACCATCGTGAGGTGGTGACACAAAGCTATAGGGACTTAGATGAAGTCAGCCAGTTGCAAAAGGTAGGTTTCTTACTATTTTATTTATCATGAAATAGAACTCTATGCAAGGATATTTGATATATTATTTATATAAGTAAAAGCCTCTTTTGAAAATGATTTCTTCTAAAAGAGGCTTTAAGTTTGTTATAATCAATTTTGCAACCAAATTGGTTACTAGATATTCTTTATTATTTACCGAAATATCTGTCTAATAAACCAGCAAATGCTTTACCATGTCTAGCTTCATCTCTAGCCATTTCATGTACAGTATCATGGATTGCATCTAAGTTTAACGCTTTAGCACGTTTAGCTAAATCTGTTTTACCCATTGTTGCTCCATTTTCTGCTTCTACACGCATTTCAAGATTTCTCTTTGTAGAATCAGTTAAAACTTCACCTAATAATTCAGCGAATTTAGCAGCATGTTCTGCTTCTTCAAAAGCTGCTTTTTCCCAGTACATACCGATTTCAGGATATCCTTCACGGTGTGCCACTCTTGACATTGCTAAATACATACCTACTTCACTACATTCTCCTTCGAAGTTAGCGCGTAAATCATTTTTGATATCTTCAGGAACATCACTTGCTACACCTACAACATGTTCTGCAGCCCAAGTCATTTCTCCTGATTGTTCTACAAATTTTTCTGCCCCTACTTTACAGACTGGGCATGATTCTGGAGCTGATGTTCCTTCATGAACATAACCACAAACACTACATACAAATTTACTCATTTTAATAATCCTCCCTTTTATAAAACTAATTATACACCCAAAAACTTTATGTGAATAGTCAAATGCATTTAATAATTTTTTAATAAATTAAACCAAGTATTTAATTAAAATATGTACAGCAGAAATGATATACTAATTAAAAGGAAGGATAGAGGGAGCGTGTATGAAAATTGTATTATTGAACGGAAGCCCAAGGATTAATGGGTGTACCCATTATGCACTAGAACAAATGGTCAACATATTTAAGTCGCAAAATATTGAGACCGTTTTAATTCAATTAGGAAGTAAACCATACAGGGGATGTATAGGATGTGGTAAATGTAGAGAAACAAAGGCATGTATTTTTGATGATGGTGTGAATGAGATTTATCAACAAATGAAGCAAGCTGATGCGATTGTTGTTGGTGCACCGGTTTATTTTGCATCTCCTACAGGATCTATTATAAGCGTATTAGATCGCATTTTTTCGATAGATAAGCCATGTTTTGCACATAAACCTGCTGCAGCAATTGTTTCAGCAAGACGTGCAGGCACATCAGCATCTTTAGATGTTTTGACAAAATATTTTAGTATTGCTCAAATGCCTATTGTATCTTCAAGTTATTGGCCAATGGTTCATGGTAATTCAGCAGAAGAGGTGTCTCAAGATATTGAGGGCATCCAAACTGTTGAGCAATTAGCTAGAAATATGGTATGGATGATGCAACTAATACAATTAGGTAAAGAAAATCATATAATGCCACCTGTTCAACAAAGTAAAACATATACTAATTTTATTAGGTAGTCAGAGTTGATAAAGTAAGTAGGAGGAAGGAAACAATATGAAACAAATTAATATGTGGGATATTAAAGGTGTTCAGATAGGACAAGCAGAAAATAGTACAAGTGGTACAGGATGTACAGCTATTCTTACACCGCATGGTGCAACTGCGGGGGTTGATGTAAGAGGTGGTGGACCGGCAACGCGAGAAACGGATTTGTTAAATCCTAAAAACATGGTACAACAAATTCATGGCGTGATGTTGTCAGGCGGAAGTGCTTTTGGTTTGGATGCAGCAAGTGGTGCTATGCAGTACTTAGAAGAACATAAGAATGGCTTTGAAATATTGGGGTTTCATGTTCCTATTGTTTGTGCAGCCTCTTTGTTTGATTTAGGGGTAGGAGATGGAAGCATTCGTCCAGATAAAGAAATGGGCTATCAAGCTTGTTTGAATAGTGAATCCAATCATTATACCAATGGTAACTATGGTGCAGGAACAGGTGCTAGTGTAGGAAAGATGTCTGCAGATTATCTGCCTATGAAAACAGGTCAAGGGATGTATGGTGTGCAAGTAAATGACATCCAAGTGAGTGCTGTGGTTGCGGTAAATGCGATAGGAAATGTACGTAATCAAGAAGGTAGGTATATTGCAGGTATGCATCAAGATGGAAAGATTATTGATCCTTTAGCTTTTTTTGAAACAATGATTGAATCAACGACTTCTTTGCCCCAAGGAAATACGACCATTGGTTGTGTGGTTACCAATGCAAAGTTAGATAAAAGTCAGTGTAATAAAGTAGCAAGCATTACACATAATGGGTATGCAATGGCTATTTTCCCAGTTCATACAATGAGTGATGGAGATACTATTTTTGTTCTATCGACAGGGGAGGTGGAAGCCTCTGTAGATGCGATTGGAGTTTTGGCTACTACTTGTATGCAAGAAGCTATTCTACGTGCTGTTTCATCAAGTAGTCCGGCTTATGGGTTAGAAAGTTATCAATCAATTAATTCAAAAAAATGATAAAG
>JAWXUG010000135.1:0-4425 GCA_044432885.1 Erysipelotrichaceae bacterium | reverse complement strand
AGCTATTGAAGGCTCAGGAAAAGGTAGTCCTGCTCATGATGCAGCTGTAGTGGGCGATACAGTAGGTGACCCATTAAAAGACACGGTTGGTCCTTGTTTAGATATCTTTATCAAAATTATGTCTACGGTTTCTTTAGTAGCAGTTCCAGTTTTTGCAAAAGTAAATTTAATTGCTTTTCTATCTCAATTCTTTTAGGAAAATAAAATGAATGAAAATATTTTACGATGTTTAAAAAAGATGAATAAATCGTATAGATAAAAATAAATGATAAAACGGTGGGAGTTTATTTTCAGATAAAATTCAAGATTATTTTATGGTTTTAATGATATGCTTAAAAAAAGGCGGTGATCATGTTGAAAAATAAACTTAAAATAATTGCCATCGTTTTTTTTATCATTATTGATTTAGGAGCTTTTAGTTATTTATACTATTTATTGACTTATAATGAGGGCGATATCATTGTGGAAATACAAGAGTCCGTGGAAGATGTAATAGATAATCTATCAAAGGCAGCACAAGCATTTTTTAATCGTGAGACACAAGAGGAAATAGAGGAAACGATTGTACTAAGTGAGCTTGCTTTGAATATCCTTGCTTATATCGAAGAATATGAATTAGGGGATTCTATCGGCATTGCGATAGAAAGCTTAACTAGTGATGAATCTTTTTATTATAATGAACAGGTCAATTTTGTAGCTGCTAGTACTTATAAAGTGCCTTTAGCGATGGTTTATTATGATAAGGTGAATACAGGTGTATTTAGTTTGAGTGATGAAATTCTTTATGAAGAATCTTACTACATGGAAAATGAACCTATTGCAGGTGCTTATGAAGTGGATAGTATGATCAATATTGATACCTTATTGCAATATATGATCGTTAGTTCTGATAATTTATCAGCAGCTCTTTTATATGATTATTTGGGTGGTTGGTTATCTTTTAAAACCTATATCATGAATTATTCTGATAATGAAATACCAGATGATTTTTTGACTTATGATAATGTTTTTACACCAGCTTATATAAGTGATGTGTTAGGTTATTTGTATGATCATCAAGAAAGTTATAGTGAACTTATTTTAGATATGCAATCCTCTAGCTATTTTGCCCTTTTAGGAAGCTATGATGGCTTAACTATTGCACAGAAATACGGTTTATTAAATGATGTTGTCAATTCAATAGGGATCGTCTGGGATGATGCAAGTGAAAAGGCTTATAGTATCGCGATTTTTACTACGCTATCTACAGAGGGTAAACAATATATTTATGAAATCAATCAATTATGTATCTCCTATTTTATGGGTGATGAAAACACACAATAAAAAAGCACTCGACAAGAGTGCTTTACTTTAACTATGGTGCGGATGACAGGAATCGAACCTGCACGCCGAAGGCGCTAGATCCTAAGTCTAGTGCGTCTGCCAGTTCCGCCACATCCGCGCATTTGATAGTTAATTTTTATACGTCATTTCTAACGCTTATTTATTATAGGATAGATAGCTGTTTAAAGCAACACTTTTTAATGAAAAATTTTAGGAAATGGTTTACTATAGAAGAAACAAAGGGGGCTTTTATGGATTATAGTGTTGTGATTGTTGCCGCGGGTAGTGGGTCAAGAATGAATCTTGGCTATAATAAAGTTTTTTATAAAGTAAATAATCAAACGATTTTAGATCGTACGATTAACTGTTTTAAAAAGGATCGGGACTGCAAACAAGTGATTGTTGTCACTAATAAGGAGTACTTTAATGAAGTTTCTGCAGGTGTTGAAGTGGTTGAGGGCGGGACAAATCGTCAAGATAGCGTATATAATGGATTGAAGAAAGTCACTCAAAAGTATGTGATGATTCATGATGGCGCTAGACCTCATTTAAAACTAGATTTAATTGAGGCAATCAAAACCTCTTTAACCAAGCATGATGCTTGTTTATTAATGGTGCCTTGTAAAGATACCATTAAGGTGGTTCGTGAGGGTTATTGCGAGGAAACATTAGATCGTAACACCTTATATCAAGCGCAAACTCCACAAGCTTTTAAATATGAAGTCATTATGAGAGCATTCGAAAAAATAGATTCAAATGAAGTTTACTTTGATGATGCGAGTGTGGTCGAAAAAAACCTAGGAGTTAAAGTGGCCATGGTGATGGGAGATTATGAAAATATTAAAATTACAACACAAGAGGATATCACAAGTTTAAATGGTTGATTTTACATTATAAATACTAGTTACAATAATAAGTAAAATAAGGGAGGTAAAATAATGCGTTATGAAATGATTGTAAGAACAATAATAGAGAAAATATTTGATACCCAAATTCAAAATATTGAAAAAGCAGTTAAACTTGGGTTAGAGTCAAAACAAAATCAAAAAAAGTTTTACATATTAGGGACGGGACATTCGCATATGATGGTGGAGGAGTTTTATGATCGCTTAGCGGGACTTGATCTTTTTGATAGTATTCTAATGCCCGAATTGATGTTGCATCAATTTCCTGGAAAATCTACGATGATTGAAAGGTTGGAAGGCTACGCACATATTATTTTAGCGATGTATCCAATTGAGAAGGGGGATACCTTGATGTTGGTATCAAACTCGGGAAGAAATGGGATGATGGTTGAAATGGCTATTCAGGCAAAAAAATTGGGTGCTAATATTATTACACTGACAAATTTTGAACAGGCAAAAGTAGTTAAATCAAGGCATATATCCAATACCAACATCATTGATTATGGAGATGTGAATATTGATAACTGTGGGGTATATGGTGATGCTTGTTATACAACTAAAAATGGGTTTAAAATAGGATCTACCTCTTCAATCACCACATTACTAATTGCACAACTGATGAATGCAATGGCTTATAATAGTTTGGGTGTAAGTGAGGATCAAGAGTCTTTAATTTCACGTTTTAAAGCATATTATTTTAATAGTTTTAATAGAGTTTCTTTGGAAAATACGCTTGATGCGAGTCAATTGTTATTTGAAACTTTTATCAATGATCAAGATATTTATATTGTTGGAACTGGACATTCTCATTTATTAACAGAAGAAGCTTATACTCGTGCTGGTGGATTTGCAAATATTAAAGCCATTTTAGAAGATGAAATAATGAATCATCAAGGAAAAGGGAAATCAAATGAGATAGAGAGTCTATCAGAATATAGTCAATTGATACTTAAAAAGTATGGAATAAAGGAAAATGATACCATTATCATTTGTTCAAACTCTGGAAGTGGTGCTTTTAGTAATGAATTAGCGAAAAGATGTCAAGCCATGAATGTAAAAGTTATTGCAATAACCAATCTAAGGCAGAATTCGACTTCTAAACATCAAGAAGGACTGCTTTTGAAAAATACTGCTACTATTGCAATTGATAATTGTTGTGATGAAAATGATGCGAATTTTATAGTTGAAAATAAGAAGTGCTGTCCTTTATCCTCTAGTATTGGATGTTATGTTCTTCAAGGCTTACTCGTGAATTTTGCAAATGTGCTTGAAGAAAATGATGTTGTCGCGCCTATTTTGACGAGTGCTAATGTAGACATGAGTGATCCATCTTATCAAAATCATATGAATCATAATGAAATAATTAAGCAGAAATATAAAGATAAATACATCTTTCAACATAAGCTATCTTAATTGTGCCACAAAATATCTATGAGGATAAAATGAAAAGAAGACTATCGCAAATTAAAAATAAGAAGAAATTCTTATTTTTTTTAGGAATCTATTGCATATTACTAATAATAGATATGAAATGTCCTAGATGTAATAATGAAGATGAAGAATATTTTTATCATGGAAGCAAAGGATGGTACTGTCGAAAATGCATTCGCTTTAAACGTATCTTATTAAGTGAGGAACTTACCCCCTATCCTTTAGATGAAGTGACAGAAGAAGTTAGTCCTTATTTAAGTTATGAATTAACTGATTTTCAAAAGGAGATTTCTAAACAACTGTGTGCTTCTGTGTTCAAGGAAGATGTATTGTTACATTGTGTATGTGGGGCAGGCAAGACTGAAATTGTGTTGGAAGCTATATCAGCAGCCTTAAATCGAGGATGTAAAGTAGCATATGCGATTAGTCGAAGGCAGGTTGTGTTGGAACTTAGCGAACGATTTAAAATCATTTTCCCTAATTTAAAAGTTATCGCAGTATGTCAGGGGTTTACTAATGAATTAAGTGGGGATTTAATAGTGTGCACGACACATCAATTATATCGATATCCTGAAACCTTTGATTTATTGATTATAGATGAACCTGATGCATTTCCATTCAAGGGAGATGAAACCTTATGGAATATCGCTCATACGAGTTGTAAAGGACATGTTATCTATTCGACAGCTACTTTAGATCAACAAATGAATAAAGTAAAAGAAAAGGGAAGATATTTATGTTTAAATCGCCGCCCACATCTTTATCC
>JAWXUG010000134.1:0-4458 GCA_044432885.1 Erysipelotrichaceae bacterium | reverse complement strand
ATTAATTCTTAACATCAATTCACGTGTTGAAAATGGTTTTACAACATAATCATCTACACCAAGTTCAAATCCATGAATTTTATCATATTCTTCCCCTAATGCAGATAAGAAGATAAAAGGAATATCTTTCTCTTTTTTTATCGTTTTACATGCATTAAAACCATCCATATTAGGCATCATAATATCCATTACGATTAAGTCGATAGATTTTGATAAAGCAATATCCACCGCTTCAAGACCATCACATGCTTCGATTACTTCATGGCCTTCATATCGAGCGTACTTACATATCATTTCTCTAATTTTAATTTCATCATCAACAACTAATAAATTTGCCATAATTTCACCTCTTTTACATAAAATAGCATAGACAAGTGAAGACAATGTGATTATTTTATTATTTTACTAATCATTTCATCGATATAGTCTATTTGATTTAATTCAATTTCTCCATGATCCGCCAAAGATGCCAACTCTTTATCCAATGGTAGTTTAGCTAAAATATCCAAGTTAAACTGAGCTGCTGTTTCATCGACATGACTATCATTAAAAATAGCGATCTTTTCATTGCAACATGGGCATTTCATATAACTTAGATTTTCAACTAAGCCCAATACATTTAAGTTCATCATTTCAGCCATGCGACATGCTTTAGATACAATCATTGATACCAAATCTTGAGGAGATGTCACAATCACAATGTCATTAACTGGAATACTTTGATAAATCGTTAACGCAATATCTCCAGTTCCAGGAGGCATATCGATAATTAAAAAGTCTAATTCATCCCAATACACCTGTGTATAAAATTGTTGAACCATTTGACTTAATAATGAACCACGCCATAAAACAGGATCACTTTCATTATCCAACATCAAATTTACAGAAATCATTTTAATTCCATTTTTTGTAGAAGATGGATACATTCCTTTTCCATCACCATAAATTTTATCACTCACACCAAACATTTTTGGAATCGATGGCCCTGTGATATCCGCATCCATAATTCCTACTTTATAGCCCTTTTTGTTTAATGCATCTGCCAATAAGCCCGAAACCATTGACTTTCCTACGCCACCCTTACCGCTTGTTACAGCGATTACTTTTTTGATGTTCACACCAACCATAGGCTTTGGTGTAGATTGTTCTCTAGAACCGCATGTTGAATCCGAACAGTTCGCACAATCATGATTACAATTTGTCATAATTTACCTGATGTACCCTATGCATCTTCCATTATGCATAAAACGAGCACATACCCTTTCTCTTCACATTTATTATAGGTAAATAAGTTCATAAATTCAATCAAATAACAACTATCAAATTATAATTTAATATGATATTATAGTGATGGTAATTTTAGGAGGTCTTATGGCTGGATATGTAGTAGTAGGCACCCAATGGGGTGATGAAGGAAAAGGCAAAATTGTAGATGTACTTGCAGGTAAAATGGATTATGTTGTACGTTTCCAAGGTGGAAATAATGCAGGACATACTGTTGTCGTAAATGGAGAAAAAACAATTTTACATTTACTTCCATCAGGAATTTTAAGTGAAGATGCAACATGTGTTATTGGTCCTGGAGTCGTTGTAGATCCTTTTGTCTTACAAGAAGAAATAGATGTATTAGAAAGCAAAGGATTAAATACTAGTCATTTGAAAATAAGTGAAAGAGCACATTTAATCATGCCTTATCATGTGAAATTAGATACTTTACAAGAAATGGCAATGCAAGAAAATAAAATTGGCACTACTAAACGAGGTATTGGACCTTGTTATGCAGATAAATTTACAAGAATTGGACTTAGAGTAGGTGATTTAAAAGATTTTGACTACTTTAAGAAAAAACTAGCAACCACTTTAAAAATAAAAAATGATCAAATCACTAAACTATATGGTGAACAAGCTTATGACTATCAAACATTAGTGAATCAATTTGAAATTGTAAGAGCCAACTTATTGCCTCGTATGATTGACGCTGTTCATGTAGTTAATACCGCAATTAAGGAAAAGAAGGAAGTCCTATTTGAAGGTGCACAAGCTAATATGCTTGATATTAACTATGGTACCTATCCATATGTAACTTCATCAAGTCCAACATCAGCTGGAGTTCTTGAAGGAGCAGGTGTTTCCCCTTCGGCATTAGATACGATTATCGGGGTTGTTAAAGCATACTCAACACGTGTTGGTGAAGGACCATTTGTCAGTGAATTACTTGATGAAACAGGAGAAAAAATCCGCCAAATTGGAAATGAATATGGTTCAACTACAGGTCGCCCAAGACGCTGTGGATGGTTGGATTTATGCGTAGTTAAACAAGCTGCTTTAATTAATGGATTAACAGATCTTGTCATCACTAAAATTGATGTATTATCAGGATTTGAAACCTTACCTGTATGTGTAGGCTATGAAATTAATGGTAAAGTTCAAGATAACATCCCTGCCTCTTTACAAGATTATGCAAATGCTAAACCAATCTATAAAATGATGCCAGGATGGAAAGAAGATATTACAGGTATTAGAAATTATGATGATTTACCTGTTGCATGCAAAAACTATCTAAGTTTAATCGAAGAATTTACAGAAACTAGAATATCCCTTGTTTCTGTTGGACCAGATAGAGAAAATAATATTGTTATCAATCAATTATAAATCCTAAAGTATCCTTGAATAAAGGGTGCTTTTTTACTACATTTTCATACCTTTTTTTACTCTATCTTACTGCGTTTCTTAATAAAATATATCATACCACCACTTGCTAAGATTATTACTGATACTACTATTGGTAAGACACTACTTGTGATGGTTTCTGTTTGTTCTGTACTTATTTCTGCACTTGTTTGTTCGCTTATTTGTGGTTCTTTACTGCTTTCTTGTTGCACTTCTACACTTTCTTCTTGGCTACTTTCTTCCTCTGATGAAGTAATTACACTGTTTTGTGAAAACACTGCGTATATTTTACGGTCAGCATTAATGCTATCCACTGTATATTCACTTACTGCACCTATGTTTGTGCCATCAACGTATACTGCTAGTGTATAATAGCCTGTGTTTGGAGTTATTAAAAATGTGTAACTACTACCCTCTACCATAACAATAGAACTATAACCACTAAGTTCCGGTGCAATCTCGCCATAACCGTTTGTTGAAAGTATAACAGTGTACCAATTTGTTGTGGTTGTAGTATCTGTTGTTGTAGGAGTTGTAGTCTCAACAACTTTTTTTCCTATAACAATGCTTTTTGCAAGGTTTGTATTGCCATCTGCAAGCTCTTTTCCATTTGTTGTAATGGTTGCTGTATAATCAATATATGTTCCAGCATCAAATACTTTAAGAGCAAAACTACCATTTTCAGGTGTTAGAATTGCAATTTCGCTACCTAAAATTAAATCAGATATTTCGCCCTGCATATAAAGTGCATATTCATAATCTGTATCAATGTCCAAGTTAACAGTTGCACCATTATTAACCGTTACCGTACCATTCACTGTTGATAATTGAGAGGCGGTAAGGTTTTTATTTATTATTACATCACCATAAATTGATACTCTATACGCAACTATATCGCTATTAAAAGTAGTTGTTGTAACTGTATATCCTAATATATAATCAGCTGTTAATGTCCCCTCACCTTCTATTGTAAGTGAAGATGCCCTATTATTCACTAGGTTTTTAATAGTAATATCGCTACTTACATTAAACACAACATCTTGTGATACGTCATCACTAATATGTATATTACAGTCTATTTCTGTTACATTTTCATTAAATGTTAAAGTATATGTACCATTATCATATATCCATGTATAAAGCTTGTTATCACTTGCTAATACTTCTGTTGGTGTTAAAACTATATCTGTATTTAATAATACTAGCGTGCCATGATTAGTTATTGATGTAAGATTTTCTAAACCTATAAAGGATGTAACACCACTTAAATCAAGAGTAACACCCTCATTTATAGTAATTGATGAATTTTCGCTAAATGTTAAAGTACCCTTTATGGTCTTATCTTCTGTCACAACATAATCACCCATAATAATATATTCAGTTGAATTTCATCTTATAAGTCCATTAGCAGTTAAATTTGCAATATTATTTGTAAATGTTGAATACGCATATATAGCATAATTCGGAGAAGCAGTAATATTTATACATCCTGTTCCTGAAATCTCTAAAGTTCCACCTGCTGAAATAGCAGTACTACCAGAATTAATAGTTATATTACCCGACGTATTTATACTTACATTAGCGAGTGTAGAATAAATACTACCAGAATTAGATGTTACATTTATATCACCTTTTCCAGAAATTATTAAATCACCTGTCCATGCACTAATCCCTGTATTAAACCCACTAATAGTTAAAGTACATGTGTTTAAAGTATTTATAGTGCAACCTGTATAACCATATATACCTGCACCACCTATACTTATTGCTGTTATATTAATATTCCCA
>JAWXUG010000133.1:0-4459 GCA_044432885.1 Erysipelotrichaceae bacterium | reverse complement strand
TACTATCAAGAATCAATGCATTTTCCTGATCTGCAAAAATAAGTTTAGAATCATATAAAATATGTCCGATTAGTGTAGATTTTCCATCATCAACGCTACCACAAGTTATAAATTTTAACACACCCTTCATATTAAAAGTACCCTTCTCTTTTACGTCTTTCCATGCTTCCGCGTGCTTCATGATCAATTACGCGACTTGTCCTTTCAGAAGATACAGCACCTAAGGTTTCAGATACAATTTCGGAAAGTGTTGTTGCATTAGATTCAACCGCACCAGTTAGTGGATAGCATCCTAGTGTGCGAAAACGCACGTTCTTTTTCATAGGAACTTCATTTTCTTGTAATTTTAATCGATCATCATCAAGCATAATTAAGTTGCCGTCTCTTTCAACAACTGTTCTTTCTGCACTAAAATAAAGTGGAACAATTTCAATGTTTTCTCGTTCAATGTATCGCCATATATCAGCTTCAGTCCAATTTGAAATTGGAAATACTCTCATGCTTTCACCCTTATTGATGCGTGTGTTGTATAGATCCCATAATTCAGGTCTTTGTTTTTTTGGATCCCATGCATGTTCTTGATTTCTAAATGAAAAAATTCGCTCCTTTGCACGAGACATCTCTTCATCACGTCTTCCTCCACCAAAAGCAGCAGTAAACCCATATTTATCTAAAGCATCTTTTAATGCTTGGGTTTTCATAGTATCAGTATAAGCACTACCATGATCAAAAGGGTTAATGTTATTTTTGACACCTTCTTCATTGGTATAAACAATCATTTCTATACCTTTTTCACTAGCAATTCGATCTCTAAATTCAACCATCTCTTTAAACTTCCATGTAGTATCTATATGCATAAAAGGAAAAGGGGGCTTTTCTGGATAAAATGCCTTCATAGCTAGATGTAACATTACCGAACTATCTTTCCCTATGGAATATAACATGACAGGATGTTCACATTCAGCAGCCACTTCGCGCATAATGTAAATAGCTTCTGCTTCTAATTTGTCTAAATATGATGTATGGTCCATATTTATCTCCTCCTATAAAATATTTTCTTTACAATTAACAATATAAAATCCTTTATGATTTAATGAATTTTTGCGATTATATAACATTTCACTGCCGTCTAACTGTCTGAAAATCCCGCCAGCTTCCTCTACTATACATTGCATAGCAGCAGTATCCCATTCCATGGTAGGGTTATGACGATAATAAATTTCAGCCTCTCCTTTAGCAACTAAACAACCTTTTAATGAACTCCCCATTTTAACAAAGTTTGAAAAATGATATTTTTCAATCAAATCATCCATTTCTTGACATCCATGAGAACTACTCATAACAAGTCTTACTTTGGATAAATCTTTTGTTTTAGAAACCTGTATTTTAGTTTTCTGTGCATCTCCCTTTATATAGTAGGATCCGTTATTTTTACTAGCTGTGTATAATTCTTGGGTGTAAGGTACATAAATAACACCCATAATCACCCTATAATTATACGCTAAAGCGATGTTCACTGTAAACTGTCCATTTCTTTTAATAAATTCCTTTGTTCCATCAAGTGGATCAACAATAAAACAATAAGGATTATCTAACCTTGTTAAATCGTCCTGTTCTTCTTCTGACAAAATAGCATAGCTAGGGAAATGTTTACTTAAAGTTTCTACAATAATAGTATTTGCAGCAGTATCAGCAAGGGTTAATGGTGATTTATCCGATTTATATTCCACATTTGCAAATAAAGTATCATTATTATAAATTTCCATTATTTTATGTCCCGCTAATATAGCAGCTTCACTACAAATTTCTTCAATATTTTTTAAATTATTTTTCATCATTTATATGGCTCCTCCAGTAATCTTTAAATTTATTAATATCATCTTCGCTGTAACAATGCAATAAGTAAGGTTCATTAAAACAGCGATCAAAAAATTCTTGGGATAGCTTAATTTGCTTTTTTGCACTTCGATAACTATCTGCTACCCACTTGTCAGATGCTTTATTACCATCAACTAATTTATCGAATGGAACCCCTATCCACTTCGATAGTTGTGGAACTAGTTCATTAAGTTTTTCAAGTTGATAGACAAAGATTTCAATATTGTCTTCTTGAATAATTGTATATCCTTTTTCTTTATCAAAAGGATAGTTTAATATATTAACGACATATTTTTGATATTCAGGTAAAAAGGCTTGAACGGTTCTTGGTATTGTTAAATCTAATTCCTTGTTATTGGTTGGATAGACATACCAAGGAATACAATTATCAAATATTTGTTGTATATCTGTCTCTTTTTCATTTAAGGTGGATGCGAGATCTTTAAAATCTTTTATACCAAGATAGGGTAATAAACTAGGGTATAAACTTCCCGCAACGATATCTTGATATAAAACAGAAAGATATTGCGAAATAGGCTCTCTAACAGCAGTAATGATTCTTACTTTTTTGAAGGTAGATTGTAGTTCTTCTTCATTAATAAATCTAGGACGATGCCAAACATTGCAATAATGGATTTGTTGCTTGATATCTGTAATATTAAGGTTTACTTCATCAAAGGTATGCATTAATGAGTGATCAGCTGTTTTAGGTGGAGAACAAATAATGATTGAATTTTCAAATGCATTTCTTTTAAATTGCTTCCACTCTTTCGAGCTATTACATCGAAGGAAACGTTTACGCCAAATAGTTCTTAAAAAGTATTTTAAAGGGTGATTCGCTTCTTCTGATAAGTAATCATAACTATAAGACATTAAGAGTTCCCCTGCAGAAAAAGGGGATTGTTGCAAACCTAATTGTTGAATATGTTGGTGAATAATTTGCGCTTGTTTAGCTTCTATTGAAACGGTTTGCACGAGAATATTGTCATGTGTACTAATGATTTTATTGAGTTGTTTGGAATCAAGTATAGGATAACCAAAAAGTTTGGTTTTTAAGAATCTAAAAATAGTTATATTTTCACAATAACATCCGATGACATCTATGTTCAGATGTCGTAAAACTTTATAAATTTGTGTAGGATCATAGGTTAATCCATAAATTAATATTTTTTATTTTTGAATACTTCTAAATCTTCTAATGTAATTTTAGGGATATTCATC
This sequence comes from Erysipelotrichaceae bacterium, assembly GCA_044432885.1. Lineage (GTDB taxonomy): Bacteria > Bacillota_I > Bacilli_A > Erysipelotrichales > Erysipelotrichaceae > CAYJNO01. The sequence continues at coordinate 1,360 of JAWXUG010000133.1, read as the reverse complement.
ATATTACTCCTTTTCAATCTAATAAAATATGGGCAAAGAAACTTTCTTTATCAGGATATAACTTCAGCATTTCATCATAGAAATATTGCATATGTTCAGCTGTTAAATCTTCAACGCGTTGATAGATGGTAACTTCGGCATCGATAATTTCGCATGTATAAACAGGTTGATAAATGCCCTCAAATAATGGTTCATGTAAAATTGCTTCTTTAATTACATCGTACATCTGTTGATATTCTGCGTCGCCTAAGTACAATGTGGGTTCAGATAGTACAACATATCGAACGTATTCAAAGTTGCTTGGGAAGCCATCGCGAGTATCTAAAACAGCACTGATTAAGTTGATTTCAGTTAAATCAGGGAGGAGAGCATTTCGAATAATATCATCACTAAATAAATAAGTGCCGGTAGCCATATAGGTATATTCCCAATCCATCATTAGGCTTTTCAATTCATTTGAAAAATCGAGAATTGCCTCTTTATCTTCATGTACAAAAGGTTCCTTTTTCAGACTAGTAAAGATACTTAAAGTGGTAGTAGGCAAAAATATTTGTAGACTTTGAATAGATAATAAAATTAGTATAAAACACCCTATATATTTAATCTTCGTAAAAATATGGAGGATACCTATTGAGAATAAAATTACAAGCAATAAATTTGTAATGAAGTAATGATGTTGTTCAAGTGATTGCATCTGAATAAACATAATGTAAGGTATGAGGGAAGCAACCAGTAATAAAATAAACAACTCACCTTGTTTATGAACTTTAACTAATACCCATCCACCATAAATACTTATGATACAGATAATAGGCGAATAGAAGTTGATAAAATCATGCAATTTATCATCCCTACTCCAAAAAGCAAATGCTTCAGCATCGGCAGTTTCAAAAAGATTCAAAAGATAAGGTTGAAAGAAAATCAATACACAACAAAGTAAGATGATTCCAGAACTGATAATTTTCATAAAATCTTTAAATGCCTCTTTAGTGAATGGTTTGAAATGATAATAGAATAAATATTTTACAAAATAAGCTAAATATAATCCAATAAGAGGATATAAATACCATCTTCTTAAAAATACCATTAAAAATCCACATAAATTAATAAATAAATTATCTCTTGTTTTAATCATATTAAAGTCTGGTAGGATTACCAACATAAAACCTAATAACAAGAAGAAAAAACCACAGCTATCTACTTTACCATAAAATAAAGTGATATAAAGCGGATAAAAAATGATAAATAAAAGAATAGGTAAATAACTATTATTTTTAAAGTATTTAAAATATAGAATTTGTAATAAAACGACACTTGGTAATAAAAAAGCGACAAAACATGACCATACAAAAAAGTATAC
>JAWXUG010000132.1:0-4482 GCA_044432885.1 Erysipelotrichaceae bacterium | reverse complement strand
GAGCCAGACATGAGTCAAGCAATTCCTAAATTCTGTCCTGAATGTGGGGACCCAATTGACGAAAACGATAAATAATTAAAATTTTTTGGATAAGCGAAAGAAAGAGGGAAGTTTATGCCTGTTGTAGCGTTGCAGTGTCAAAGCTGTGGAGGGGAATTAAAATTTAATGCAGCAAAAGGAAAATTCATCTGTGAATTCTGTGGTTCAGCTTATACAAAAGAGGAACTTGAAGCTGCAGAAAAACAAGCAACTGAAGCAGAAGTTGAAAAAGAGAATACTCCTCTTGATGAAGAAAGTGGAGCCGTACTATATAGTTGTCCTAACTGCGGCGGTGAAGTTATAAGTGATGAAACAACAGCAGCTACAGAATGTTATTACTGTCATAGTCCAGTTATTTTATCAGGTAGAGTAAGTGGGAAATATTTACCAAATCGTTTAATTCCCTTTAAATATGATAAGAAAGCAGCGATTGAAAAATTTAGGGAATGGACAAGCAAAAAGTATTTTTTACCTAAATATTTCTTTAATGAGGATAATATTGAAAAATTAAGTGGCGTTTACTTTCCTTATTGGATTGTAGATGTAGATACTCATGTTAAGTACCATGCGGAAGGAGATAGGGTTTCTTCATGGACATCGGGGAATTATATTTATACCAAACATTCTTTATACAATGTAGAACGTGAAGGAGATGTCCACTTAGAAGATATTATTAAATCTGCTTTATCAAAAGAAAGCAAAGAATTAATAGAAAATGTACAACCTTTTGATGAACAAGCATTGGAACCATTTTCAATGAGTTATTTATCTGGCTTTTTGGCAGAAAGAAGGGACATCGAACAAAAAGAACTTGAAAATGAAGTGCATAAAGATATTTATGATTATAGTAAAAAAGTAGTAGAAGACTCAGTAACAGGGTATACAAGCAGAGCTGAAAAACATTTTTCAAGCAAGCCAGATAAAATTGATTGGGAATATGGATTATTACCAGTATGGACACTAACCTATATGCATAATGGCAAAGTTTATTATTATGCAATGAATGGGCAAAGTGGAAAAATTTGTGGTAAATTACCTGTAGATGAAAAGAAATTATTAAGCGTTGCGGGATTAGTTTCATTTGCAATATTACTTGTAGGAACGATTGTGGGGTACTTCTTTATATGATAAAAAAAATCGTTAAATCACTGTTTGTATGTACATTATTTGTACTAACAATAAATGGTGTCTACGCTGATCAATCAAGAATTTTAGATAGCGCAGATTTATTTACAACAGAAGAGGAAATGCAATTACAATCACAAGCTGAAGCGATGAGTACACAAATTGGTGGCGATGTTGTGATTATTACAACCCAAGAAGCTTACACAGGCGTGCGTGATTACTATATTGAAGATATGTACTTTGAGCAAGGATTTGGCACAGAAGGCGTTGTGCTTCATATTGATATGTATAATCGTGAAGTGTGGGTACAAGTCTTTGGAGAATTTGATGATACTATGGATGCAGATGATCGAGATGAGTTATTCTATCTTGTGAAAGATGAGTTAAGTTCATCAAGGTATTATCAAGGGGGTGTTGTCTTTATTGAAAACATTCCAAGTGCAATGAATGGAACCATTAGATTTGGTTTAGGTTCAGAATTCATACTTGTTGTCATTGTAGCTGGGGCAATCTTTGCCTCTATTTACTTAAGTGTAAAAACCTCTTATGCAAGAGTGGGTAGTGATAAACCTTATCCATTCAGAGAAAAAGCAAGTATGCAATTAGCAATCATCAGGGATGATTTCACAAGAGAATACGTTACCAAAGTTAGAAAACCAAAAAGTAGTTCATCCGGCGGTGGAGGCGGAGGCGGAGCTTCTAGAAGTAGTGGAAGATCTAGTTCCTCAAGCGGCGGAAAATTCTAATAACTAAACACAAGTTTAAAAAAGCTTGTGTTTTCTTTATATTTACAAATTTATCAAATGATATAATAAGCAAATAAGGACATCATGAATAAGTAGCTCAAGTATATTAAACAATGGATCATTTTTTAAAATCCAAATTAAAAGGGGAGACTAGAAGATGAAATATCTGAAAGTATGCTTTAAATTAGGGATTTATTTTTTGTGTATTTACCCATCCATTTTGCAACAAGCATTGTGTATGTGATAAGAGAACTATCCAAGTATTTCATGGAAAATCCTCAAATGCAGGAGAGTGAGGCTGTTGACTTTATAACAAATAAACTTTTCACTGATCTAACACTTAATGAATTAATTGCTAATATGATATTTCTTTTCATTCTCTTTTTCACAATCAAGATAAGAGGTAAAAAAGTTGAAGATAGTTTAAGTTTACATCCTTTTGACTTAAGATATGTGTTCCCATTATGTATTTTTGGAATGTCAATATTTAAAACCGATTTACTTTGAAAATGAGAATTTAGTGATGACCTCATTACCGAGACCAATAAGCCAAACTGATAGCGAAATTACGATGAATGATTTAGAGGGGTGGTTGAAACTGGGAGTTACAACTAAAGATGAAATCAAAGATCCTATTGATGGTTGCGTGTTACTTGTAGATGATGCTGAGAACCTTTTTGAGTTGTGTCAGTAATAAATGAATAGTTTACTTAATAACATCTAAGATATGTAAAAAACACTATTCTTGTAACATGATAGAAACTTCTTTATAATGTGATTATCAGCTGATACAAAGGAGTGTTAAGCCAATATATGGATATTTTAACTAAATTTAGCAAGAATTCCCCCACCTCTTTAGGTGATGAGATGAATTGCTACGCTTTTTAAGGCCCAGACAAAAAAGCTTAAGCCCAAACACCTAAATTAACATAAACAAATTCTAAAACGATATAATATAAGTATAAGTTGAGTATAGAAAGGCGAGGCGAAAAGTTATGAATAAAGCTTACAAGTTTAGAATATATCCAAATAATGAGCAACAAATACTTTCTGCGAAAACCTTTGGCTGCGTTCGTTTTATCTACAATAAAATGCTTGGTGATAATATAGAACTCTATGAAAAAAAGAAAGAAAAACTATCTACCACACCAGCAAAATATAAAAAAGAATTTGAATGGTTAAAAGAGGTCGATAGCCTTGCACTCGCAAATGCACAACTCAACTTACAAACAGCCTACAACAACTTTTTAGGGATAAAAAGGTAGGTTTTCCTAAATTCAAATCAAAGAAAAATAATCACCATAGGTACACCACAAACTTTGTCAACGGAAACATTAAACTTCAAGATGGGTTTTTGACTTTGCCTAAGATAAAAGCAGTGAAAATCAAGCAGCATAGGAAAGTGCCAAGTCATTACAACTTGAAATCTGTAACAGTTTCCAAAACACCAAGTGGCAAATATTTTGCAAGCATCTTATTTGAATACGAGCAAGAAATAACACCAATAGAATTGAAAACATTTGTAGGTTTAGACTTCTCTATGAAAGAGCTATATGTAACAAGTGATGGGTCATCACCTTCATTTCCAAGGTTTTATCGACAAGCAGAAAAGAAATTAGCCAAGGAGCAAAGAAAACTATCCAAAATGGAAAAAGGTTCAAATAATCGTCAAAAACAAAGATTTATTGTTGCGAAATTACATGAGAAAGTGTCAAACCAACGTAAAGATTTTTTGCATAAGCAATCAAGGCAGATAACCAATGATTTTGACTGTGTTAGTGTAGAAAATTTGAATATGCAGGGGATGTCACAGGCTTTGTATTTTGGAAAATCAGTTGCGGATAATTCTTTCGGTACTTTTGTCACAATGCTTAGTTATAAATTAGAAGAACAAGGAAAAAGGCTAATCAAGGTAGATAGATTTTTTCCAAGTTCTAAGACTTGTAGTCAATGCGGATCTGTAAAAGAAACATTAGCCTTAGATGAAAGAACTTATATTTGTGAACACTGTGGATCTGAATTAGATAGAGACTATAAAGCAAGTCTGAACATTAAAAACGAAGGCATGAGAATTGCATTCGCTTAGATAAAGTAGTATAAGAACCGTGGGGCACACGGGGATAGCTTGCTTAAGCTGTAGCGTTAGCCTACTCGAACAAGAAGCCCCCACCTCTTAGTTGGTGGGAGCATGTCACGTGTGTCAAAAAGAAGATATGCTACCAAATCATTTGATCCTACCAAGAAACTTAGTGAAACACAACTTGAACAAATTGAAGAACTATTACAAGGGTCATCCTCTTCTGTAAATATTCAACCATGGCATTTTGTCATTGTAATCTCGTCTAGTGGTAAAAAACGACTTACCCAAGCAACACAGGGATTTTTTTCCTTTAACACAAGTAAAATTATGAATGCAAGTGCCATCATTGTCTTTGCCAGCAAAATAGATATGGATGAGAAGTATCTTCGTCATTTATTAAAAAAGGAAGATATGGATGGGCGGTATTTGAAGCCTGCATTCAAGAAACAAAGCAACGCAGGCAGGAAGGCATTTGTAGATTTACATCACTAT
>JAWXUG010000131.1:0-4518 GCA_044432885.1 Erysipelotrichaceae bacterium | reverse complement strand
ATACAAGCTACAATATCTCCATTTTGAGCTCTTACTTCATTAATATAATTTTCAAAATAGGCTTCATCTCTTACTTGATAACCATCAAACAGACTACAAAATCGTCCATATGCACGTAATAAATCTACAGGATGTATTTCTTTAGTGCAGCCATTTGTAGATACTTTCTCAACATTGGAAGAAGTCAGGGTAAACTCTTTTTTATAATAGGCCATGACAAAGCCATATTTTTCATATTTTTTAGGATCGTATGCTTGAATGAATGTAATAAGTTCTTGATGTGACAAATGGTCTAGCATCGTTGTAAGAATTTCATGCATGTATCCCTTACCACGTTCTTGTTCAAGGGTAGCTATTCCATAAATCATTGAAGCTTTTATCAATCTGTTTTTCAAACGATAAGTATGACTAGTTCTTGATCCAATACTAACGATTTTATCCTCTACCTCTTTAATCACTGTATCATTGGGATTAAATTGATGTTGAAAAAAATAATCTGTATATCCTTGATCATCGAACGAAAAAATATCTTTCCATATTTCATATATTTTATTACGTTCTTCCTCTTTTGCATATCGAAGCATATTATCCCCCCTTGCAAATCCAATATTTATCTAATAAATAAACCGGCGCATAAGCAAGCTTAGCTTGTCTTAAATTTTCTAAACCTAAATCATCTTCTCTATTAATATATGGTTCATCAAAATGATGATGATTGAAAAATTGGTGAGTCATTGCTTGATATAAACCTCTGATTTCATCATTCGCTTTTTCAACATTTTCTTGTATCATTTCTTTGTTTAATGTTGAAATAATCAAAAAGGCTTCTACTTTTCCATCAATACGAATTAATCCACCCTTATAGTTTAATTCGTTATACAAATTTAAAACACGTTTAATCCCTTGTTTCTCATTTACAATCCACACATCTTCACTATCCGCTTTCCAAGAATCAATAAATGCACTACATTCAAAAAGATTTTTTTCATTTAAATCTTCATATTGATATCGGCCATCATAGTTTTTATAAAAAGCATTTAAATGATTTCTCTTCTTTTGAAGCTTTTTACCACTAAAAGTTTTAAACTGAGTAATTTCATGAATATAATCCGTAGAACTTCTTCTTGTACAGGATTGATAGTTAGGGTAAATCTCTAAGGCTAAATCCATCATTTCTTTCGTATAGCAACTCAAGTTAAACGTACAATTGTAAAAATCAAAAATAGATTTCGCTTTGATAATCGCTTCTTTGGCATATTGTTTTTCACATAATGGCATATAAATGAAGAATTCTTTTTCATGTATTCCCAACAATAACATATAGTGTTCATGTACAACCTTATATAATGGATAAAAATCAAGCCAAATCATCATATTTACTATATTATGATTTGATTCAGGATAACCAGCTTTTAACAAATAGCTTTTTATCAATGGAATATCTTGTATGGTTACTGCTTCAAAATATTTAGAGAGTTGATCCTCATTCATCATCTTTAATTTCTCTTTCTACATAATCTACATCTATTACATCCCCACCAACATTAGGCCGTGAGCTTGTTTGTTGATAAGTGTTATTTGTATAGTTTGTTTGTTGATAAGATTCATTGCTCATTTTTTCAAATTCCTTTGTTACCTTTTTTTGATAAAAATATATTCTTATAAAAATAATAGCTATAAATAAGATTACAAATATTATCAACCATTGAATTAAAGGCCATAACCAAATCACTAATAATACTGTCATTAAAAATGTAATAAATTGATAAATTGAATTTCCCATATCTTTACCTTCCTTCTGTAATCTCATTTGCAATATCATGAATTTTTGCGAATCGGTGTTTCATCCCTGACTTACTCATGGACACTCCTGTTCTTTTTTCATATTCATAACTTAGTTCGTTTAAACTTAATTCAGGAAATTGTTTACGCAAAACCATAATTTCCTTAATTCGTACTTCTTGTTTGTCAAACTGGCCTGACTTCTCAATAATCTCAATATCATCTAACTGCTTATTTGCTGCTTTTAAGGATTTCATTTCATTCGCTAATTCACAGTTATCAAGGCGTGTAATACTATTTAATAAATCACGATCAATTCGAATGCTTTCAAACTTCATCAATGATTCATGAGCACCCACACATTTTAGTAAGTCTGCAATCTTATCTGCCGCCTTTAAATAGATTACCCATTTTTTTCTGCGTTGCACGATTTTACTTGGCAAATGATATTTATGCATTAAACGATCAATAAATTTAGCGTGTGCTTCATCTGTTAAAGCAATTTCTAGGTGATAATTGGATTTATTGGGAGCATTACATGATCCTGCGGCCATAAAAGCTCCTGCTAAATAAGCTCTTGAACAACAATCCTTTGAAATCATACTCATTGGAGGATGACTTTGTAAGCCTTTTTCATTGTAAATCCCTAAATCATGTAAGATTTCTTTGCTCTTTTCAAATACCCGAATCACATAAATATTATTTTTCTTTAGGTTCATTTTGCGAATAACCGACAATTCTGTTTGAGCTTGATAACGATCTTTTATCATTTTCCATATTCTTTTAGCAGTGGTTGCGTTTTCTGTTTTAATTAATAATTGCATTCCTTTATTGCTAATGGTTAATGTAGAACATAGTTGTACCAATGCGCTTAATTCTGCTTTAGCACAGCATTCTTTTAACTCATTAAAGCCGATTTCCTGCTTTATCTCTGTTGTAAAGGACATCTTATACCTCCTTAAATAATTTTTCTAAACTTAATCTTAATTTGTTTGGATCATGACGAATTACCTTGTCATCAAATGATAGTAAAGACGCTTCCATGATTTTATAAGGATGTTCTGCCATTTTTTTATAGACTATGTGACTTCCTTCTTCATGATATCTTCTTAGGATATCTAACGGTATTGTATCATTAGAACGTAAAACAATGTCTATATCCGCTCCATGATCAATTAAAGCAGAAGCATGTTCTTCAACACCATATCCATCTGTTTCACCAGGTTGACTCATTGCATTGCATAAATAAACCTTAGTTGCTTTTGATTCTTTTAATGCCAGATTGATATCTGGAATGATAATGTTAGGAAGAATACTTGTATATACACTACCAATTCCATACAAAATCACATCCGCATTTAAAATAGCATCCACTGCCTCTGGCATTGCATGGACCTCTTCAGTATAATAAACACTTTGAATTCTATTTCTCACATCAGGAATGTTAGCTTCTCCACGAACAATCGTACCATCTTCCATAATAGCATGTAAGGTTATAATTTCTTGTGATGAAGGGATAATTTTTCCTTTAACATTTAATACTTTTGCTAATATTGCAATACTCTCTGAAAAGGACCCAGTTGAGTTTGTTAATGCTGTTAAAATAAGATTGCCTAAGTTGTGTCCTACTATATCTTCTTCCTGATCACCTTCAAAACGATAATCCATTAACCCTTGTAGCAAAGATTCACTTTCAGCCATCGCCAACAACACATTTCTAATATCGCCCATTGCTGGAATATTATAGTATTTTCTTAGTCTACCTGTAGAACCTCCATCATCTGCCACAGTGACAATTGCCGTAATATCAATGTCCTCAATTTGCTTCAACGCTCGCACAATGATCGCTAATCCATGACCACCACCAATGGCTACAATACGCTTACCCATGATAAACATCCTGTCTGTCACGGTGTTCTTTATAAACTGTAAATTGTTCTTGATAATAATCATACAGATAGTTTGTAATAGAAACGGAACGATGTTGTCCACCCGTGCATCCAATAGCCACTGTCAAATGATTCTTACCTTCACGCACATATTTTAGGAACATATATTCCAAAAAATTCGTTAAAACATGACTAAACTCAATGCCTTCTTCTGACTTCATGACATAATCATACACACATGCATCATCTCCTGAAAAAGCACGTAATTCTTCTTCCCAATATGGATTAGGTAAAAACCGCACATCAAACATTAAATCCACATCAAGTGGAATTCCATTTTTATAACCAAAAGAAATAAAGCTAATACTAAAGCTTACTTCTTTATTAATCGCAAAAGCACGTTCTATCTTAGTCTTTAATTCATTATATTTAAGGTGGGTCGTATCAATCGTTAATGAACCTTCATTTTTAATCGCTCTTAAATCTTTTATTTCTTCAACAATTGATTCCTCAAGTGTATTTGCTCTATTTTTCAACAAATAAGGATGTGTTCTTCTTGTAGACTTATAACGTGACAACAACGTATCATCACTTGCTTCAAGATATAAAGTTTGAACTTGAATATCTGTTCCTTTAAAAGCTCTTTGAAAGTCCACCAAATCACTTAGTGGAATTGTCAAAGCTATATTTTGAAAGCGTGGATCGGTTGTATGTTCTACATATTGCACAAAAGATTCCAGCAAAGAGGAAGGGTATTGATCAATACAATGATAGCCCATATCTTCCAGTATACTTGTTGCACTCGTCTTACCAGCTCCGGATAATCCACTTACTAATATCGCCTTTT
>JAWXUG010000130.1:0-4522 GCA_044432885.1 Erysipelotrichaceae bacterium | reverse complement strand
ATATTACTAAAATCTTCAGAAAGCGAATCGATTACTATTATCAAGGAAAACATTACCAACTTAGTGAACAAGAACGTATTGGATTAAAAACCCTTTTTAATCGAGGGTTTACAACGGGATATGTGTTTAAAGATTTACACGTTCACAATCATTTTAGACCCAATCATTTAGGGATTGATTTAGGTATTGTACAATCAGTAACTAAAAAACAAATCGCTATTTTATTAAGTCATGATCTTCATCAACATGATGGGATTCGAATCTTAAATGAAAAAGAAGATGTTGGTTTAACAGCCAATAAAATCTATTTAAATGGTTTGCTTGTAAATCATGCCAAAAAAGGGGAAGTTGTTTATTTAGATGTTAGCCAATATGTTCAAATCAATGATAGGGTTGTCTTAACCTCTGATAGTAAACAATTAGAAGCTTTACAAAATGAAACCTTAGACTATGATGTAAAACGCTGTATACACCTAGAAATCTATTTAGAAATAGGGAATACACCTTTTATTAAAATTGTTGATAAGCAACAAGTATACTATCTTAAAGGGGATGAAAAGGTTCAAGCTGCCATAAAAAATCCATTAGATGAACAACGCATTATTCAACAACTGTCCAAAATTGGCATACAACCTTATTATTTTGATATTAGGGTAGATATGCATCAAGCCATCTTTATGTCAATGAATCAGTTAAATCAATGTAAACGTGCGATTATTGAAATGATTAACATGGTTCATCATCATGTTTATATAGGAAGAAACATTCAACCACAACTTAATCCTTTAACGCCTGTTTCACAAACTGAATTAACGATTGTTGAAATTGCGAATGAAGCCCAACGCTCACTTACAAAAGCCGATATTTATGTTAGTTTTAATCCTGGAATGAAAAAGGTTGAATACCTACCAAGATTAATCAATGAGCAGGGAGAATACACTTCTTCAAGGTTTGTTCACAGCATCAATGATTTGACAAATTATGATAATAAAAGCTTGATTTCTACCCACTATATGAACATCACCAATAGCTATGCCTTAGCTTTCTTATATCGTAATGGTGTGGATTTAGCATTCTTGTCCTGTGAGTTAAATGATCAACAAATTGACAAGCTTTTAGCTGGTTTTAAACAACGTTATGGATTTGAAGCCAACGTTGGCTTATTAACTTATGGAAGACGTAATTTGATGAATATGAAATATTGTCCAATCCAAGCACATTATCAAAGTGAAAGAGATTGTAAACTATGTGAACATCATCAATTTGAACTAAAGATGAACAAGCAAAAATTTCCATTAGTTTCTGATCATCATTGTCATTTGATAATCTTAGAAGATGAAGCCTATCAAAGAAGTAGCCAACATCCTAAAATAAAGAATCAATATATACGATATACTGTTGAATAATCGCTTTTCAAGGTGCAAAGCCCTGATTATTTTGGTATAATTATACAGTTGAAAAGGAGTGCTTATGTTTTTAAAACGAATAGAAATGCAAGGATTTAAATCATTTGCTGATCGTGTTGTCATTCAATTTAATCATGATATTACGGGTATTGTCGGTCCTAATGGCTGTGGTAAAAGTAATATTACTGATGCCATTCGTTGGGTATTAGGAGAACAATCTGCTAAGTCTTTACGTGGTGATAAAATGACAGATGTCATCTTCCAAGGAAGTCAAGATCGTAAAATGGTCAATATGGCCGAAGTAACCCTTGTTTTTGATAATACAAATAAACAAATCAATAGTGATTTAGATGAAGTAGAAGTCACAAGACGCTTATATCGTACAAATTCTGAAGCAGAATATTTAATTAATCGTAACCGTGTAAGATGGAAGGATATTATTGATTTAATCTTAGATACAGGTCTTGGGAAAGATAGCTTATCGATGATTTCTCAAGGAAATATCTCGGCATTTGCAGAAGCAAAACCACATGAACGCCGTATTATTTTTGAAGAGGCTGCTGGGGTAAGTAAATATAAAAAACGTAAAATTGAATCAATCAATAAATTAGCTCGAACCAAAGAAAATTTAGATCGTACACTAGATATCTTAAATGAATTAGAAAGACAGGTTTCTCCATTAAAAAGACAAGCTAGAAAAGCTGAGCTTTATCGTGAAAAGAAACAAGAGTTACAAGATATTGAAATTACCGTATTGGTTCATGAAATTGAATCATTAAAATTAAGTGTGGAAGAGATTGAAAAAGCCTTATTTGATTTAGAAACAAATACAGTGATTGCGAAAACCAATATTGAAGTATTGGATACAGCAAACAGTGAAAATAAAAAATTAGCGAATCAATTAGATCAAGAAGTACACCAGCTACAAGAAAAATTAATGAAAATTATTACTGAGATTCAATCTTTAGAAACAAGAAAAATTGAATTAGATGAAAAAAGTAAATATATCATTGAAGTTGGAAATGCAGAGCAAAAAGCGAAAGAACTTGATAAATTAGTTTCTGAAGCTAAGTTTGAATATCAAGATCGTTTAGCAAGATATGAAAAATTATCTGCAGAACTATCAATGTTTTCTACCTCGCTTTCAAACCATGCGTTAATAGTATTAGACAAACAACAGAAAAAAGATGAAAATCAATCGATTGTAAGAAGACTTGAGAACCGTAAAGAAGTCTTATCAAATATGCTGAAACAACCTTTTAACAATCAACAAGGGGTTAAATCAATTATTGATAATCAAGCTTCATTAAGAGGGATATTAGGGGTAGTAGGAAAAGAATTAGTTGCTGTTGATGGTTATGAAGAAGCTATTTCTTCAGCCTTAGGGGGAGCAATGTATCATATTGCTACCAAAGATCAACATGATGCTCGTTATGCAATTGAATTTTTGAAACGTAATAAAGGAGGACGAGCAACTTTTCTTCCTGTAAATGTGATGCGTCCAAATACCATTAAACAAGAACAGATGATCATTTTGCAAGGAACCAAAGGATTTATCGGTGTTGCTGCTGATTTTGTAGAATACAAAGAAGAACTAGAAACCATTGTTTATTCTTTACTAGGTAACGTAATTTTATGTGACAAACTTGAAAATGGAAATGTGATTGCAAATTTAATGCATCAAAACTATAAAATTGTTACTTTAGATGGAGATATTATTCATCGCGGAGGTTCAATGAGTGGGGGGAAAACCCAAAATCAAAACACCTCCATTGTAACCTTACAAAAACAATATGATCAAATTCAGGATGAACTTGTCTCTTATCATGCAAAAACTCAATTGTTTGATGCTGAATATGCTCAAGCATTAAAAGAAAAAGAAAGTATTGAAAAACAAATTACAGAATGCCGTATTAATTTAGCAACCCTTGAACCAGTTGTTGATGCGAAACGAGCAAAATATGAAAAATATAAAAATGATCTAGATTTAATAAAACCAGATCATGAAATTCAAGATGATGAAATTTCATTCCAAGATGCGATTATTAAACAATTAAATGAAGCCTATTCATCACGTGATGAAATAACGACTTCAATCAAATTAAAACGTGAACAACGCTTATCTACAGGGCAAGATGTTGAACGTAAGGAACAACAAATAAGACAAGTACGAAAAGAGCTTGAAGTAGCACAAGAACATGAAAAAGAAATCATCACAAAGAAAATTCAACTTCAAACCAATCTTGAAAACAATTTAAATCGTTTAGCTAGCGAATATCAGTTAACCTATGATTTTGCGAAAACCAAAGCACTTGAAGATAATCATGAAAATGCTAAAGATGAAGTATTACGCTTAAGACAAGAAATAGAGGCTTTAGGAAATGTTAATATGAATGCTCCTGAAGAATATAGTGAGGTAAACGAGCGTTATGAATTCATTAAGGTTAATTATGATGATTTATGTTTATCACGTGACAAATTATTAAAAGCGATTGAAGAGATGGATCAAATTATGATTACTCAATTTAAGGAAACTTTTAATCAAATTAATTTACATATTAATGATACCTTTACTGCTTTATTTGGTGGCGGAAAGGCAAAATTATCTCTTGAAGATCCTAGCGATATCCTAAATACTGGAATCGATATTGATGTGCAACCTCCAGGTAAATCGCATAATATTAATATTAAGCTTTTATCAGGTGGAGAAAAAACCTTAATTGCCTTCTGTGTCTTATTTACCATTTTAAAAGTAAAACCTGTCCCACTTGTTATCTTTGATGAAGTGGATGCAGCTTTAGACCAAGGAAATGTAGAACGTTTTGCTCGTTATTTATCGACATTCAGTAATGAATCGCAATTTATTATTGTTTCTCATCGTCCTGGTACAATGGAAAGATGTGATGTCTTATATGGAGTAACCATGCAAAAACAAGGGGTAAGTCAAATGCTTAAGGTTGAACTTGTAGATGCGATTGATATGGTTGAACCGACATCTAAGGAGGCTTAATTATGGGATTTTTTAGCCAGTTAAAAGATAAAATTACCAATCAAAACAATAAAGATGAATATTTAAAAGGATTTAAGAAAACCAACGAATCATTAGGCAGTAAACT
>JAWXUG010000129.1:0-4539 GCA_044432885.1 Erysipelotrichaceae bacterium | reverse complement strand
CAAGCGAAAATATCGTAGTTGGTAATGTAGCCTTGTACGGAGCAACCAGTGGAGAGGCCTACATTCAAGGAATTGCAGGAGAGCGCTTTTGTGTCCGCAATTCAGGAGCTACTGCTGTGGTTGAGGGCGTCGGAGATCATGGACTAGAGTATATGACAGGAGGCGTTGTTGTTGTGCTTGGCAACGTAGGTAAAAACTTTGCCGCAGGAATGAGTGGTGGAGTTGGCTATGTCTATGATAAAGAGGATACACTTGCCCAATATTTAAATACCGAGTTGGTTGAAACACAATCTCTAGATGAAAAAGATCAAGAAGTAGTAGAAGCACTTTTACATAAACATCAACAATATACAGGGTCAATGAAGGCTTTAGATTGCTTAAATAACTATCAAGAAGAAGTGAAATACTTTAAAAAGGTCATCGCTTATGATTATCAAAAAATGTTGAATCGTATTCAAGCTTTTCAAGACCAAGGACTTAATTTAGAAGAAGCGCAAATTCAAGCGTTTTATCAATCGAAAGGAGTGTAGCGTGATGGGGAAAATTACAGGATTTATCGATTTTCAAAGAAAAAACGCAACTTCTAGTGAACCGCTTGAAAGAATTAAACACTATCAAGATTTTCATCAACCGCTTTGTCCACAGGAACAAATGAAACAAGCTTCACGATGTATGGATTGTGGGGTTGCTTTTTGTCAATCCAATGAAGAAATAAAAGGGATGATGAGTGGATATCCTTTACAAAATTTAATTCCTGAATTTAATGATTTACTATCAATGGGATTATGGAAACATGCCTATCAACGTTTGGTTAAGACGAATAATTTCCCAGAATTTACATCACGTGTATGTCCAGCATTATGTGAGGTGGCTTGTACTTGTGGACTGAATCAAGAGGCAGTGAGTACTAAGGAAAATGAACATTCCATTATTGAAAAAGCGTATCTTGAAGGATGGGTAGACAGTTTAGTTTCAAAATATAAAACGGGTAAGAAAATTGCGATTATTGGCAGTGGTCCAAGTGGGTTGGCGGCGGCTGATCAATTGATTAAAAGAGGTCATGAAGTTTGTGTATATGAAAAAAGCGATCGATTGGGTGGTCTGTTGATGTATGGCATCCCAAATATGAAGTTAGAAAAATCAGTGATTGATCGTCGTATAGAAGTGATGAAACAAGCAGGAGTCATCTTTAAAGTAAATAGTGAAGTTGGCAAAGGCATTGATAGTGCTGATTTATTAGATAGCTATGATGCGATTATACTAGCTTGTGGTGCATCTGTGCCAAGAAATATTCAAGTTAGTGGAAGAGAGGCGACAGGTATTCATTATGCAGTCGATTTTTTATCAGCTACAACGAAGTGTTTATTAGAAAATCAATTTGAAAATAATGGGTTAATTGATGCTTATGATAAAGATGTAGTGATTATTGGCGGAGGAGACACAGGCAATGATTGTGTTGCAACAGCGCTTCGTCATGGTTGCAAGTCAGTTACGCAACTAGAAATGATGGCTATGCCACCGATTGAAAGAGCTGCAAATAATCCTTGGCCACAATGGCCTAAGGTATTAAAAACAGACTATGGTCAACAGGAAGCGATTGGTGTTTATGGGAAAGATCCTCGTTTATTTCAAACAACGGTTAAATCGTTTATTCAAGACGAAAACCATCAATTAAAGGCTGTAGAAATTGTGAGTGTACATTTTGAAAAAGATGAAGTCAGTCAAAGAATGATGATGAAAATTGTTGAGGAAAGTGAACGCATATTGCCATGTGATCTTGTATTAATCGCAGCAGGATTTACAGGTGCAGATCCAAGACTTGCTGAGCAATTTAATGTTATAATCAATGAAAGAGGAAATATTGCTACTAAGAAAAATAGCTACCAAACCCAACAGGATAAAATCTATGTTGCAGGAGATATGCGTAGAGGTCAATCCTTAGTTGTATGGGCAATACGTGAGGGTAGAGAAGTAGCAGCTCAAGTTGACAATGATTTAATGTCAATATATTAAGAAAGGAAAAAAGATGGAAATCGTAGGGAAAGAGCAATTTATTGATTTATGTTATCAATTTGAAGCATCTGTAAAAGCTAAATACAAACTAAAAGATACCGATAGCTGTTATTTCTTTTTGTCTAAACAAAAGGAATTTTCTACATATCGCTATGCAATCAATACCATTCGTAGCCTGCGAAATTTTTATCAACACAATGATCATGAAATCAATGATCAAGAAGCTGTCTTTGTAAGTGAGGCAGTGTGTAACACCTTAAAAGAGATTATTAGTAAGGTTGAAAATCCACTTTGTGCCAAAGACATTGCGGTAAAAAATATTTATGCAGCACAGATGGGAAGTAGTGTTCAAAGTGTTATCGCCTACATGAATAAAAATGAAATATCTAATGTGCCAATCTTAAAAGATAAAAAGTTAATCGGTGTCTTTAGTGAAAATACGATTTTTTCAAGATTTGCCAAGGAACATACGTTAATGATTGATGAAAATACCCGTATTCAAGATTACAAGGAATACATTGATATTAATGATCATGAGAGTGATTGTTTTGAATTTGTATCATTAGAGGAAGATATTCATCAACTACGTATCCGTTTTAATGAGGGAGTAGAAAATAACAAGCGTTTAGCGATGTTGTTTGTAACGAAGAATGGCTACTATAATCAAGACATCTTAGGAATCATTACACCTTGGGATTTATTATAATTGTAGTGTCAAAATTTAAGAAATTATCAAAAGTCTATTGCAATAAATAAGGCTTCATGTTATTATATTTGAGCGTCGCCTAAATAGCTCAGTCGGTAGAGCAAACGGCTGTTAACCGTTAGGTCACAGGTTCGAGTCCTGTTTTAGGCGCCATTTGGCTCGTTGGTGAAGTGGCTTAACACAGCGCCCTTTCACGGCGTCATTCACGGGTTCGAATCCCGTACGAGTCACCAAATGAATACGTCACGAGTAATTCGTGTTATACTTCCTATATAGGGAGTTTTTTTATATCATTTCATATTAAAAATTGGAGTGGTATACTAAGGTATAGAGTACATCAAGAGGAGGGATATAATGATTCATAAAGAGTGGTTTCACTTATCTTCTGATAAAAAGACAATGATTTATTCACAATCTTATACAAATGATCATCCGATAGCGATTGTCCAAATTGCCCATGGGATGAGTGAGCGTAGTGAAAGATATAAAGCGTTTATGATGTATCTAGCTGACAAAGGATATTTGGTCTGTGCAAACGATCATTTAGTGCATGGGAAAAGTAGTCAGTATGAGCAAGTTATATTTGCAAATCATGAAGGTGGTTTCGATTATATGATAGAGGACATCCATCTTCTTTTTAAGGAGGTTAAATTAGAATATCCTACACTTCCAATAATATTAATAGGACAAAGTATGGGAAGTATTATGTCAGCTTTGTATGCTGATCGATATGATGACTTGTCAAAGTTAATCTTAATGGGCACACCAAGCTATAATTTCTTCGTAAAAGTAATGAAAAAAGGCTTAAAAAGAAGTGTACGAAAACATGGCTATACACGTACTTCTAAATTATGGAATAAGCTCATTTTTGGCAATATTCCTGAAGATATTGAAGGTAAAGTGAAACATTATGGCTGGCTAACGCGTGATGAAAACGTAGTAAGGACATTTGTAGAAGATAAATTATCAGGACATTTATTTACCGATGCAGCTAACCTTGAGGTAATGTCAGGATTAGTGAAATGGGGGAATACTAAGTGGGGAAATAACATTCCTAATATACCCGTGCTATTTATAGCTGGGACAAAAGATAAAATAGCAGGCTATGGTAAAGGCGCTAACACTTATTATCAACATCTAAAAAAGACCCATCCACAATGTAGCTTGAAACTAATTAAAGATAATCGTCATGAAGTTCTTAATGAGTTAAATAAAGATGAAACGTATCAAGTACTTTTAGATTGGTTAAATGCTAGATAAGCAGAAAAAAATTGCATAAGTAACAGCTTTAAAAGGGAGGTAAACCATGGAATTTATGACTAAGCCACAGGAAAAGGCATTAAACAAATTGGCTAAATATTATGCAAGTGACTATGCGAAAGCTAAAGGGGTTTTTCCAAAACGGCACTTTAAAGCTAAGGATATTTTAAAAATGATTAAAAATCATCAAAAAGTTCTACCTACTTTAACTTCTTTAATTCATACCGCCAGTGTAATTCGTGCCCATGATGTCAACAACATAGATAAGGCTTATATTTCAAAAGATCAATTTGAAGCATTAAACCACTATATCATCCAGACATTAGGGATGGATGATTGGGGGATAGCGACATTTAATGAGGAAGAAATATTTAAGGGAATGGGCATTCCTTATAAGCATGTGATTGTCATGAGTCGACATATGGATAAAGAACTTTTTAAAGTTGATGATTTACCAAATATGGAGTTATAAACTGTTCGCAATTTAGTAGTATTTAATCAACTTATATGATATAATATATACATAGAGGTAATACCATGAAAATATATAAAACAGGCGA
>JAWXUG010000128.1:0-4662 GCA_044432885.1 Erysipelotrichaceae bacterium | reverse complement strand
TACGTAAACTCAAGAGCAGGAGCTAAAGCTGCTATGTTCTGTACATTTATTTCAGGACTTGTTCAAGTATTTGGTTCTGTATTCTTTGCTGATCTATTCGGACTTGTTGAATTCGGTGGATTCATGGCGATGTTTGACTGGGTTGTTATCTGGCCTGCATTTACAGTAATTATGCAATATACTGGATATGTTGGTGTTGCTGTTATCGCAATTGTTTTACTTGCAATCCCTCAGTTACAATACAAGAAAGATCCAGAAGGTTACTTCTTATGTGTAAGTGATTATGAAGCTTATAAAGAACATAGAACAGAAATGTTGGCTAAATAATTATGATTAAAATACTAATTTGTTGTGCAAGCGGTTCTGGTACAAGCATGATGATGAAAATCACAGCAGAAAAAGCATGTAAAAAAGCAGGTGTAGAAGCTAAAGTCAGTCATTCCCCAATTTCAATTGGAAAAGGAAGCGCAAAAAACTATGATATGGTTATGACTACACCAAACTTCTTAAATTCGTTTGAGACTGCAAAAAAAGCTGGAGTAAAAGTTGTCGGCTTATTAAATCCAATGTCTGTAGATGAAATCGTTAAACATTTAACAGATTGTGGTTTTGTTGAATAATTTTAATCGAAAAATTTGAAGACAGGATAAATCAAATGAAATAAAGGATGGTATGCTGCCTAATTGGAGTATTGCCATCCTTTTCTTTAATAAAAGAGAAGACTGTCTAAAGTTTGTTGTATAAACAATATTCTTCTAATATAGAATCACATTTTTGATATATAATTATAAGTAGGAACATATTTAAAGATATGTAAAACTCATTTTAGGGTTTGATAGGGGGATTATGAAAAATTATAGTGTAAAAGAAAAAGTCAAAACCGTATTATCTTATATTGCATATGCGTTATTTTTGATATTCATTGTATATACAGCTATATATGCAGAAAATACAATGACAAAATGGGGCTTTTTGATATTAAGCTTCGCAGCATTGCTAATAGTGGTTTATTCTGAGTATTTAAAACAATTGTATCATCAAGCACTTTTTGAAATGAACTTTGAGTTGGATGCAGAAAAATCAATGAAAACATTTGATAAATTACTAAATAAAGATATTTTAAAAGGTTATAACAATTCAAAGCACCTTTATTATGTTCAAGCTTATACTGAGCTTGGCGAAAGTGAGAAAGTTTTGCAAATATTATTTGATAATGAAAAAGAGTTTAGATCAGGACCAAATATGTTAATGATATTTTATTACTATCAAATAAGGTCTTATTTGTTATTGCAGGATTATGAACAAGCACAAGAAGCTTTTCAAAAAACTAGCGCACTTCGAAAAATGAAAAAACCAGTTAAAATTTTTAGTTGGGATGAAATAGATGGATTAGGGGCACTGGCTTACAATAACGTTCCAAAAGCATACAAAGCATTTGCTAATGTAAATATGAAAAATATGAATCTAAAGGAAAAAGTGTTTATAACAAAAAATTTGATTAAGTGTTCAAAAAATGATAACGATAGATTTAAACATCAAAAGATATTGGATGAATTAAAGGTTAAAGCAAAAGAGAATAGTTAAAGTATTAAAAAAGATAAAAGAAAATACGCTTGAGTGTTAAAGGAGAAAATTAATGAATTTTGAAAAAATACATTTAGATGATATTAGAAGGTGCTATTGCGCAAGCCATATGGATATTGATGGGAAGCTAGTTGCTTTATTTGCAAGTGAAGATCCTCAAAATATATGCAATGGATTTTATGGTGAAGGCTTTAAAGAAAAAATGAATTTGTGGGATGATGCAGGTGGATGTATGTCCATTATTCCATTCAAAAATAGAAAAAATGAATTTCTAGCAGTACAAGAATTTTATTTAAAAGTATCTCCAAGTTTATCAAAACTTGTGTGGGGTAAATATTCTGAAGAAACAGGATGGCAGTTCAAAGATTTTGTAAGTTTACCATTCTTACATCGTTTTGATATCTATGATGTTGAAGGAAAAGAATATCTAGTCTGTGCGACCATTGCAAGAAACAAGGAAAATAAAGAAGATTGGAGTCAACCAGGACAAATTTATGTAGGTGAAATCCCTACAGATTTAAATGAGGGAATCACTTTAAATGAAATTGCAGATGGTTGTTTTAAAAATCATGGTTATAGTCGTGGTATGTATGAAGGCAAAGTATGTGGATACTTTGCGAGTGAGCAAGGAGTAAGACGTTTAACACCTCCATCAAGCAGTCAAACCGATTGGAAAATAGAAAAAATCATGGAGGGTAGTATCAGTGAAATTGCCTTTGCTGATATTGATAATGATGGTGTAGAAGAAATGATGACTATTGAGCCATTCCATGGAAATATAATAAAGATTTACAAATTAAAAGATGGAGAATACAAGGAAGTATTCAACTATCCAACAGAAATCGATTTTGCTCATGCATTAGTTGGTGGTAAGGTGTGTGGAATTAATTCATTCTTAGTGGGTGTTAGAAGAGTTGAATCAGAACTAGCTGTTGTTCAATGTATTCATGGGGAATATCAAGTTACTATCATTGAAAAAGGGGTAGGACCTGCCAATATTGATTTAGTTAATTTAGAAGATTGTGATTTAATATTATCAGCAAATCATAGTAAAGATGAAGCAGCAATTTACATTGCTAGAAAGTAGGGAAAATGTTAGAACAACTAAAAGAAGATGTTTTTAAAGCTAATTTATTATTACCCAAATATGGATTAATTACTTTTACTTGGGGCAATGTTTCTGGAATTGACCGTGAAAAAGGATTAGTAGTAATTAAGCCAAGTGGTGTTGAATATGACACAATGACAGCAGAAGACATGGTTGTCGTAGATATGGAAGGCCATGTGGTTGAAGGAAAATTAAAACCATCAAGTGATCTAATGACTCATTTAGAGTTCTATAAAGCGTTTAAAGATATTAAGGGGGTTGTGCATACTCACTCAAGATACGCTACTTCGTGGGCACAAGCAGGATTAGATATTCCAGCTTATGGGACAACTCATGGAGATTACTTCTATGGGAACATTCCTTGCACAAGAAAAATGACACCCGAGGAAATAAAAAGTGAATATGAATTAAATACAGGAAAAGTTGTTGTTGAAACATTTACCAAAAGAGGAATTGATGGAAATCAAATGCCAGGAGTAAACGTTTATAGTCACGGACCATTCACATGGGGCAAGGATCCATATGATGCTGTGCATAATGCGGTAGTTATGGAAGAACTTGCATTAATGGCATTAAATACAAGAATTTTAGTTCCAAATAAGGAAGAAATGCAACAAGAGTTATTGGATAAGCACTTTTTAAGAAAACATGGAGCAAATGCTTATTATGGTCAATAGATATCGATTAGGTTTGTATGAAAAGGCAATGCCAAATCATTTAAGTTGGGAAGAAAAGCTAGCTTTTGCTAAAAGTGCTAATTACGATTGGATAGAAATTAGTATTGATGCAACTGATGAAAAAATAAATCGAATTTATTGGAGTAAGGAAGAAAGAAATCAACTGGTTACTTTAATGCAAAAATATGAGTTGTATTGTGAGACTATGAATGTAAGCTCGCTTACAAAATATGCACTTGGATCAAGAAATCCTGAAACTGTAGCAAAAGGGATGGAGATTGTAATGGGTGCAATAGACTTAGCAACTGATTTAGGGGTTCGACTCATTCAAATTCCAGGATATGATGTGTATTTTGAAGAGGGTGATGATGAAACAAATCAAAGATATTTAGAAAATCTAAAAAAGGTCGTCTACCATGCTGCCCATAAAGGAATTGCATTAGGACTTGAAACGATGGAAAACAATTATATGAATACCGTTACAAAGGCAATGCGTGTAGTTAATTTGATGAAAAGTCCTTACCTAAATATATATCCAGATGTGGGGAATATTACCAATGCAATCTATCAAAGTGAAACTAAAATTTATGATGATATGATGCGAGGAGAAGCTCACATTGTGGCTGTTCATCTTAAAGAAACAAAACCTAATATTTATCGTGAAGTTCCTTACGGAACAGGTCATTCGATGTTCGAAGGGGCGATTCAAGCAGCAAAAGATATGGGTATTTCAATGTTTCTTGGGGAATTTTGGTGCATTGATGAAGAAAATTGGAAAGAAGAATGTATTGATTCAAACCAATTTTTGAGAAAAAAAATTGAAACAGTTTTTGATTAAGTGGATATTCTGCTATATAATCAAAGGTGACAAAGAAGAAAATGTAGACTAGGAGAAAACATGGAAGAATTAGTAAGACATAGTAAAAGCATTCGCAGGAACATCGTAAAAATGGTAAGCGATGCAGCATCAGGGCATCCTGGAGGATCTTTATCAGGAGCTGATATTTTAACCGTATTATATTTCAAAGAAATGAATATTAACAAAGAAAACGTGAATAGTCATGATCGTGATCGTTTTGTATTATCAAAAGGACACGCAAGCCCACTTATCTATGCTACACTAGCAGAAAAAGGTCTATTAGATGAGGATTTATCAACGTTTAGAAGTATTAATTCTAAGCTTCAAGGACATCCAAATATGAACTATGTAGCAGGTGTGGATATGTCTACAGGTTCTTTAGGACAAGGGTTTTCAGTAGCTGTAGGGATGGCTATGGCTAATCAATTATCAGA
>JAWXUG010000127.1:0-4675 GCA_044432885.1 Erysipelotrichaceae bacterium | reverse complement strand
TAACAACCCTCAAAGAACTCAAAGAATATGTTAAGTGAAAAAGTAAATTCGACTTTAAAATAAAGTAGAAATAAGTCTTACAAATAATCAAAATGGATACAGAAAGTAAAAAAAGACAAATAATGCCTCAACCAAAACCTATTGGTCTTGTATATCGAAATTCTATTTAACATACGTATATTCAATGAAACAAGGGTAAATGAACATCAAAGATGCCCTTGCTTCAGTTTATACGTATGTATTTGAATATCGCCGATATACAAAACCAAATAAATGTTGGCAAGATAAGTGAAAAAATAAATTCTACTACTACCATTTTAGTGAAAAGTATGTATAATGTAAGTAGTTAAGTCAAGCGAGTTGAGCACTATTAAAATAGCGTAATTGTCGTCTTCAAATTTATTTGTAAGACTAAACTCCACTTGTCGTAGCTATATAAAATGTTTAATGTGTCGATGACATGAAACCTCCTATTTAAGTAGGTAAGGTTTTAAAATTACATCTTGAGCATGGATCTCAATGATGTTTTTTTTATGCAAATTTTCTATAATATCAGGATAAAAGAATTTCGCTACCTGAAATGGTGATTTGTGATTTAAACTTTCTAATACTTCAGAGTTCACATGAGAAATCACCTTGTTTAAAGCTTCTTGAGAAGTTAAACCCAATGCTGTTAAATCATGTTTCTTAGGTAAAATTTTACGTAGTTCAACATGTTTGCGCTCAACTTTAGCTTTTTGATGTGATGCAATAGGGTTTGCATAGAACACTTTACACATATATTCCCCATTTAGGTTTGTTTCAATCAGATCAGGCTTAGAAAACTCTGAACCTCTATCGGTGATGATGCAATCACACACTTTGTGGAAATTATCTATACCACCAAGATAATCAACGAATAGATAAAAACCATCTACCATAGCTAAAGAAGTATTTTCTTCATGGTATATTGCGATAAGCATTTTTAATTCCTGAATATAGAAGGTTTGCATGTAAGGGCCTTGATAGCTATTATATACAGTATCCATTTCGATGATTTTTAAAGGCACAACAGATGCTTCGGATAATTCATTAAACAAATCATAAGTTCTATTTCGATATATTGTCTATCTTCATAGCTTAAATGTTTATTATATGACATCATAATTCCTCCTCATTATTATATGTCATCGACACAATAATGGTGTAATACAAGGATGGAAAGTAGTCAAGGAAATCATAGGAAGTGGAAATAAGTCTTACAATGTAGAAAGTGGAATTTGACTGTAAGACTTACTTCTACTTTAACTATACATTTGTGGAATTTACTTTTTCACTTAACAATCAAAGAATAACCATCGTCTTTGTTTGACTATGGATATCAAGTATGGTAAAGTAATATGGCAAAGAGAGGTTGTTTTAATTATGGCAAAAGAGGATAAAGTAATTTTAACGTGTACAGTTTGCTTGTCTCGTAATTATACAACGTATAAAAATAAGAAAGTGCACAACGAGCGTTTAGAACTTAAAAAGTATTGCAAAAAATGTAATGAACATACAATTCATAAAGAAACAAAATAATTAGGAGGCATAAATATGTTAAAGTGGTTTAGTATTAGTGGAATATCAAAAGAAATAAAAAGAATTCGTTGGCCAAAGACAACTGAGTTAATTAGATACTCTCAAGAAGTGTTGATTTTCTGCATCTTCTTTGGTGTTTTCTTTGTTGCATGTGAGTTTTTAATCACATTTGCATTAAAAGTAATTGGAATTGGAGCTTAGAATGAGTGAAGCAAGAGTAGAATGGTATGTAGTTAATACCTATGCGGGACATGAAAATAAAGTAAAAGAAAACCTTGCTAAACGTATGGAAACAATGGGGATTGCTGAAAATTTATTTCAAATCTTAGTTGCAGAAGAGGCTGAGATCGAATTTAAAAATGGAAAGCAAGTAGAGAAGATGAGAAATTTATTCCCAGGGTATTTATTTGTTGAAATGATCATGACGGATGATGCTTGGTATGTTGTTCGTAACACACCAGGAGTTACAGGATTTATCGGTTCATCTGGTGGGGGAGCAAAACCATTCCCAGTATCGCCAGAAGAAATTGAAGCTATTTTAAGAAGAATTGGTAAAGCAGGTAAACGTGTAAATATTGATTTTGGAGTGGGAGATACTGTTAAGATTCTTTCAGGTCCATTTGCGAGGATGGAAGGAACGATTGACACAATGAACGATCAATCGCAAATTGCAACGGTCTTAACTATTTTATTTGGTCGTGAAACACCAACTGATATTTCATATAACGATATCGAAAAAGTATTATAAACTTAAACAACCTTAGGGTTGTTTTTTTAATCAATGAATATTGACAAAACAGAGGTATAATTTATAATAAAACTAATAACATATGCTGTTAAATTGGAGAAATTATGAAAACACTTATCATTTATTATTCATTGGAAGGTAATAAAAAAAATAGCAGAAATGATTCATCAAAAGCTTGAATCAGATTTAGTAGAAGTGCATCCCATTGTACCTTATTTAAGAGAAACTGCGATGTCAGCAAGTAAAAATGATATTTTAGAAAAAAGATTAATTGATATTAAACCATTGGAAATTAAGCTTCAAGATTACCAACAAATTATTATTGGCACTCCTGTTTGGTGGTATAGCCTTACACCTCCTATTAGAACTTGGATGAACCAATGCTTGTTTAGTGGGAAACAGGTTAAATTATTTTGTACACATGCAGGAGATGTTTCAGATACCTTAGAAGATATGAAACGGATTGCACAAGAGCGAGCGGCTAGCAATATTGAAGTAAGATCATTTTACACAGGACAAAAATATAAAACTCCAATAGATGAGCAATGCTGGAATCTAATTGAAGATGAAGTCACAGAATGGATAAATAGGTAGATAGAAAGTGGATAAACTTTCTAAACAAACAACGGACAAATAGAATGTTCACCTAACTCAAGATAAGCAAACAAATGAATAAAAAAGGCTTTGTCTTTGCTAAGGATTTGACCAAATTAATAGGGAAACGAATTGCTTAGAAATGATAAAAACCTTGCATTAGACATGTGTTAAGTAATATACTAAAAATAATAAATGCACGGAGTCTATCCAGACAATAGAAGATAAACTACCCTATGATAAGAAGGAGAAAAATCATGAAATTCGGTATTATTGGAACAAACTTTGTATCAGACTTTTTTATGGATGGTGCAAAACAAGAAACACGTTGTGAAATTGTAGCAGTATGTAGTATTAGTTTAGAAGAAGCAGATAAATTTGCAGATAAGTATAACATTGAACATCGTTTTGATGATTATAAAAAAATGGCAGAAGCTAACTTAATTGAAGCAGTTTATATAGCTGTTCCAAATGGCTTACATAAGGATATTACTTGTTACTTTTTAGAAAAGAAAATACCAGTATTTTGTGAAAAGCCTATGGCTTCAAATATTGATGAAGTGCGTTGTATGATAGATACTGCAAGAGCTAACAATACCTATTTACATGAAGGATTAATACCGCTATATAACCCAAATTTTAAAATTGTTAAAGAAACCATTGCGAAAGTGGGTAAAATTCATCAAGTGTTATTTAATTTTTCTAAATATTCATCTCGCTATGATGCATACTTAAGAAAAGAAAATCCAACGACTTTTAGAGCAGATTTATCAAATGGTGCAATTATGGATTTAGGTGTCTATATATTTGCTGATTGTATTGGATTGTTTGGTAAACCTAAGCAAGTATTTAGTGCTTGTGAACTCTTAGATACCAAAGCAGATGTTTCAGGAACAAGTATATTTGTTTATGACGATTTTGTTGCAACCTTAGCTTATTCTAAAGCAAGTGATACAAAAGTAATGAGTGAAATTAATGGTGAGTTAGGCTCTATCATTATTGATCAACCATCACAGCCACAAGTAATCACCTTTGTAGATCGCATCAATAAAACAGAAACGATTATAAGTGTTAAACCACAAGAAAATTTTTATTATGAATTAAAAATGATGATAGACTGTGTTGAGGCGGGACTAATTGAAAATGAGGCTTGTTCACATCAAACTTCTTTGGATATACATGATGTATTGACAGAATGTAGAAGACAAGCAAATCTAGTGTTTCCAGCAGATAAAAAGTAAACTATTTTAAAGGAGAGTTGCTCTCCTTTTTTAATAAGAATGAAAGATTTGATCGCTTTCAATTGACATTCAAGTACAATAAATGATGAAAAAGAGGGAAGAAAATGGAAGAAATTAGACTAGTTAATTTAAGTGACGCACCAGCTATTATAGAAATTTATCGACCTTATGTAGAAGCTTCTACAGTATCTTTTGAAACAGAGGTGCCTAGCATTGAAGGTTTTGAAAAACGCATTGAGAAAATAAGAAGCCAATACCCTTATCTTGTTTATACAATAGATAAAAAAGTAGTGGGATATGCTTATGCAAGTAAACATAGAGATCGTGCGGCCTATGACTATGCAGTAGAGGTTTCTATATATACAAGAGAAAAGGTGCATGGCACAAAAGTTGCTCAAAAATTGTATCAGTGCTTATTTGAATTACTTCATAAACAAGGATATTATGTTGCCTATATTGGTTATACAGTTCCTAATGAGGCAAGTAGAAAGTTCCATGAAAAAATGGGATTTGAATGGGTAGGTACTTACAA
>JAWXUG010000126.1:0-4700 GCA_044432885.1 Erysipelotrichaceae bacterium | reverse complement strand
TATTATAGTGCAGTAAGTGAGGCATTAGCGCAGCTATTGACTGGTGAGGCTGATTTTGCCTTATTAGCAGAACCTTCATTAACTGCTGCCTTAGCTCAAAATAGCACATTAGAAGTGGTTGTTGATTTACAAGAAGCTTATCAAGAGGTTTATGGATATTACGGGTACCCACAAGCTGCAATTTTTGTAAAAGAGGATGCAGTGGACAATCTTTCTTATGAACTTTTATTTGAAGAAATTCAAACGAATATCGCAGCCTATGATGCAGATCCATCTTTGGCTGCAGCTTATGTGGATGTGATTGGTGCTGATGTGGTAGGTGTGCCAAGTAGTGCGATTATTAGTAGTGTTTATCCAGGGTTAAATATTCGCTTTGAATGGGCGAGTGATGTGAAAGATGAATTAGAAACCTTCTTATCAACTTTTAGTATCAGTGATCCTGATACCTATGTGTTAAATTTTAATTCATAAAATCAAGTGAGGAAAATGATGCGTAAAGAATACTTATTATCAATTGGATTGATTATTGTAGCCTGGTATCTTTTTGCAATGCTTATTGCGAATGATATTATCTTACCTAATCCTAAGGATGTATTCTTTACGTGTTTTTATTTATTAACAAGTGTTAGTTTTTATCAAATCATTTTGACTTCGATTTTAAGGGTATTTAAAGGCTATGTATTAAGTTTTATTATTGCATTAGTATTAGCTATCATTGCGGACGAATATAGTGGGTTTAAGCGTTTTATGGAGCCGATTGAACACTTGCTTAAAAGTATTCCTAATATTTCCTACATCATTTTATCTTTAATATGGGTAGGACAGGAAAAAGGTGTTATTTTGGTAATATTCTTAGTCAGTTTTCCATTGCTTTATACCCAGTTATTACAAGGATTAAGCATTAAGCAACAAGAATTAAAAGATGTTTGTAGCTTGTATGAAAAATCTAAAATAGATAGTCTTTTCCATGTTAAATTACCAATGGCATTACCGATGATTTTCACCTCTATTAGTACAACTTTAGGCTTATGTTTTAAAGTAGGCATCACTGCTGAAATATTAAATCAAACCCCTAATGGTATTGGCTATCAATTATATAAAGCCAAGGCTAATCTTGCAATGATTGATTTATTTGCATGGACGATATGGATTATTATTATAAGTTATATCATTTATCGCATTGTCATTTATTTTGTGAATCTAACAACTAAAAAATGGACAGTTTAAAAGGCACTACCCAAATGGGCGGTGCCTTCATTATTTTATTTTTTGATACACGCTAATAAATGATCTACGATTTCATTAGAAGATATTTCAGTGTTTGATTCATCATTTCTTGCTTTAAATTCTACGATTTGTTCAACTGCTTTTTTACCAACAGTGACACGATATGGAACACCAATGAGTTCGATATCTTTAAACTTAACACCAGCTCTTTCATCACGATCATCTAAGACTACATCAATTCCTTTTTCAAGGCATGTTTGATATAGTGTATTAGCTAATTCTACTTGGACTTCATCTTTACCATTAATCAAGACAATAGCTACTTCAAATGGAGCGATATTTAATGGCCAGTTAATGCCATTTTCATCAGCATTTTGTTCAACAATAGCCGCCATACAACGACCTGGCCCAATACCGTATGAGCCCATCCATACAGGATTTAATTGGTTGTTTTGATCTGTATAATTCACGCCTAATACTTCAGCATAATGGGTTCCTAATTTAAAGGTGTTTCCTACTTCAATCCCTTTTTTAAAGTAGATCTTTCCTCCACAAACAGGGCAAGTATCGCCTTCATTAATATTGCGGATATCTGCAATTAATAAAGGGGTGAACTGATCTTTAGAGACATTGATTAAATGATAATCAGTCTGATTTGCTCCGGTAATAAAGTAATTAAGTTCATTAAACTCTTGGTCCATAATAATCGGACAATCAATACCAACAGGCCCTGCAAATCCTACCTTAGCATGCGTCACTTCTTCAACTGTATAAGCATCTGCTAATTCAATCGATTTAGCATTAAGTGCTTTTAATAATTTTGTTTCATTAATTTCACGATGTCCTAAAACGATACATGCGTAAGGTTTTTCATCAATCTTATAAATAATGGTTTTTGCAAAGTGTTCTTTAGTTTCATTTAAGAAGGCACATACTTCTTCAATGGTTCTCGCATTAGGTGTGTGAACAAGGCTTTGTTCGCGTATGTCTTTTGTTTGAGGATAGCCTTCATTGACACATTGTGCAACTTCAATGTTACTTGAAAAATCACAATGATCACATAATACGAGGGTATCTTCTCCAATATCACTTACTGCTTGAAATTCTTCAGATAATAAACCACCCATAACTCCTGTATCAGCACGTACAATTTTATAATCAAGCCCCATTTTATCAAAGGAGTTCTTATAAGCATTAAACATTTTATCATAAGCAATGCCTAAGTTTTCTAAACTTGTATCAAAGGTATAAGCATCTTTCATTACAAATTCACGCACACGAATTAATCCAAAACGAGGACGTGGTTCGTCTCTGAATTTTGTTTGAAATTGGTATAAGCTAATTGGTAAATCTTTATAAGAGCGAACCTTCATTGAAGCAGCAACTGCAAATAATTCTTCATGAGTTGGTCCTAATACAAAAGGTTTCGCAAAACGATCTTTTAGCGCAAACATACTTGCTCCAAGTTTGTCACGACGCCCTGATTGAATATAAACATCTTCACTGATTAATGAAGGCATTTTTAATTCTAATGAACCGATGGCATTCATTTCTTCACGAATGATTTGTTCTATTTTCCCATGCACCTTTAACCCTAAGGGCATAAGCATATAAACGCCAGCTGAAGTTTTTTTGATAAAGCCTCCTCTGACAAGTAAGTTTCCGCTTTTTGAGTCTTCGTCTTTTACATTTTCACGAAGTGTGTAAAAAAAAATTTGATTTAATTTCATATCTTAACCTCACTTCAAATAGTCTAGCATAAACGATAAAAATTGTCACTTTAATCAAGGGGAAAATGCGTTTAACCTTAAAAAATTATGGAGTTTAAAACGAGTTTTAAAGATTTAGGATATCTTAGGATTATCATTGGCTTTTTATTGAAAGTAAAGGCCTTTAATGGTATATTATATAGGTTAAGAAGGAGAATCGTATGAAAGTACAAATCGAAACAATTGTTAGCCATGCAAAAAATAATGGTTTTGTGTATCCAGGTTCAGATATTTATGGTGGATTGAGTAATACTTGGGACTTTGGACCATTAGGTGTAGAGCTTAAAAATAATATAAAAAATGCTTGGTGGGAAAAATTTATCCAATCTAATCCTTATAATGTAGGGATTCAAGCAGCTATTTTGATGAACCCAAAAGTATGGGAAGCATCAGGTCATTTAAAATCATTTAGTGATCCTTTAATGGATTGTCGTAAATGTAATACAAGACATCGTGCTGATCATTTAATTGAAACTTTCTCTAAAGGTAGTGTAAATCCTGAAGGATGGTCTAATCAAGAGATGAAACAATATATCGATGATAATCATATTGATTGTCCTAATTGTGGAAAACATGATTTCACTGATATTCGTCAATTTAATCTAATGTTTAAAACTTTTCAAGGGATTACAGAGGATAGTAAAAATACCATTTACTTACGTCCTGAGACTGCTCAAGGGATGTTTGTTAATTTCAAGAATGTACAAAGAACATCACGTAAAAAATTACCATTTGGTATTGGCCAGGTAGGGAAAAGTTTCCGTAATGAAATTACCCCTGGTAACTTTATTTTTAGAACTCGTGAATTTGAACAAATGGAACTTGAGTTTTTCTGTATGCCAGGTGAAGATTTGAACTGGTATCAATATTGGCAAAAATTCTGTATGGATTGGTTAGTAGGTCTGGGCTTAAATAAAGATAACTTACGTATGCGTGAACATGATCAAGAAGAATTAAGTTTCTATTCTGTAGCAACAAGTGACATTGAATATCAATATCCATTTGGATGGGGTGAACTTTGGGGAATCGCAGATCGTACAGATTACGATTT
The DNA here is from genome assembly GCA_044432885.1 of Erysipelotrichaceae bacterium. Taxonomy (GTDB): domain Bacteria; phylum Bacillota_I; class Bacilli_A; order Erysipelotrichales; family Erysipelotrichaceae; genus CAYJNO01. Next base: position 653 of record JAWXUG010000126.1, on the reverse strand, counting down.
AAAACAACATATGGAACACTCTAAAGAATCTTTAGAATATCTTGATCCAACGACCAATCAAAAATTAATTCCTTATTGTATTGAACCAGCTGTAGGGGTTGAAAGATTATTGTTGGCTTACCTTTGTGATGCATATGAAGAGGAACAACTTGAAAATGACACCCGTGTTGTTTTACATTTACATCCTGCATTAGCACCATTTAAAGCATGTGTAATGCCACTTTCTAAACAATTAAAAGAAGACACTTTAAAAGTGTATGCAAGTCTTAGTGAAGACTTTAATATTGAATATGATGAAGCAGGAAGTATAGGGAAACGTTATCGTCGACAAGATGCGATTGGTACGCCATTCTGTATTACCTATGATTTCGATAGCGCGAATGATGGTTGTGTAACCGTTCGTCATCGTGATTCGATGCAACAAGAACGTGTTAAAATTGAGGATTTACATCAATATATAAAAGACTCATTAAAATTCTAGGAGGTATACTTGGCGCTTAGTAATGAAGTGATTAATGAAATTAGAGAAAATGCCGATATCGTTGACGTGATTCGTCATTATTTGACCATTGAACAAAAGGGCAATGCATATCGTGCGATTTGTCCTTTTCATGATGATAGTAATCCCTCATTATCTATATCTAAGAGTAAAC
>JAWXUG010000125.1:0-4708 GCA_044432885.1 Erysipelotrichaceae bacterium | reverse complement strand
TACCCAAATCCTTCTTTCACTTCAGTTGATCCAGTGATATCTCCTGCTGCATATAAGCCTGTAATGATTTCATCATCTGCAGTCACAACATGCATATCATTATCTGTTTTAACGCCACCATAAGTTAAATATAATCCTGGCTCAATTGCTAATACATAAATTTTATCTCCATCAATTGGGTCTAAATTAAAGGATCTATTGAATTGTTGATCCGCACCATTCATTGCATCTTCATTGTAGCTTTCCATTTGTGCCACAAGAGAAGGCATATTTAAATCTTCTGCTGCTTCTTCAAAACTTGAATATTCATTTACTGCACCTAAATCAAAAATTGATCTGAAAGTATCCCAAAGTAACTCTTTGTCTCCTTCATCAAACACAAAGTAACCTTTACCATCATGTTCTGCAATCATCAATTCCATCATTGCAGGAGGATTCCCTGCTTCTGATATAAATCTTTCTCCATCGGTATTTACCAATACAGCTGTACTCATAATACAGAAGAATGGAATATCAATCTTACCAATAGTAGTAACTGGAATTTTATGAATACCTGCATCTAGCGCCTCTGTTACCCCTCCAGCATCTTCAATCATCGTTAATCCTTCTCCAGTATTTGAACACATTGCTGTTGAATACATTGTTTCAAATTCTGGATAAATTTCAGCAACCATTTCTGAATTTGATGTAAACCCACCAGTAGCCACTAATGTAGAAGGTGCATTTATCGTATAATTTGCTTCTTTACTTTCTGCCATAAACCCAACTACAGCATCACCTTCCATGATTAATTCTGTACCTGTTGTTTCATAATAAATCACGCCACCTGCTGCTTCAAATGTTTCAATTAAGAAATTTGTGAAGTTTGGTACTCCTAAATAATAACCTGGTGCAAGTGTATGAGAAACCCCCATTGGTGGTTCAACATATTCAATTCCACGATCCGAAATCCAGTCACAAATAATTCTATTTTCTTGATAGAAAATTAATGTACGTTCTGGTGTTTCATCATAATAATCTGTTAACGGTAATGCAGCTCTTGTTGCAATCTTACCTTCTAAATATGATTCAGGTGTCATTTCAATTCCATATTCTTGTTGAACTTTAGAACCTGGTCCTGCAATTACACCAACAGCAGATAACAAGTTACCACCTGCATACCCTAATGTTTCAACTATAACAACTTCTTTTCCAGCTTCTGCTGCAGTAATTCCTGCCATTAATCCAGCAGCACCACCACCCATGATTGCAACATCACAATCAATGGTAATATCCACTACTTCAGCACTTGGGATTTCGTCATTAAATCCTGTTGTATTTCCTGCTTGACTTAAGCAATCTTCTACAGCTGAAATAATTGCGCTTGATGTAAATGTTGCCCCAGACACGACATCAACATTGGTTGTTTGATACTCTACGATTAAAGATGGAATACGCTCTAATGCTTCATCAGAATAGATTGCTGATTCATATTCACTTAGAATATTTACATTGCTAATCGCCCCATTCTCTACTAATACTTCAACTTCAATTGGACCTTTACGTCCAGTTTTAGTCGCTGTGTAAGACCCGTCTGTAATACTAGATGTTGTACTTTCACCCGAAGTACACCCACTCAGTAACATTAGTCCTACAATTAATACTGATATTAACTTTTTCATTTTTCCTCCTCTACTTGCTTGAATTTTAACAAGTACTATACTAATATTAGTCTATCAAGTATCTTTAGAGTCAAGGGGACAATATGAAATATAAAATTGGCAGGTTAGCTACATTATTTAACGTCAACTCTGAAACCATACGCTACTATGAAAAACAGAAGCTAATAAAATCTTACCGTGATCAAACAAATAATTATCGTTATTTTGATGATTTAAGTGTGCAAACTTTATCTAGTATTAAACGTTACCGTAATATGAATTTCTCATTAAATGAAATTGAACAAATACATACGAATACATCAATTGGTGCTATTTCAAATTTATTGGATGAAAAAGTAGAAAAGTATTATATAGAAAAACGTGAAAAAGAGGCAATTATTCATAAAATACTAGAAAATCAACATACACTACGCAATATGGATGCATTTTTAAATCAGCCCTTATTAATTCACGATAAAAATTTTTATGTGTATTCTTTTAAACTTAACGAGGAAAGTATGATTGATAATCCCATCACCCAATTCATGATTAATAAATTTCCACTTTCTTCTGCCTCAACGATTATCAAAAAAGAAAAGTTACAAAACCGAGAAGCCTCTAGTAGTAAAGCTTTTATTTTAGAGGCAAGACATTCAAGTCACTTTATGGTTCATTTAGATTCACTTACACTTATTGAAATGCCTTTAGCCATTCAATTGTGTATCAAATTAACCAACGGTCACTTTGATTATGAATACATTTGTGAAACCATTGACCAATTTATAAACAATCATCAATTAGAAATTTGCGGTGATTCGTATACAATGCATTTAATTAATTATATGCAAGATTATCAAGCAATCCACTTCGCTAACCTCTTTATTCCTGTTAAGAAATTGAAAAGAAGTCATGAGCAGATTTAGCTCTTTGACTTCTTTTATTTTATTATTCTCCTTGTACGTTATGATAAACTTGTTGAACATCTTCTACTTCATTTAATAAGCGAAGTAGTCTTTCCCATAGTTCTTTTTCTTCATCAGTATCAATGGTTACATATTCATTAGGAAGTAGTGTGATTTCACACACATCAAAGTTTACTCCTTCAATTAATTCTTCAATCGCAACTTGTGCTTTATGAAAATCTGTAGGTTCAACATAAACTGACATTTCACCATCTTCAATCTCAACATCTGTTACATTGACATCTGCCATGATTAGCGTATCTAACATCGTTTCTTCGTCTTCGTATTTAAAAGAAAATAACCCCACTGTTTCATAACTGTGAGAAACACTTCCCCCAACACCTAATTTACATTTTGATTTGTTGAAACATGTTTTAATATCACTAATTGTACGATTTACATTATCTGTTAAACAATCGATTACTAGTGTACTAGCTCCAGGACCAAATCCTTCATAACGACATGAGTCATAGTTTTCTGTCGCTCCGCCTTTTGCTTTTTCAATTGCCCTTTTGATAACATCAGCAGGCACTTGATTTGCTTTGGCTTGTTCAATCTTTCTTTTTAATCCTTGGTTCATTTCAGGATCTGGAACTCCTGCTTTTGCAGCCATATAGATTTCTTTTCCAAATCTTGAATATACTTTTGTTTTTATTGCAGCCGTTTTGGCCATTGCTACTTTGCGGACTTCATGCGCACGTCCCATACTTAAACACCTCTTTCAAAATTTCTTCATTATTTTATCATAGTTTTAAATTCTTGAAAAGAAAAACAACGGTGAACTTATTTTACTTTATGCTGTTTTTCCATTTGATTTGAAATTTCTGGATAACGATCAATAATCTTGGAATAATTTTCCTTAATATGAGGGAATAAACACTCACTACAATCTTTTATTCCATTAAGATAGCGAAAGTTACCTCCACATGATTCTCCTAATACATAGAGTGGGCAAAAACAAAATAAACAGTTTAATTCACCCTCTTTAATCCCTTTATGGCATGGGTAATATTCACATTCTTGATTGCAAAAGAATTGATGACTCACCTTTAAACTCCTTTAAAACTTCTAGTGGAAACAACAGCACGTTGCCATCCTTGGTATAACCTTTTCATTTCTGATTGTTTGGTTGTTGGTAAAAATTGATCTTCTCGTTTTGCGCTTAATTCCTCTTTTTTATAAAAACCGACAGCTAAACCAGCAAGGTAGGCTGCTCCTAAGGCTGTTGTCTCTTGTGAAATAAGATTTTCTACTGGAATATTTAAAAGATCACTTTGGAATTGAAGTAAGAATTTATTTTTACTTGCTCCTCCATCTACCCTTAATAACTCTACATCCACTTCAGCATCCTTAATCATTGCATCTAACACATCTTTAGATTGATAGCACATTGCCTCAAGTGCTGCTCTAGCTATGTGGTTTTTATTCACTCCTTGCGTAAGTCCTAATATAGAGGCCAAACATTGATCATCCCAATAAGGTGTACCCAGCCCTACAAAAGCTGGCACAATATAGACACCATTAGCATTATCCACAGATTTTGCCATTGCCTCTGTTTGTTTTGCATCCTCAATGATATTTAACCCATCACGTAACCACTTAATTAAGCTACCCGATATAAAAATACTACCCTCTAATGCATATTGTACCTTCCCATTAATTCTCCAAGCCACTGTACTTACTAACCCATACTTTGAATCGATGATTTGATCATCAGTATTCATAAGTAAAAAGCCACCTGTACCATAAGTGTTTTTAACCATTCCTTTTTCAAAACAACATTGGCCAAATAAAGCGGCTTGTTGGTCTCCTACAAGGGATGTAATCGGAATCTCTTGGTTAAAAAATAAGTTTTTAGATGTCGTTGCAAATAAACAAGATGTATCACACACCTCTGGCAAGATATTTCTTGGAATCTTTAACATCGATAATAATTCATCATCCCATTTCATCTCGTGGATATTATACAGCATCGTTCTTGATGCATTAGAAACATCTGTTGCATGTCTTTGTCCTGCTGTTAACTTCCATAACAGCCACGTATCGATGGTACCAAATAATAAATCCTCTACATTAACATTTGGGTATTGATCTAAAATCCAGCGT
>JAWXUG010000124.1:0-4772 GCA_044432885.1 Erysipelotrichaceae bacterium | reverse complement strand
GTGTGCCTTCAATCAGCAATAAAGAATTGGTACAACTTCAAAATACTGCCTTGGCAAAAAGAGTGAACTATTATCGAAGAATAGGCGAGGTAGAGACAGCGTTAGTTTTAGCCAAAGAATTACTGACACATCTAAGCAAACCTAAAGAGATGTCGAGTTTACTTTATGATATAGCCTATATTCAATTTTTAAAGGGTGATTTTTATGAAGCCAATCAAGCGATGATGCAAAGTATTGTTAAAGCCCAAGAGGCTAAAAATGTAGTTGGTGAAGTGATATCAAGAAACATTGCGGCAAACTTTAATTTTATTGCTCATTTGTTTACCGATGAAATGGATAAATATTCAAACTTATACCATCAACAATTGGATCAATCTTTAGCTATATTTACAAATTATGCGCAAAAAGATCATCATGCGAATCGATTTATTGCCAATGTTTGGGAACACAAAAGTATCTTGGCTTATTATCGTCATGATGTGGATGGTCTTCAAGAATCATTTGTGAAATATCAAGAAAATCCTTTTGTCAGAGGAAGAGCCGATCAAACGACAATAATAATGATGCAAGCACGACTATGTGCATGTTGTGGAGAGTATCAAGATAGTATAGATAAAATCCATCAAGTCATTCGCTATCGGAGCAAAGAGGTGAGTGAAGATAAGGTGGAATCTATCGCGCAACTATATTATATGTTGATCGATGCATATTTAAAGTTACACCAAATAAATGATGCTAAAAAATTGTACGAGAAAGTAAAATGTCTAAATGGTATACCTGCCAATCATGTTTGGTTAAATCAAATAGAAAGGATGATGTTCGATGAGTAAAAAAATATGGATGTTTGCTACTATTGTGGTACTAATGGTTAGTGTGTATGGTTATCTTGAAATATATCCGAATGCCTATAATGATGCCTTATATTTTGCATTTCATTTATTTACATTTAATTATTCGATGGACGATTATAGTCAAATATTAATGATTACAAGATGGATTGCCCCATTGTTGTCATTGTCGGGATTAGTTTTGGCGGTAGAGATCGTCTTTATGAAAGTCAAAAATCGTCTAATGACTATCAATGGCAAAACAATGGTCATTACAGGAAGTGGTCATGGGTTTGAACTTTTTTGTAAAAACCTTAAAGAAAATCATATTCGATATATCGTAAGTGATCGTGCGTATAAGAGTAATTGTTATGTCATCATGCATGAATCTGATGAAGAAAATTTAGCCTATTTTGTGAAGATGGTGGCATATTATCGCTCTTTACATCAATCTAATTTAAAAGTGTATATTCAATTAGAATCTATGGATGGACTTATGTTTAATCAATATCCATTTGATGTCTATCCATTTTCTAATGCTGATGCGCTAGCTCAATTGTTTTGGCAGGGTGAGATGGAAAAGATATGTGAGGCATGTTATGAAAAAGACGATAGCTATCATATTTGTATTCTAGGCAATGGGACTTATGCACAAAATTTATTAAAGAAAGGCTTACTGAGTAATATTTTTAGTATCCATCAAAAAATGGTTTATCATATGTTTAATGATTGGACACAGTTTCAGTATAGTTATTTAAGTTGGAAAGATATTTGTAGCGGTACCAATGAACATATGTTGGATGAAGTGATTTTTCATCATGATGATTGGATGAAAAATCATACTTTATTAGATAAAATGGATTTAATTGTCATTTGTCATGATCAACAGTATGAAAATGTAAAATGCGCAAATATGCTAAAATTCATAAAAAATGTTCAATGTCGTGTGAAGGTTTTAATATTTGACCCTACAATTAGTGAGTTAAGTAGTTTTGAAAGCTTTGGAAATGATGAATTGACCTACAATTATAAAGTGATATTAAAGGAATCACTTATACAAGCAGGGAAGATGCAACATGAAAATTATGTGAGATTACACGGGGGGGCCATCATGGTCATCACTAAGCTACTTTCTTAAGCAATCAAATATTGAAAGTGCGAATTTCAATGAATTCAATATGAGGGAAATCAGTCAATACATTAAAGAAAATAAGGATGAGACAATGAACGAGCTAGAACATATCCGTTGGTCGAGGTTTCATTATATGCACAATTGGCAATATGGTGAACGAAATAATGTATTACGTAGACACAATAATTTAGTGCCATACAAACGATTGAATAAGGTCGATCAGTTAAAAGATCAGGAAGCACGTGGTTCAAAATAATAGAGTAATAATAAATTTACATGCTTCTGATGAAGTAGCTTTTGTTGGGTTGTTCCAAACTGAATATCCAGGATGCGGCATCGCGATTTCAAGCAATGCATATTATGGTCAAGACGCTGGGGAAAATGCAGCTAATCAATAGAATCTAGATTTTATATAAAATAAATATATAAAACGAAACGAACTTTTCAATGAATTCTAGAAAGGTTCGTTTTTAATATTGGTAAATACATATTTAAAAATGTTAAACGCTTTCATAAAAAATAGTCGTATTTTTGATGAAAATAGGGCTTTATTTAACATTTACTTAACAATTACATAACGTTTATTAAACAAGTAGTGGTTATAATGAGTCACGTAATAAAGGAGAAAATTACATGAAAAAATTACTAGTTTTATTAACAGCAGCATTACTTGTTACTGGATGTTCAAGTAGCTCAAATGCAGATGACACAACTAACAATGATGGAGGTTCTACTTCATCAACAACAATTAATGTATATACACGTGATGCATCAAGTGGAACTCGTGAAGCATTCATGGGTGCAATCGATCTTGATGACTTAACATTAACAGCAATCGAAGTATCTGGAAATGGCGATATGGCTAGTAAAGTAGGCGCTGATGAATCAGGTATCGGATATGTTTCATTAACAACAGATTTTGCAGCAAACAACTTAACAGCTTTACAATTTAATGGAGTAGACGCTTCTGTTGAAACTGTTAATGATGGTTCATACACAATGTCTCGTCCATTTGGTTATGTAACTCGTGCATCTGGTGATTTCGAAAGTGATGATCAAGAAGCTTTAGTAGCAGCATTCTTAGATTATATGGTAAATTCTACAGAAGGTATGTTAGTAATCGAGGCAGCAGGTGGAATTGTTGATTTATCAAGTTCAACTCCATGGGAAGAATTAAAAGTAAATCATCCAATCGTTGATCAAGACAATAGTGGTTTAACAATCTCAACAGGTGGATCAACATCGGTTGAAAAAGCAGTAGCAGCAGCACTTGAATCTTTCGTGCCAATGGCTGGTAACTTCTCATTCACAATGAACCAAACAGGATCATCTGATGGATATAAACGTGTATTAGGTGAAGAAAAAGATGGTGCAAATGCTGTTACAATTGGTTTCGCTTCAAGACCATTTAGCGATAGTGAATTAGTTGATGAAGGAATGTCAACTGGAAAGATTTGTATGGATGCAGTTGTAGCAGTAGTGAACGCTACAAATAGTTTAACTAACATTACAACAGAACAATTAAATGGTATCTATGCAGGTAGCATTACTACATTCGAAGAATTAAATTAACTATGAAAGATTTACTTCAGAAGAAAAAGACCAATAAACTGGTTGATAACTTCTTTAGTGTTCTATTCAAAATGATGGCGATAATCTCAGCGAGCTTTATCGTCATCCTTGTTTTGTTTATATTCATTAAAGGGGTTAGTCCATTTTTGCCAGGGTATGAATATGGTCAAGTGAATTTATTTGATTTCTTATTTGGGATGACTTATCGACAAGACCAAGGGATTTATGGGATTGGTTTTATTGTCATTAATACCTTTATATCAGCTTTTATTGCCTTGTTACTTTCGTTCCCAATTGCTGTTTTAACTGCTTTATTCGTAGTTAAAATTGCACCAGCTCCTTTAAAATCACTAATGAAAACCGTCATTGAACTTTTAGCAAGTATACCAAGTATTGTTTATGGGGTATTTGCAGCCTCAGTGATTGCCTCTATGGTTAAAGATTTGGCAACTTTTTTTGGTGTACAAACAGCAGGGGGATCATCATTACTTTCAGTAGTTTTATTATTAGCTATTATGATTTTTCCTACCATTGCCTCTTTATCATTAACTTCTATTGAAGCAGTTGATCAAGATTTGGAACATGCTTCGCTAGCTTTAGGAGCTACGCCTACACAAACAAACTTTAAAGTCGTTTTACTGAGTGCTAAGTCTGGTATTTTTGCAGGAGCAATCTTGGGTTTAGGAAGAGCTTTTGGAGAAGCAACAGCAGTTGCCATGGTAGCTGGTAATAAGTTGTTTGGACCAACCTTTGATTTGTTTGATATTACGCGTACCTTAACAAGTACGATGCTATCTGGCTTAAAAGAAACCACAGGATTAGATTATGATATTCGTTTTTCCATCGGTATCGTATTAATGGTCGTGATTTTTACTTCCAATGCCATTTTAAATGCAGTTAAGAAAAGGATAACAATGTAGTATGAGAAAATATGATAAGTTTTTGAATTTACTTACTTATTTAAGTAGTTTTGTAAGTATCTTTGTATTAGGATCTATTTTAGTCTTTTTATTTAGTAATGGAATTGGCATGATTAATTTAGATTTATTGACTTCTAATTATTGGTCAGAAAACTTCTTAGGAAGTGTTGATGCTACAGTTATTAGCGAATTTGAAAATACAGGTGATTATGAAAATTTTTCAACTAAATGGGGCGTTGCGCTAACGGATTATGTAAATGCTAGTAGTGCACAACAAGTCGTTATTGAATATATTGATCCAGATTCACCTTTCCAATATAT
>JAWXUG010000123.1:0-4795 GCA_044432885.1 Erysipelotrichaceae bacterium | reverse complement strand
GAATGGAAATGGGAAATCCGCGCTGGTACAAGCAATAATGGGGCATCCAAAATACACAGTTACCAAAGGACGTGTATTATATAACGAACAAGATGTACTTAGCTTACCAGTTGATCAAAGGAGTAAGTTAGGTTTATTTTTAGCTATGCAGTACCCACAAGAAATAAGTGGAATTACAAATTCTGATTTTCTTCGTGCTTGTTTGAATGAAAGAAGTGAAGAACCGGTTTCTTTCTTTAAATTTTACAAAACGATGCAACAAAATATCGAAGCGTTAGAAATGAAAAGTGATTTAGCACATCGTTTCTTAAATGTTGGCTTTTCAGGTGGTGAAAAGAAACGTAATGAAATTATGCAAATGAAGATATTAAAACCAAGTTTAGGAATGTTAGATGAAATCGATAGTGGACTTGACGTAGATGCTTTAAAAATCGTTGCAAAGGCCATTCATGAAATGATTGAAGAAACGAAATTATCTTTATTAGTTGTTTCGCATTACGAACGTTTTTATCAACTGTTACAACCTACTTTTGCCCATGTTATGATTAATGGAAAAATCGTTAAATCTGGGGGAATTGATTTAGTTAATAAGATCGATGATGAAGGTTATGACTGGTTGTATAAAGAAATTGGTATTCAGCCTGAAGTTGAAAAGGTGAAAGTTAGTACGCCCATAAGTTTATCTAACTGTGGAGCGAGTAAAAAAGGGTTATAGTATGAATATTGTATTAGATGGAAGTAAGAAGAAGTATATCATTAGGGAAGATGCTGAAATCAATATTCAAGCTGAACATAATGATCAAGTCCTAATTGAAATCCAACATGCAAGTCGTATTAAATTAGCGGGATCTTTTAAATCAGTTGAATGTAAGGTTATCGTGTTAAATATTAATGATGTCGATTGTGTTATTGATGAAGCATATCATGTTGAAGGTGGCAGTGTTGAAGTTGCTTATGGACATTTTACTGCTTGTAATGTTGAATATAGCAGTACTACATGGTTGGATGATGATTTTTCGATTATGAAAATTCATAGTTATTCACTATGTAAAGCACAAATTAAAATGAAACAAGAAGTGATTAATCAGGGAAAGGCAACAACAGGAGAGATGAATCATTATGTTGTATGTCTTGAAAATAGTTTATTTGATTTAAAAGCTACAGGGAAAATTGTTAATGGAGCTATTGGTTCGCAAAATCATCAAACTTCAAAGTGTTTAACATTTGATCAACTAAAGAAGGCTACGATCTTACCTGAATTGTTAATTGATGAAAATGATGTTCAAGCAAGTCATGCAATGAGTATTGGGCAAGTGAATGAAGAACAGATGTTTTATCTGCAATCTCGCGGTTTATCAAGTAATGAAATTAGTAAATTGGTTACGCTTGGCTATGTAATGCCTTTAGCAAGGTTATTAGATGATGAGGCACAAAATGAAGCATTAAGTCATGTGATTGAAGAAAGGGTGAATGTTTTATGTTGGATGTAAAAAGTATAAGAAAAGATTTTCCAATGTTTGAGAATACGGATGTTATTTATTTAGATAATGCTGCAACAACATTTAAGCCCCAATGTGTCATTGATGCGATTCATCACTATTACACCCATGAATCTGTTAGTGTACATCGTGGAGATTATGAATTGTCTTATCAATTATCGATGTCTTATGAAGAAACAAGAAAGAGTATTGCTAAGTTTTTGAATTGTGATGAAAAAGAAGTTGTTTTTACAAGCGGTGCTAGTGGTTCATTGAATTTAGTAGCCTATGGATATGGATTAGATTTTTTAACAAGTGATGATGTCATCTTAACAACAGAAGCTGAGCATGCCTCAAACATTCTTCCATGGTTTAAAGTGTCTGAGGAAACAGGGGCTAAAATAGAGTATGTTCCTTTAGAAAGTGATGGCTTATTTACAATAGAAGCCTTCAAAAAAGCCATTCATGAAAAGGTGAAAGTAGTTACTTTAGCGAATGTATCGAATGTTTTAGGCTATAGTTTGCCGATTAAAGAAATATGTGCAATTGCTCATGAATTTGGTGCAGTAGTGATTTGCGATGGGGCGCAATCAGTGCCTCATATGAAGACTGATGTAAAAGATAGTGATGTAGATTTCTTAGCTTTTTCAGGTCATAAAATGTGTGGACCAACAGGGGTTGGCGTTTTATATGGAAAATTTGAGCATTTAAAAAAGATGAAACCATTGATGCTAGGTGGTGGGTCGAATGCTCGTTTTGATATTTGTGGTAATATTTTACTTAAAGAACCACCTTATAAGTTTGAAGCGGGAACACCTGCAATTGAAGCTGTTTTAGGACTTAATCAAGCAGCTAAGTATTTAATGAGTATTGGGATGGATGAAATTGCTGCGTATGAGCAAAATCTACATCAATATTTAATTAAAAAGTTAAAAACATGTGAAAATGTACAAATATACAATCCTAATGCAGATTGTGGGATTGTGGCATTCAATATAAAAGGGGTGTTTGCCCAAGATGCGAGTAGTTATTTAAGCAAGCATAACATTGCAGTGAGAGCTGGTAATCACTGTGCTAAAATATTAATGGATGTTTTACAGACATCACATACACTTCGTGCAAGTCTATATTTTTACAATACATACGAAGAAATTGATCACTTTATTGAGGTTGTTAAACAGATTAGTGTAGAAAAATGCATCGATCTTGTATTATAGGGGGAACTATGAAATTTGATGAAAATATAAAACGTGAAATCATCTTAGATCATTATCAACATCCTACACATCATGGATTATGTAATCGTGAAGATTATTTACGTATCCATATGGCGAGTGAATCTTGTATTGATGATATTCATGTTGAATTAAAAATAGAAAATGATGTCATTGTAGACGGTAAGTTTGATGGAGTTGCCTGTGCAATCTCTACAAGTTCAACTTCTATTATGTTGGATCTTGTGATTGGTAAAACATGCCAACAAGCTTTAGAAATTATCAATGCCTATACTTTAATGGTTAATGGTAAAGAATATGATGACGAATTGTTAGAAGAGGCCAATGCGTTTGATACCTTACATAAACAAGCGAATCGCATTAAGTGTGGGTTGATTGGCATCCAAGGTATTCAAGGATTAATCAAAGAAAGCGAGTCTGCTGATGAGTAAAGAATTAAATATAAATGATGAATATCAATATGGCTTTGCTGATAAAGATGTAAGTGTTTATAAAACAAAAAAAGGGTTAACAGAGGAAACGATAAGAGAAATTTCTAAAATAAAAAATGAACCTGATTGGATGCTTGAGATTCGTTTGAAAGCATACGAGGAATTTGTAAATCGTCCATTGCCATCTTTTGGTCCAGATTTAAGCTTTATTGATTTTGATGAATATACATATTATATTAAACCAAGTGATAAAACCCAATCTAATTGGGATGAGGTGCCAGAAACCATTAAGGATACCTTTGATAAACTAGGGATACCAGATGCTGAGCAAAAGTTTTTAGCAGGGGTTTCTACCCAGTATGAATCAGAAGTTGTTTATCATAATATGCTTGAAGAAGTTGAGGAAAAAGGGGTTATCTTTTTAGATACAGATAGTGCACTTAGACAATATCCTGAATTGGTAAAAGAATACTTTGGAACAGTTATTGGCTATCAAGATAACAAGTTTGCCGCTTTAAATACTGCTGTATGGTCAGGTGGATCTTTTATTTATATTCCAAAGGGAGTAAAACTTGATAAACCACTACAATCTTATTTTAGAATTAATTCTGAGCGTATGGGTCAATTCGAAAGAACATTGATTATCGTTGAAGATGAAGGGGATTTACATTATGTTGAAGGATGTACAGCTCCAAGTTACTCTAATGACTCTTTACATGCGGCCATTGTTGAGATTATTGTTAAAAAGAAAGCAAAATGTCGCTATTCAACTGTTCAAAACTGGTCGAATAATATTGTTAATCTAGTTACTAAACGCGCTGTTGTTTTAGAGGATGGCATGATGGAGTGGATTGATGGCAATATCGGTTCATTTGTTAATATGAAATATCCTGCTTGTGTTTTAAAGGGCGATCGCTCACGTGGGGTTTGTGTTTCTATCGCAGTGGGATCAAAAGGACAAATTCAAGATACAGGAGCGAAGATGATTCATGTTGGTAAAGATTCTTCAAGTAACATTATCTCTAAAACCATTTCAAGAGGTGGTGGTACAACCAATTATCGAGGGTTGGTAATGCATGCGAAATCTGCTGACAATGCACGCAGTAAGGTAGAATGTGACACCTTGATTTTAGATAATATTTCTACATCAGATACCATCCCAAGCAATGTTTCGATGAATCATACAGGAACCATAGAACATGAAGCAACTGTTTCTAAAATTTCAGAGGAACAACTGTTTTATTTAATGTCGCGAGGTATTAGCGAAGAAAAAGCGACTGAAATGATTGTTTTAGGTTTCTTAGAACCATTCACAAGAGAGTTACCGATGGAATATGCGGTTGAATTAAATCAATTATTAAAATTAGATATGACTGGTTCTATTGGATAAGATGTTGGTTTCAACATCTTTTTCTTTGCACACCTATATGAATAAGGTAAAATAAGAGTATGAAATTAGTAAATCTATACATTGAACATGGTTTATTAAAATTGAATAAAACCTATACTTATTTAAGCACAGATGATAGGGTAGGTGTTTTTAAGCGTGTTTATGTTGAATTCAACCATCAAAGGGTTGTTGGATTTGTTGTTAATGTAGAAGAAGTGAGTGTAAGTGAGGAAGAAATCAATAAAGAATATGGCTATCCAT
>JAWXUG010000122.1:0-4807 GCA_044432885.1 Erysipelotrichaceae bacterium | reverse complement strand
AAATTGATGGGTAGGTTGAATAATAAAACCATCTACCCCCATAGAAAGCATATTACAAATATAGGCATACTCTTCATCATTTTGATAATTACTATTTCCTATTACTAATTGGTATTTATTTTCATTCGCTCTTTCACTAATCCCTTTTACCATTTGATTAGAAAAGCCGTTGGTAATATCGCCAATAATTACCCCTATTGTCCTAGAATGTTTCAAGTTCAACATTCTTGCTGCATAGTTAGGAGTGTAGTGATTTGATTCAATTACCTTCTCAATGCGTTGTTTAGTAGCCTCACTCATCTTATCAAATCGGCCATTTAAGTAAAATGAAATCGTTGTCTTAGAAGTTTCAGCAAGCTTAGCAATATCACTAATGGTTAGTTTATTTTTATTATTCATAGTTACCTCGCACATCCATTATAAGTAAATCGGTTAACTATATCAATAAAAAATTAATAGATATTTTATTGATATATACTAAAAATGGATATTATATTGACATTTCAAAAAAATTAGTTTATATTTTTGGTGTACTAGTTTACTAAAGGAGGTAAAGTTATGGATATGTTTCAGTTAACAGATAAAGTAGCATTTGTAACTGGTGGAAGTTATGGTATAGGATTTGAACTAGCCAAAGCGCTATCTAATGCAGGTGCAACGATTGTATTTAATGATATCAGTCAAGAATTAGTAGATAAAGGGTTAAAAGCATATGATGAAGCACACATCAAAGCTCACGGTTATGTGTGTGATGTGACTTGCGAGGACAAAATCAATGCCCTTGTAAAACAAATTGAAGAAGAAGTTGGGATCATTGATATATTAGTTAATAATGCGGGAATCATTAAAAGAAAACCAATGCATGAAATGAGTGCCGCAGAGTTTAGACAGGTCATTGACATTGACTTAAATGGCCCCTTCATTGTTGCCAAGGCGGTTCTTCCATCGATGATTAAAAAGGGACACGGAAAGATTATTAATATTTGTTCCATGATGTCCGAATTAGGCAGAGAAACAGTAAGTGCTTATGCAGCGGCTAAAGGGGGATTAAAAATGTTAACCAAAAATATTGCAGCTGAATATGGAGCTTATAATATACAATGTAATGGTCTTGGTCCAGGATACATTGCCACCCCACAAACAGCACCACTAAGAGAAACACAACCAGATGGTAGTAAACATCCTTTCGATTCATTCATCATCGCCAAAACCCCTGCTGAAAGATGGGGTCAACCAGAAGATTTAGCAGGACCATGTGTTTTCCTTGCAAGCGAAGCAAGTAATTTTGTCAATGGACATATATTATATGTAGATGGAGGCATACTAGCCTACATCGGCAAACAACCATAGGAGGGTTAAAAATGAAAGTAGCTTTAATTAACGAAAATTCTCAAGCGTCTAAAAATCAAATCATCTTTGATGCACTAAATCCTGTATTAAAAGAAAAAGGTCATATATTATTTAATTATGGAATGTATAGCGCAGATTCATCAGAGTTAACGTATGTTCAAGTTGGCTTATTAACAGCCATTTTAATCAACGCTAAAGCTGTCGATTTTGTTGTAACAGGATGCGGAACAGGACAGGGTGCAATGCTAGCATGTAACTCTTTCCCTAAAGTTTTATGCGGACATGTTACCAATGACTTAGATGCATATCTATTTGCACAAGTGAATGATGGAAATGCAATTGCAATGCCATTTGCTCAAAGTTTTGGATGGGGTGCTGAATTAAATCTTTCTTACACCTTTAAAAAGTTATTTGAAGGTGATTTTGGATTAGGATATCCAAGAGAAAGAGCGATTCCTGAACAAAGAAATAAAAAAATCCTTGATGAAGTGAAACTTCATACTCACCAGTCAATGATAAGTATCCTAAAATCAATTGATCAAGATTTCCTTAAACAAACCATTAGTGGAGAAAAATTCCAAGAATATTTCTTTGCAAATTCACAAGATGAAGAAATTTCTACATACTTAAAAACAGTATTAGCAATCTAAGTACCTAAAAAGACTCACTTATTAAAGTGAGTCTTTTTTACATAACAAACAATATTTTGATACATAAACAAATCCTAATGATGTTAAATATTCTTTCATCTTTTGGTCAGTAAAGAAAACCAAATAATCCATCCCATTTTTCTTACCCTCATTTAACGCTTTAATAATTAGCTTTTTAAATACATTTTCATTATATAGGTTGTCTAGATAATCAATCCCAAATATTTCCATCATTTTATCCTTATAAATAAAATAAATACTCCCTATCGCATTCCCATTTTCATAACATAAATAGATATTCCAACTATTGATATTTGTTAAAATTCTTTGAGAATTCCAATACATATCCCCTTCTATTAAGCGATGCATCTTTTCAAACTCTATATAGTTTTCATGAGTGATTTCGACAAATTCTTCCTCGTCTTTTAAGTGATAATTTTTAAAAAGTAATACTTGATGATAGCTTTCTTCTTGCAAGAAAAAATCATTCATTTTCAAGGTGTTTATAGCGCTCTTATTTTCTTTTGGAAATCCAAAAAATAAATCATAATCACCATAATGCATATCTATATAGCTTAACAATTCAGCCATTGCAACATCACTATACTCATCAGATTGAAAAGATATAAGTTGTAGATATTTGTCTTCTTCTATAAAGAAGAAATGCACCAACCTAATGAGTTCGTTTTTATAAACAAAACCAAGCACTTCCTCATTTAAACGATTGATACCAAGAAGGGTTCTTTGTATAAAATCATCCTTAGTTTTTATTTTGTCCGCATACGTTGGGTAAGAGGATTTATGTAAATCTGTTGCCAATTGATAAAACTTATCGAATATTTTAAAAAATCATGCTCGTCTATAGTTATAAGCATATAGATATCCTTTATTTGTTAATCTTTCAAATACTTATTAAATTAATTTGATTGTTTAAATTGTTTAACAAAGTCCCAATTGATAAAATCTTTTTCATCCTTATGATCGTATACTTTCTTGCCTTCAATAAATGTTGCTATAACTTGATATTCATCATCTATGACTACAAAATCCGCATCTTTGCCTACTTTTAAGCTACCTTTTTTCGAGAAATCACCATATTTTTTGATTGGATTTTCACTAGAGAACTTTAATACTTCTTCGATAGGCATATGTAATTTTTCGACTAAATTATAAATACCAAATAAAACAGGTTTCCCGCTACCTGATAAACGACCACTTATACTTAACACAAAACCATCGTCGCTTACATCGATATATTTACGATCGGATATCTCTTCCGCATTGAAGCCTACATATCTACCTGATGGCACACCCGCATATTGAACATTATCAGAAATCATTACAATCTTATCATGGTCTTTCATTTTCAAAATCAATTCAATCATTGGTAAGCTAACATGTAAGCCATCACAGATAATCTCACAAGTAACTTCATCTCTTAATAAAGAAGCCCCAACAATTCCAACATCACGATGATGAAGACCTGTCATTACATTACATAGATGTGTAGCTACACTAACCCCTTTATCAATGGATTCATTGGCTTGTTGATAATTGGCATTACTATGATAAATCGCTACATTGACATTTTCTGATACAAAGTATTCGATTGCCTTATGTGCATTTTCAACCTCAGGTGCGATCCCTACCAATTTCAGTAAGCCTTTAGAAGACTCAACCATTTGTTTAGCTACTTCTAAATCTACAGCTGGATATCCTGTATTAACCCCTTTTTCACCTACTCTTGAGCCCCAAGGCCCTTCACTGTGAATCCCAATAATTTTAGCTCCCACATATTCTTGAGTACTTAAGTCAGCAAGAATAGACATACATTTTAAACTGGTTGTCGTTGGTAACATACTTGTTACCCCAGTAGATGTAACCCCTTTTAAATATTGTCTTACATGCTCCTCTTTTACATCATCATAGATTTCAAATCCTAAACGATAGCCAAAGCCTCCATGATTATGGGTGTCGGTAATTCCTGGAATAATGCGTGCATTTTCATAACAGTAATCAACCTCTCCATCATGTGTTTCAAAGAAACTTGTGATTTTTCCATCTTCAATCGTAAAGTATCCCGCTTTACATCCATCTTCAAAATAAATTCTTTTACAATAAAATAACATACTAACCCTTTCTTTTATATAGCTCTTAACTAACTATATTTATAGTACACTAATTTAATGTTTTTTTGTAAAAATATAAATATGAATAGGATGTTTTATTCTAAAAATGAATCACTGATTATTTAGACTATTTCAAAATAATTTTTATGATATCTTATCAATCCCTCTTTTTGCATCTTAGATAATTCATTAGATACAGCACTGCGATCAGCACATAAGGTATTAGCTAAGGATTCTCTGTTTAAAGGGACATAAAATGCTTTACTTCCTCGACTTTGATAAGAGAAATAACAAAGGATTTTCTCTCTTAGTGTTCGCTTTGAGATAATCTCTATCTTTTGATTTAATAAACTATTCTTTTGTGCAAGGATAAACATCATATTTTTGATTAAATGTGTATGAAAAACACAGCTATGATCGCATGTTGTCATCATTTTTTTAAAATCTAAAGTTTTAGCACCACAAAGTGTTGCTAGAGTCGTGTTTGCTAATTAGCAAATATGAAAAATGAGCGTTAGGCTATAATGTACCTATAAGAGGTGTATTATGGAAATAAAAAGAAACATAGATAAGCAGACTATATTAAAAAAGATAGAATCATTGAATAATGACTATTTGCACATACTATTGTCTGAGTGTACAGCAGATATAAGCTGTCCGCATTGTAATTCTAAAGAA
>JAWXUG010000121.1:0-4836 GCA_044432885.1 Erysipelotrichaceae bacterium | reverse complement strand
CACTTATTCCAAGCAAACTAAGAAATTTAAATCTTGGTGTTTGCGAACAAACAAAATGTCCTGAATTTGAAAAATGCAAGGACAAAAGAGCAGCTTTACAAAAGGAGATTATCAATGGCTAAAGTATTAGTGGGCTTGTCGGGGGGCGTTGATAGTGCCGTATGCGCGTATCTTTTAAAACAACAAGGACATGATGTCACATGTTTGTTTATGAGAAACTGGGATTCAGCACTTAATAATGATCAGCTTGGTAATCCAACATTAAACAAACCTATTTGTCCTCAAGAAATGGACTATAACGATGCTAAAAAAGTGGCAGAAGCACTCTCTTTGCCACTTTTACGTGTGGATTTTATTAAAGAATATTGGGATTATGTTTTTTCTAGTTTTTTGGATGATTACAAATTAGGTAGAACTCCTAATCCAGATATCTTATGTAATAAATATATTAAGTTTCAAAGTTTTTTTGATTATGCAATGAACCATGGTTTTGATTATGTAGCTACAGGACATTATGCCCAAGTAGAACACTTTGATAATTATTCAATTATGAAAAAGGGGATAGACACCAACAAAGATCAATCTTACTTTTTATGTCAAGTAGCTCAAAAAGCACTTCACAAAACCTTATTTCCATTAGGAGATATTGATAAAGCAAAAGTAAGAGAGATTGCACATGAATTAAATTTACCAATCGCTGATAAAAAAGATTCTACAGGAATTTGTTTTATTGGTGAGCGTAATTTTAAAGAATTTCTTTCTAATTATCTGCCTTCATTTGATGGAGATGTCATTGATATTGCTAGTAAAAAAGTTATTCATCGCCATGGTGGAGTCCTTTACTATACGGTTGGACAAAGAAAAGGGCTTGGAATTGGTGGAGCCGGTGGGCCTTGGGTTGTAGTAGGCAAAAATGTTTTTAAAAATGAACTTTATGTGGTTAATCAAAAAGATGATTACTGGTTATATTCTGATGAATGTCATGTAAGTCAATTAAATTGGTTTAATCCAATGGATTTTTCAAAACCTATTGAATGCATGGCTAAATTCCGCTATCGCCAACAAGATCACCCAGTTACAATTACAATGATGGAAAATGGTCAATTATCAATAACATACCCACAAAAAATTGCCTCAGTTGCGATTGGCCAAGAAGCAGTTTTTTATCAAAATGATGTATGTCTTGGTGGGGGTTGTATCGATGCCACTTTTATTAATAATGAAAATTTAGTTGATTTACTAGAAAGCAAATTACAAAGTATATGAAGCTTAAACATCCTTTAATTCTATTTCATTATTTTATTGGATTTAGTTTTTTATACCCACTTATTTTTACTTTTTTAATTGGTTTTATATTAAAAATTACATTGGGTGCATCCTTCATTTTAGAACATCCTTTAGTTATTGATGATTTAATGCAATATAGTGTGTATATCCTTGTTTTTATGCTTATCTTTAATACCTCTAAATCTTTTTTAGTAAAGGAATTTAAAAAATTTAAAGAATCTTTTAATCCTATATTATTTGATACAGGAAAATATTTCATTTATTTATATGCAACATCCTTTATCATTAATATTTTTATTTTTTTATTGATTGGAGAAAACTCTCTGAATCAGCAAAGTATTCAAGTAGCTTTTGATACTAATCCATTTTTAATTAGTATGGCTGCCTTGATTTTTGCGCCCTTTGTTGAGGAAATGGTCTTTAGAGGCTCCATATATAACTTAAGTAAAAGGTACATGAATCCAACCCTTGCTGCGATTAATAGCGGTTTATTATTTGGATTACTTCATGTATATACTAGTCTTTTAACTGGTCAATATGTTGATTTAGTTTATCTTTTATCTTATGGAACTATGGGTTATTTTTTAGGAAAGTGTTATGAAACAAGCAATAATATTTATGCACCCATGTTGGTGCATTTCATCAATAATTTTATTGCAATCGTGTTGATGTTGATGGTAGGGTGATCATATTGGAATTAATACAAATAACAGGACATTTTATCTATGAAAAATATCGCAGTGAAAATTATGCTGTGTACCTTTTTCAGTTATATGACAAAAGTGAAAAAAAGATTACAGTTAAAGGGAATATTCCACTTATTGAAGATGAAGATTTATTATATGAATGCAGTGGCAACTATGTTGAACACCCCAAATATGGGATGCAATTTGATGTGCAGTATGTCAAAATAGTCCTGCCTAGTGAGGAAGAAAGTATTGTTAAATATTTAAAAAGTAGTCATTTTTCAGGAATTGGTGAAAAAACTGCTCAACAAATCGTCGATGCCTTAGGTGTAGATTGTTTAAATGTAATTAAAGAAAATAAAGAAGTCTTATATCAATTATCTTTTTTAAATAATAAGAAAATTCAAGCAATTATTGAGGGTATTGAGCAATATGATACATCTTTAGAAGAATCTATGGCTTTTTTCACACGTCTTGGTCTGACTTATCGTCAAATTATGAAAATAGATGTCATCTATAAAGAAAACGCAATTAAACAACTAAGTGAAAACCCATATGCTTTAGTTTATGATGTTGCTGGAATTGGCTATAAAATTGCGCACAAATTAGCTTCACAAATGAAATTTGAAGATTGTTTTCATTATCGTGAAGAAGCATTTTTGGTATCTTTAGTTTTATCAAGTTGTGTATCTTCAGGGGATACCTATGTCGAATATGATTCACTTTATCAGCTCTATTCAAAAAGTGAAGATCAACAATATTTTAATGATGTTTTAAAACAAGCCTGTTTGAATCATTACTTAATTCAGGATGAAGATAAAATCTATCATCAAACCCAATATCAAGCAGAGGTAGGGATTGCTCGTTATCTAAATGAATTCCCCAATGAAAGCTTGCCATTAATTGAACAGGTTGAAATTGAGAAAAATATTGATGACTTGCAACAAAAACATGCCATTCAATATGATGAATTACAAAAAGATGCAATGTTTTCTTTCATGAATGAACACTTAATGATTTTAACAGGTGGACCGGGTACCGGTAAAACGACTGTTGTTAAGGCTTTAATTGAACTTTTTAAGTACTTTTACCCTAACCATGTTTTAGCGTGTATCGCTCCTACAGGACGTGCTAGTAAACGATTAAAAGAATTATGTGAATGTGATGCTTATACAATTCATTCACTGCTAACTTATGATTTAGAATCGAATACTTTTGGCAAAAATATCGATAATCCGATTGTTTATGATGCTTTGATTATTGATGAAGCAAGTATGATTGATAATTGGCTATTTTATAACTTACTATTAGCCTCACAAAATGTAAAAAAGATTTGTATTATAGGCGATGAAGATCAGTTACCCTCTGTTGGTCCTGGTCAACTATTAAAAGATTTAATTGACAGTCAACAGTTTCGATGTATTGCATTAAATACCATTCATCGTCAAAAACAGGGGAGTGATATTGTCGAATTATCTAAACAGATAAGAAATGGCATTGCAACATTTGATGAAGACTATCAAGAAGCTAAATTTTATGAAACCCAAAGTATGAATGATACTCATTTAATTTGTAACATTGTTGAACATGCCCTAAATAAAGAATATAGTCTACAGGATATTCAAGTTTTATCTTCTATGTATCGTGGAAGCAGTGGGATTGACAATTTAAATCACGCCTTACAAAACAAATTCAATCCACATAATCCTTACAAAAACGAAATTAAAGTAGGCTTTATTACGTTTAGAGAGGAAGATAAAATTTTACAATTAAAAAATCAAGCTGAAGATGATGTGTATAATGGAGATATTGGCATCCTTAAAGAAATTGTATTGCCACAAGATGCTGAGGATAAACAAGCTCATTTATTTGTCGATTTTGATGGTATCTTTGTTGAGTATACATCTACAACTATTCAAAATATTACGCATGCATATTGTGTATCTGTTCATAAAGCACAGGGTAGTGAATATCCAATTGTCATCCTAGCAATTCCTGATGAAGCACGTTTTATGTTGAAAAGAAAACTTCTATATACAGCGATTACTCGTGCTAAGAAATCACTAATTCTTGTAGGTAGCAAAAATGCCTATTATACAGCTTGTGAAACCCTTGATCGATATCGACGCACAAGCCTAGTAACACGACTCTTAAAAGGACTTGCATTTTAGATAAAATATGATAAAATTTATTTAAATCGAAGAAAAAGATAAGTAATTTATAGTGCATTATACAGAGAGAGAGTGGTGGTGTGAACTTTCAATAACTATAGATGAAGCTACTTTGGAGAGTGTTTAATCAACACCGCATGAATTTGCGTTAAAAAAATAAAGGTGCATACATATTGTATGAATAAGGATGGTACCGCGTTTAACGTTCCTTTATGGGGCGTTTTTTATTTTTATGGAGGAAGAATAAAATGAAAAACTTAACTGGAAATCAAACAAGACAACTATTTTTAGACTACTTTAGTTCAAAAGGACACATGGTAGAACCAGGAGCATCCCTTGTCCCCATGGCTGATCCAACATTATTATGGATTAATTCAGGGGTTGCTGCCTTAAAGAAATACTTTGATGGAAGCGAAAAACCACGATCAAATCGTATTACCAATGCCCAAAAAAGTATCCGTACCAATGATATAGAAAATGTTGGTAAGACTGCACGTCATCATACTTTCTTTGAAATGTTAGGAAATTTCTCTATTGGTGATTACTTTAAAGAAGAGGCAATTGGCTTTGCGTGGGAATTTTTAACTAGTCCTGAATGGGTAGGGATGGATCCTGATAAATTATATATTTCAGTTTATAGTGATGATAGTGAAGCCTATCGCATTTGGACAGAAGTCCTTCACGTAGATCCA
>JAWXUG010000120.1:0-4989 GCA_044432885.1 Erysipelotrichaceae bacterium | reverse complement strand
TTTAAAATTAAATCTTGAAGAAGCAATGATTGCTTTAAACAATGATGAAGTTTATGCTATTGATAATGATGTAAATCCTACATTTGCCCAATATGCACCAAATGGCAAGAAACGCTTCGAGAATACTCGTAAGGTATTAATGACTTATCTTGATCGAAATGTTATTTTCAATGTATTTGTTATGGATGATGTTTATTATTGTTTAACAAGATGCGACTCAGCCAAGATAGGACATATAAAAAATGGTGGAACTTGTATGATTTATGATGGCAAATATAATCATTTTGAAACAGTAATAGAAATTGTTGATGAGCAGAAAGAAGAAATATTCTCTAGGCTAGTTGAATCGAATAATGCCTATTTTAAAGAAAATGTAGGCTTAACTGCATTAAGATTTAAAAAAATGTAAAAAGCACGTATTCACTTAATTTAATTGTTAAGTGGATACGTTTTTTGTGTATACAAACCAGTAATAACATCTTACAGAAATACTACATAAAAATTTATTTTAATGAAAATATAAGGTAGAAAAATGTATTTATCACAAATTGACAGTTAGGTTATCTTATGTTAGATTTAAAATATAAAAAAACTTCCAATATTAAACAAAATAATATCTTCAAAGGTATGGTTCATTCAACATTTAAGGAGGAATATGTATGAATAAGCGAATTCTTGTATTATGTTCTGTTTTATTTCTAATGTGTGGTTGTACTACTTTATCTAACACTGAGCAATCAATTATTGGTGAATGGGAGTCAACAGATGAGTGGACTGGGGCAACAATTATTTCTACATACTATGAAGATGGAAGCTTTACACTTGAGTATCTAGAAGATGACAATGTCTTTTCACATATGGAAGCAAAGTATCAAGTATATTTTGGAAGTGATGCATATGATAAGCTTACAGAAGAAAATAATTCACTTAGATGGCAAGAAACATTGGTGGATACCCTTATCGACGCAAAGGAAGACTTTACTATTGATAACCTAGTGGCGATTGAGCTAAGTAATATAGAAGTTTATTATGATGGAGAGCTTGATGATAATGAGAATGATAATACAGAAAGTTTAAATTTATCCTTTATGATGAACGATGGCAATGAATTGTATGCTAGTAATACAGGGGGTTCTACTACCATTTACGATGATGATTTTTTCAGAATATTTGTACGTAAATAAATGCAATATATGATACATACAAATCATTCTTTTGCGGGAAGCCTATTATAATAGAACCATTTATTTGCACCGATTTTTAAGTCAATGAAGAGTGCTTAATGATTGGTGTTTTTATTTGTCATCCTGAAAATAAATGGCTATGCTATAATATAGAAAACAATGTTAAGGGGACATGGTATGTATATAAAGATATCTTATGATTACTTACATAAAGATTATGATGATCCAACTCTGATTTTATATGCAGAATTAAAAGATTGTTTCCTACAGGTGGAGATAATTCATCAAGAACAGGATTATTGTATTATGTATATCAGTGAAGACTCTTTAGAAGAAATAGAATTTATTATCTACAATGATGTTGGTGAAGAAGCTTATAAACAATGGGTTATCGATGTGGAAGAAATAAATGATGAAAATGCATATTAGTTCATCATCTTAACTAGATATAAAAATAGGGGAAACGATATATTTAAGATGTTGATGTATCAATTACATTTAACTAAAGTTTGTTAATTGACTATCAGACATATAAATATTCAACAAAGGGGGAATACGATGCTTACTTACATATTGTATACATTATCTGTTTTAGGGCTTATTATTTCATATTGTAAAAGTAAAGAGAAAACAAGGAGTGCACTGAAAAAATCATGGAAATCATTTGAAAATATTTTGCCTTCTTTTTTATCAGTTATTTTAATTATAGGCATTATGCTTAGTATTTTAACAACAGAAACAATCAGCCAAATATTAGGAAGTGAGTCAGGGGTATTAGGTGTCTTTATTGCAAGTATAGTGGGAGCCATTACCTTAATACCAGGATTTGTAGCATTTCCACTAGCTGCTGCATTATTTGATAATGGTGCAGGAGTTGCACAAATAGCGGCCTTTGTATCAAGTTTAATGATGGTAGGTGTTATCACCTTTCCTTTAGAAATGAAAACATTTGGAAAGAAAGCGACTATTGCGCGTAATCTTTCGGCTTTTATTTTTTCAATTGTGGTTGCGTTTATAATGGGGGTTTTGTTATGAAGATAAAAAATATTTTAAAACGATATCAATTTTTCATTGTAATCCTTATCTTCAATTTAGTTTTAGGTTTTCTTTACCCAAAGATTGGTGTTTCCTCTTTTGAAATTACATCTAGTAATTTGATGGAAATGTTACTGATTATTCCGCCTATATTTATCTTGTTAGGATTGCTGGATGTGTGGGTTGATAAAGAAGTGATGATGAAATATTTAGGTCAGGGAAGTGGGCTAAAAGGAGTACTTATTTCATTTAGTTTAGGAGCATTGGCAGCAGGGCCACTTTATGCAGCTTTTCCTATTGCTACAGTGATGTTAAAAAAAGGTGCTAAACTATTTAACGTTTTTATTTTTATCGGGGCATGGTCAACGGCAAAAATTCCTTTGCTTACTTTTGAAATGGTTAATTTAGGAGTACAATTTACACTCACGAGATTGTGTTTAAGTATAGTTGGGATTATCATTATTGCATGGATTAGTGAAAAGGCAGCAGTTAAAGAATAGGGGAAAATATGAAAGATGTAATGATGATTGGTGCTGGAAGGCATGGATTAAAGGTGGTTTATCCATCTACCGAATTAGCAGGAGGCAATATTGTAGCAGTGTCCACAAGACATTATGATCATGCTTATAAGGTAGTAAAACGTTACAATCCTGATGGACTTGCTTATGATGATTATCAAAAAATGTTAAAAGAGGTTGATTGTGATCATGTAGTGATTTGCTTACAAGCAGAAGATGCACTAGAGGTCGTAAAACAATGCATCCAAGCGAAGAAAAATGTATTTGTTGAAAAGCCATGTGGCATGGATGCAGATACTGCTTACAAAATTTATCAATTAGCACAAATGTATCAAGTGAAAGTTCATGTAGGTTTTATGAAACGATACGCAGATACCTATGTTAAATTAAAAAAGATCATTGAAGATAAGACATATGGGAAGGCTATATCATTTACTTCAACTTTTTATGTCGATGCACGGATGTTTTGTAAGGATGATCATAGTTTTATCTATTATGTAGCCATTCACATGTTGGACTTGTATCGCTTTTTGTTTAATGATATTCATTTGATAAAAGTGATTAAATCTTCTATAGGTGATGGAACTTCTTATCATTGTTTATTTGAGAACCATCAAGGGGTTATCGGTTCAGCAAATTTTGAAAATCGCTCAGCCCATACTCAAGAATGTGAAGGGGTTCAAGTTACCTTTGAAAATGGTTATGTTGTATCCAATAATATTGAATCATTACGTACGCACCAGTCTAAAACAATGGATAATGGATTCCATACATTAAGTGAAGTGTATACATCTTACGAGGTGAATTATAGTCCTGCATCGGGTTATGAAAAAGATTTATATCTAAGAGGATTTGTGGGGGAAATGGAAGCATATTTAAAGGATATGAGTGATTATTCTATGGATAATTATAAGACGAACCTATTATGTGATGAGTTACTCATGCAATTAACTAATAATTAAATAGTCAAAAGGGGAAATGAATGAATAAATTAAAATGGATACTGTTAGGCTTGATGTTTATCTTGTTATTAAGTGGATGTTCAACAACACCTGTTTATTATTCGAAAAGTGAAGTGAAAACTTTTGTGAAAAGTGTTTTTGGTAGTAAATATACTTTAAGTGATGTATTAAGTTATCCAGATGATAGTGATGAGCAAAATGAAATGTTTGAGTATATTTTTACGGATGATGATGGATTTTATTTTTCAATCTACTCATCAACAGCCCACATAGGTTTTGTATCTGGGGATACTGCTTTTTATGAGGAAGAAATTAATGATAATTATATTAGTCAAAAGTGTAAAGAGAATGAAGTAATGATAAATACACTGATTGCTCAATCTGATATAGAATGTACACTAGGTGAGACCTATTTATTTTGTAATTTAGAATCCTATACACAAATACAAGATGTTAGTGAGTTAATTGAAAAGATAGATGCAGTTTTACAGTTAGAGTATGATTATAGTGATGCTAGTTACACTAAAAATTTTAATGTAAATGTTTATATAAAGCCCAATAATGAAGACTATGAAATAGAAGGTGAATGGAAAGAGAGTTATAAGTATCGTATTTGTTCTTTATCTCTTTCAAAAGATTGGTCTCAAAGATTACAAGCAGAAGATGTATTAGTGAATATAGAACGAAGTTTTGTATATAAAATTCGCGCTTTCTATGGAAGTTATCAGGATTACTATGTGATAGAGGATGACTTGCTTTATAAATATCCAGCAGAGTATTTAAAGTGGGAGATAGAAGAAATATCAGATTATACGTATACATTTGGATATGATATTGATCAAGATAATTATTGGATTACAGACCTAGATCCTTGTCAAAATTTTGCTGGTGTGTACAATTATACAGATAAAGGAAGCTTTCAAGCACTTGTGGAGTGGTTAGGTGGAACTTACAGTTGCGATCAATGGGAAGCACAATGGACGATTGGTGATGACAGCTGGACCGCTCAACTTATCACTGATGATGATAAATATTATAAAGATTTTATATTAATCAAAAATGGACAAATCATGACATTGAATGATCCAGAAGATAAAAATAATGGCACAGTATCAGGACGTGGATTTTCAGTAGAAGATTTGGAAAAAATGTTAAATATTGAGTTTGAAATCAATCAAAAAGAGGCTGAAATCACTATAAATTAAATAAATTTGATTTTTGAATACAAAATATGCTAGTGTTTTGACAATTAAAATTTATTAAAGGGGGAAAAACGATGGAGGTTAAGAA
>JAWXUG010000119.1:0-5074 GCA_044432885.1 Erysipelotrichaceae bacterium | reverse complement strand
TAAGGTTTTCTGAAATATATTGAAGTAAATTTTTTCCATATTCTGCTCTACTATTGTTTCCACAAGCAATATAAATTTTTTCACCTACTTGATGATATGCTGTAATCATAACTGTATTAATTGCTTGATTTTGTGCTTTGCCAATATATCCTCTTATGGATTAGTATATTTCTTCTTCAGATGTATGTATATCTACTAATTCCTTTTTGTTTTCGTCCATGTTTATTTCTTTCCCATAATATTCACTTGAGCCATATCAGTTGCCTATGAAACTTTTGTTGCATGGGTGTGAATATTCATTGTTGTTTCAGCATTAGCATGTCCTACCAACTTATGCAACACCCTATCTGGCGCACCTTGTTGTAAAAATGTGACGAAGAGAATGACAGGTGAAATGTTTAAATTTAACTTGTTTCGTCCATCTTCTTTGGCTAATTCATGTTCATAGACATTGATTTTATGTGCATATAGTTTTATAGTATCATTCATCGTAGAAATCTTGATTGGTTTCCTTATACACCTAGAAAGACTAAATTTCAAATCCCTCTATGGTATCCCAAGCACCTTTATTTCTAAGTCTTGCTTTTTGTTGCTTATCTTTTAGATTTCACAACACCTCATAAACTTCTTCGCTCATTGGTAACATACGTTTGCTAGCTGATGTTTTCACAGTAGTATAAAAGAACACATATCTCCCCTCACTTCCTTCACCACAATGCAAGGTTTTATCAATATTAATTTTACGATTTTCAAAATCAATACCAGTCCATTGTAATTCAAGAACCTCATTTACAAACACATGTGTTACAGCCCCGATAAGCTTTAAGTTCTGCTCAATTAGTCTCTTTACATTCCCTAGAAAATTGTTTGATTTGCTTTAGATTTACCAATTTAGCTTTACTTCGTGCTAAAATTTCTTTTTCTATCTTAGAAACATTTTCATAAGATATACGCTCACTCTCATTCATTATAGAAACTTTGCCTTTACCATCGATAAAATAATAGGTTGTGTTTCTTCTAGTTGGATGAGCGGTCGAACTACCGACAATTTCAACACAAAATCCTGCTAATTGATCAAGCTTAATATATTTTTTTTGCGTTGTAACGATTCCCTTTCGCCTCACCTCTAACCAAGAGGATCCTATACGCAAATCATTCATCCCATTAAATGGTTGCAGGTAATCTTTTTTTACCTCATCATATAATTCTTTTGATGTTAAAAAAGAGTTTTGTGGAAACCGATAAAATTTTGTATACGTGTATATTTGATACAGTAAATACGGAAGAATCAATGTAACAAAACAACTCACCTTATCCGCTAAAGGCCAATCAATAATTTGTTGCACTTCCCCTGTTATAATCACAAGTCCTAAAATAAACATTGCTATCACAAATAAATACGTAATCAGCATTCTTGTTAAAAATTTTAAAAAGCCCATTCTCTCTACCCCCCCTTAAAATTCAGTTAAATCAGCGTATTGTGCGTCTGTGTAAGTACATAAATCTTGTGTTTTCAAAATTAGCTCACAGCCTCTTAGCCCACCACTAATCCCTATCTCATCAAATAGGATTGCACTTTCATCAATAAATGTTGGATATAATTTCTTCATCCCTATCGGCGAACATGCACCAACCATATATCCTGTGATTGTATACACTTGTTTAGCATGCACCATTTCTATTTTTTTGTTATGAGTAATCTTAGCTGCTTTCTTTAAATCTAAATGTGCGTTTGCTGGAATACAAAATATGTTGATGCCATTTTTGTCTCCTTTAGTAACTAAGGTTTTAAAAATACAATCTGCATCCATATCTAGCTTATCAATGGCTTGAGCACCAAAAAAGCGTATTTCATCTATTTCATAATATTTTACTTTATAGTTTATTTTCTTTAAATCTAATAATCTCATTGCATTGGTTTTTGTCAACTTACACCTCACTTATTTAAATCTGATTCATACTTTAATAATAGATCATACAAGCGTTTTTGATCCTCTTGATTATACGTTGCTTTATTTGCCTTAACTTCATTTAATTTTTCATCATATAAAAATTCTTCAAAATCATCAATTGATAACTTGACATATACTTCAGCCATAGTTGATGGACTAATCGAAAAATGAGATTTGATCTTATAGGCATACTTCATAATCTTAGGAATATTTTTATATTTATCTATATTGATTTTTACATTGGGTACACGTATTGCCTGTACTTTAACATCTGGATATTTTTCTCTCATAAATAACGAAACCATCAGTAAGGCCAACTTGTTTTGATAATAGGTTTTTGAAGGACTATATCTTTTTTCAGCATTCAAATTTTCGAAGTCCAACCTCATATCAGGATAAAGCACTAAGCCAAGTGATGAAATATTGATTATTTTACCCTTTGTTTCCTGAAGGATTGGCATAAACAATTCACTTAATATAAAAGGTGCTATCACATTTGTAGCAAACTGTTTTTCAATATTTTTATGGTTATACTCTGGTATTTTTTTCGAAAGATCAAAGTCAGCTGCATTGTTGATCAGAACATCAATTCTTTTATGTTTATCAATAATGGTTGCGATTGTTTCTTTTAAAATATCAAAATTAGATAAATCCGCAATATAACAGTAAATTTCTTGATTAGATGTTTTTTCTTTAATGTTTTTACATGCCTTTGTAGCTGTCATTTCATTTCTGCAAATCATGATGATACGATGATTTAATGATGCAAGTTGAAGACAGGCTTCATACCCAATTCCACTATTGCCACCTGTTATAACGATTGTTTTCATAATTTCCTTTCTCATAGTATTATCTTGCTTATTATTAACGATGTTAAATGAACAAAATGATTTTACCAGCGTTTCATATTTCTATTAAACTTTTTTGTATAGGCATTCTTTAATTCCTCACTGCTAATATCATAACACAGTAAAATATCATTATAATACATCAGCACATCTGCCATTTCTTCAACTAAAGAGGATCTTATCATTTCATCGCTACATGCTTTTTCAGGACCGTGTTTTTTTATGATATCAATGACTTCACCAATTTCACCAATCATCCATAACAATTTATTTTGTCCAACTTCTTTAGATATTCCTTCCCATTGATTTTTATACTTTTCTTGTAAAGTTTGTTGCATAGCGATCATTTCATTAATTGTAAACTCTGACATTGTTTTACCCCTTATTCAATCCTTTAATTTTATAAAATGATTATATCATGAAACAACCTTACACTATGTACTTATATACTGAAAAAGTGCCTACGCACTTCCTTTAATCAATTGGATAAACAACTTCAAATTCTTCACATACCACAAGCATGTTCATCGAAAAAGATTGTCCTACTTGCGTGAGTGCTTCAGTAAAAAATAACTCATGACTTTTTTGCCAATAAGTCAAGCTACGATCCCCTTCTCCTTCTTTGAATGCGTGTTGTACACTTACTTCATTGAATGGTTTTATAGATACATTGGTTATTTGAACAATACATACAACTTCTTTCTGTTGATTTAGCACCTTATGATAGCTATCCACTACCGGTATCGCTTCATTTTCAAGCTGATAAAAGAGGTACCCAGATGAGGTTGCAGTCTTTATACCTGCTACAATTAAATCAGCCAAAGCTCTATCATATTCATCTTTTAAATCTTCAAAATCCCAAATATCAGCATTGCTAGCTAAAGGATTTATCTTACAATATTCTTGCCATATCTTATTTTCCATATTTTATCAATCTATCCTTATTTAATCAGTTGTTTCTTCACAAATCTACATGCATAGCCATAATTTGAAATGGATTGCTTTGGATAAATATCTAAATAATATCCATCATAATTTCTCTTATCCACAAGTACAGTTATCCCCATAGATTGATTAGTATTCTTAGATATCTTTGCACTGATAATATCTAGTTTTGATTTATGTTTTAAAAATTTAAATTCAGAATCACTTATTTGTTCAGCATAAACAATTAAAATCAATATGGAGTTCTTTGGTTTTTTTGACCATTTCTCAAATCTTCTTGTCTCTTTTTCAATATCTCCTACCGCATTTATACTTTGAATACAACGCACATGATAATGGATTGAATCTCGGAAAAAAGATAATTTTCTTTTTTTATAATAGCGGCTTTCACCCTTTTTAAAGTTTTGTGCTTGTAACTTTTCTTCTACTTCATTTAATGTTAAAAAACGAACCTTAGTAAGTGATAATTGATCATATTTAGAGTCAATACGCTGCATTTCATACAACATCAAATGATTATAGTTTTTATATAAAATCATAGTAGCTACAATAGATAGTACAAAAAAAAGGACAACTACCAATATATTCATATAACCACTCGTATATCCCTTACTTTGTAAATAGGCAACAACTACAATACTAAGAAATGCTACTGCGTACAAAAAGATTGATAAGCCTAAAATAAACTTTGGATTGATTTGTTTTTCATTCATAAATTTCCCCTTTATCTTCATTTAATGAATACTTCTTATCAAATAATTATCACATTTTAAAGAATCTTTTTTCATATTCAAAGAAATTCTAACTATGTTTTACTTTTTTATCATAACCCTAAAATAAACATGTTACAACTTAATTCGTAGGATACTTATTTAATATTGCGAATACCATTGTGTATCCTATTACCTAAATACTAAGTAGATCATTTATTTAAAAAAGCCAAACTTTTTCATTTGTCTTTTATAAGTTACCATTTTTATTGTAAATCACATAAAAATATCCTCTTTAACGCTATTCTTATATAAATTTTTCTAAGATAGCCATAACTTCAGCTTTTTTTAAAACCTTCCCTGTTGATACTATTTTTTCATCAACCATAAGGGCTGGTGTCGACATTACACCATAGCTTGCAATAAGTGAAAAATCCACAACATGCTCGATTGTCGCAATGATTCCTAATTCACTTAATGCCTCTTTGGTAACTTTTTCTAATTGATTACATTTAGCACAACCACCACCAAGAACTTTAATGTTTAAGCCTTTATTTGTGCTTAATGTTTCAATTGCATCATTTTTTGATGATGAGCAACCTTGTTCACATGAACATGT
>JAWXUG010000118.1:0-5115 GCA_044432885.1 Erysipelotrichaceae bacterium | reverse complement strand
TAAAATTCCACTACATTTTTTAAAGTTAGAGGTGAAACCTACAGAATCAATCATTTTAATGTTATACAAATCATTAATTGACTTAGCCAAAAACATTTTAAATCCATCTTCTGTCATTCCTACATCATCTGTTTGTTCTGACTCTTTTTTTACTTGGTTGTAAACAATCTGTAATTGATGATCAACGACATCTAAATTATCACGAATAGAACCTAATAAATGTTGCATAAATTGATCAAATTGAACCAATTTATTATTTTTGTAGACTACCTGATGTTCAACATCACTCCAAAAGTTATGAATTAAAGATTTTATTTGTAACTCATAATTAATTCTAACCCCTTTTTCTAAGAAGTAACCATCTAATCGGTAAATGGTAAATCCATTCCGTTGAAGTTGAGGTTGAGGCGTTTTTAAATTTAGATAAATACGCTTATCCAACTTACAAACAGAATATTCTTCCTCTTTGCCCTCAAAAATCTGTTTAACTAAATCCAACATCTTTGACTCATCACTAATAAAGCGACATTCAATTGCTAATCCGATTAAGTCATGTAGATTTAAGAAAACATCCTCTGGTGTATTGCAATGCTTATAAAATTTATTACGAATGATTTTTTCTCGCAAACTTGTTTCTGATTTAATTCTACTATTTAAGGTAATATAAATGTCTTCAAATTGTCTGAGATAACAATCATAAACCGTAATTAAACTTTGTTGTGCACTTTTATAAGTTGCTTGATTTTTTTCAAATTCATCTGCTGTCTCATCAATTAAATCAAATAATGCTAATCTCATTGTTTCACCCATTTCCTTTATTTTGTGATCGTTTCTAGTTGTCTTGCGTGCAGACAATCAGAGTCAATCTGCTTAGTTAATGCTTCTACACTATTAAATTTTTTCTCATCACGAATATATTGTACAAAAATCACTTTTATATGTTGTCCATAAATCATTTGATTAAAATCAAGTATATGAACCTCTAAACTGTCTTTTTCTTGAAAGTTGAAAGTTGGATTATGTCCCAAATTAATAATTGCTTTAAAGCACTGAGCCGCTATCTTTACATAGCCTGCATAAACCCCTTTTTTAGGAAGTAATATATGATCATCATAGGCAACATTGGCTGTAGGGAATCCGATTTCTCTACCCTTTTGGCGCCCTTTCACCACAATTCCTTGAACAAAATAATCATAGCCTAACATCTTTGAAGCATACCCAATATTTCCATTTAATAGCTCTTCCTCAATTCGACTAGAGCTAATTTTACCATACTCATCCCTAATTGCATCTACTACAGATGTTTCAAAATAGCCTTCTGCTTGTAGGGCTAAAGAATCAATATTCCCACTACCATAAGCCCCATAATGAAAATCAAATCCTGTGACCAAAGCTTTTAAATTTAAACGTTCTACCAATAATTTAACAAAGTCTTCACTTGATAAAGCGGCCATTTCCTTCGTGAATTTTAATATAATTAAATAATCAATCTGCATGGCCTTTAATAAATGTAATTTATCCCTTTGACTATTGATATGTTTCACATCATTTAATTCCTTAGTGACCATCCATGGATCAGGATCAAAAGAAATCATAGCTTGGGCACATTGATACTTTTGTGCCAAAATATCTGTTTGTTTAATCAATGCTTGATGCCCTACATGAAGACCATCAAAATACCCAATACATGCTGTGATGGGTATTTCAAATTTAAAATGGTCTTCTAAATTTATTTCAATAATTTGCATTACCAAAGTCCTCTTTTACTACGATATTGATTCCCTTTTTCTTTTTCATAAGCAGCTATTACTTCATTATGATAGGTAATCATTACAATTTCTTCCTTTGAATCAATATGAATTCTTTTTCCATTTTTGATATCAGCAATTGGCTCATATTCAACAAATGAATAATATGGTTTTAATATTTCTTCTTTACTAAAAGCGCGATAATTGCCCTCTTCAATTTCTTTTAAACTGTAACAATCCTCAATCCCTACATGATCAACAGAAGTTCGCTCCAAAGCACTCATTGTGCCAATAGTACCTAGTTTTTCGGCAATATCTTCTACTAGTGAGCGAATGTAACACCCTGTACTTACCATCGCTTCAAAATGGATTTCATCATTGATAGATAAAAGTTTTATTGATTTTACTTCAATATCTCTTGGCTCTCTTTCAATGGTAATCCCCTTACGTTGTAGTTCGTATAGTTTTTGACCATTAACCTTAATCGCTGATGTCATCGGTGGAATTTGTTTAGAATGTCCTAAAAATTGAGTAAGTACTTCTTCAACTTGTTTTTCACAATAGCTTGAAGCTTCTTTTTCCTCAATCACATTCCCCCATATATCACCAGTATCTGTTTTAATCCCTAAGCGAATAGATGCGCGATAGGTTTTATAGACATGATGAATATAAGGTAATATCTTACATGATTCATCAACCATCACAATTAAAACACCTGTTGCATTTGGATCTAAGGTGCCTGTATGTCCTATTCTTTTGGTATGAAATACTCTTTTTAATTTATTACAAACATCAAATGATGTATATCCCATTTCTTTTTTAACAAAAATAATCTTACTCATATTAACCTCACGGCTTAATTATACTATAATAGATAAAGATATGAAAGTTTGAAGGTTGAAATTATGGTGAACAAAAAAATACTTGGGGCGATTATCCAAGCAGATAAGGATTTTAATTTAATCCAAGAAAATGATAAAATCGCAGTTGGTGTAAGTGGAGGTAAAGATTCTGTTGTCTTACTTTATTTTATGCATCTTTATCAAATGGTTGCAAAAAAGATGTTTAATAAACAATTTGAAGTCATTGGAGTTCATATTGATTTAAACTTTGGGGGAATGGACTTTAGTGAATTGGACCTTTATTGTGCTCAACATAACATCACACTTGTTCATGAAAAAAGTAAGGTTTATGATATTTTAAAGTTGCATCCTAAAAATGATCGTATTCAATGTTCCTTATGTAGTAAATTGAAAAAAGGCGCAGTAATTAAAAAAGCGAAAGAACTAGGATGTAATAAAATCGCTTTTGG
Organism: Erysipelotrichaceae bacterium; assembly: GCA_044432885.1. Classification (GTDB taxonomy): domain Bacteria; phylum Bacillota_I; class Bacilli_A; order Erysipelotrichales; family Erysipelotrichaceae; genus CAYJNO01. The sequence continues at coordinate 2,055 of JAWXUG010000118.1, read as the reverse complement.
ACATCATATTGATGATGCGCTTGAAACCCTACTCATGAATATGATTCATGGAGGTAAAATTGCTACTTATGATCCTAAGATGTATTTAAGTGATAGTGATACGACTTTCATTCGCCCTTTTAGCTATGTCCATGAGAATCAAATTATTCAAGCAAGTGAGCAATTAAAACTACCTGTAGTTAAAAGTACTTGTCCTAATGATGGCTTCACTCATCGTCAACTATCTAAGGAGTTATTAGAGGAAATTTATGAACAATTTCCAGCCGCAAGAAATAACTTTAAAAGAATGTTAACAAACACTGAACAACTTTCTTTATGGGAAATTGAAAAAAAGGGTTGACAATTGTTTCATATTCCATGTATTATACTTTCATAACAAAAAATACACAAGAGGTTGCGGTGCAAATGAGTACACTTAGGAGTCGGCAGACAATGAATAAGTGGAAAGGTAATCACCGCCGAACAACTCCTTTAGGCATAAAGGAATTGTGGGGTTATAGGTAAAACCTGTAACACTCCTACTATTCAGTAGAGGCGCTATGATAATATACCCTAAGGGTCGTATGTTGTAGAGCATGCGATTTTTTGTTTCTTACTTAGGAGGATAGAAAAATGAAAAGATTAATCACACTAACAACAATCGCTTTACTATTAACAGGATGCACAAGTGCAAGCGATGCAGATGCAACAAACACATTTACAGTAGGTATGGAATGTAACTACGCTCCATTCAACTGGACTACCGTTGAAGAAGGAGAATCTACAGTTGCCATTACTTCTGTTGATTATTGCGATGGATATGACGTTGTCATTGCTCAACAAATTGCTGATGAATTAGGAATGGAATTAGTTATCAAAAAAATCTCATGGGATGGACTTGAACCAGCTGTAAACTCTGGTGAAATCGATGCCATTATCGCCGGGATGACTGCCACTGAGGAACGTGAAGAAAACGTAGACTTCACATCACCATACTATGAATCAGAAATGGTTATGATTGTAAGAGCTGATGGTTCATATGTTGATGCTACAAGCATCCAAGATTTTGCAGGGGCTACTGTTTTAGGACAACTTAATACCCTATATGATGATGTCATTGACCAAATCAATGATGTTATTCATGCAACACCACTTGATACATACCCACGTATGGTATTATCTTTACAAGAAAATGATGTTGATGGATTAGTAGCAGAATTACCAGTTGCAATTGGTGTTGTAGCTGCAAACCCTGATTTAGCAATCGTTCAATTTAGCGAAGGTTCAGGATTTGATGCTGATACAACAGTTTCTATTGCTGTATCTGAAGGAAATAGCGAACTACGTGATGCCATTCAATCAGTATTAGATGGTATTGACGCTGATACACGTAATGATTTAATGACACAAGCGGTTGATCGTCAACCAGCAACCGAATAGTTAATTTAGGAGGCCCAAAGAAATGATTGAAATGTTTACAAAAGCCTATCAGATCTTTACAACTTACTACCCATCATTTCTCTTGGGTGTCCAATTTACACTAATCATTTCCATAACAGGAACATTGATTGGTCTTGTATTAGGATTGTTTGTAGGTGGTATAAGAGCGATAAAAGTTGAAAATAGTGATCCACTTTACTTAAGAATCCTTAAAAAAGTAATCTATTTTATAACCTCTATTTATGTAGAAGTATTTAGAGGAACCCCAATGATGGTACAAGCAGTATTCATCTATTACGCTGTAAAACCAATTTACGCATGGACACCGGTTGTAGCTGGTATATTTATCATATCTGTAAATACAGGTGCTTATATGAGTGAAATTATCCGCTCTGGTATCCAATCAGTAGATAAAGGACAAAGTGAGGCAGCTCGTTCTTTAGGTATGAGTTCAATGCAAACAATGTTATGCGTAATTTTGCCTCAAGCGATAAAAAATGCCTTCCCATCCATTGGTAACGAGTTCATTGTTAATATTAAAGATAGCTCTGTTTTAAATGTTATTTCTGTTACAGAATTATTCTTTCAGTCTAATTCGATTGCAGGAAGTATCTTTAGATATAAAGAAACCTTCCT
>JAWXUG010000117.1:0-5165 GCA_044432885.1 Erysipelotrichaceae bacterium | reverse complement strand
TTAAAGCGATTGGGTTTCCTTTAAAATATTTTGGTGTATCTGCACTATCTAAACGCTCACGAATAGATGAGAAGATATAAAGGACCATTGTGAACCCAAGAGAAACCCCAAGTGCACTGGTAATCATTTCAACAAAATTATATCCACTGCTAATGTTGTCTAAAGCAACATATAACACAGCACAGTTTGTTGTAATTAAAGGAAGATATATCCCTAAAGAACGATATAAAGAAGGTGAATATTTTTTAATAACCAACTCTGTAAATTGCACAAATGATGCAATAACTAAGATAAAGGTAATTAAATTCATATATTCAAGTTCAAATGGTACAAGGATTGCGTAATACAATACATAGGTGAAAATAGAAGCACCTAAGATAACAAAGGTAACTGCAAGTCCCATCCCAATTGCTGATGAAGATTTCTTAGATACCCCTAAGAAAGGACACATACCTAAAAATTTAGATAAGATAATATTATTAATTAATAATGCTGCAAGAAAGATTGAGAAAATGTTTTCCATTATTTAGCCCCCTTTTCTTTAGCTGCTAATTTGTCTTTGATCATACCGAATAAGGCAGCGAATAATGCAAATGTAATAAATGCACCAGCAGAGGTTGTAAATAATCCAATCTCATATCCTGCTGGAATCAATTGAATATCAAAGATTACTTGGCTAGTTAATGGGTTACTTAAACTAAGAGCACCTGTACCAAGAATTTGTCTGACTCCTGAAATTAAGACAAGGGTAAAAGTATAACCAAGTCCCATGCTTAATCCATCTAAAATAGATGCTACAACACCATTTTTACTAGCAAATGCTTCCGCACGTCCTAAAATAATGCAATTAACAACAATTAAAGAAATAAACACACCCAATGCTTCATATAAGCTTGGTAGATATGCATGAATTAACATTTCACAAGCTTTAACAAGGGTAGCAATAACTACGATATAAACTGGAATACGGATTTCATCAGGTATAAATTTTCTTAATAATGAAATGATTGTATTTGACATAATAAGAACAACAATTACGGCAACACCCATACCAATCGCATTATCTAATGAAGTTGAAATTGCAAGTGCTGAACATATTCCTAAATATAATACTAATACAGGGTTTTCTTTAAAAAATCCAGACATTAAGTTTTTCATCTTATGCTCCCTCCATCATATTTTGTAAGCAAATTTTAACTGCTTCAATGATTGATGATGAAGTCATTGTTGCACCACTTACTGTATCTACACCATCAATGCTATCAAGTGTAGCACCAACGAATGTTTCTAAATATTCTGAGGTAGTTGCTTGATCACCAAGCCCTACAGTATCATTAAATTGATCAACGCTAACACTAACCACGCTTCCTGTTTCACTATCACACACAACTGTCAAAATGTTAGCATCTGCTGAAGTTGTTTGGTAAGTAAATCCATAGGCTTCAACATTAGCGAATGTTGTTGTGCTTCCATCCGTATTTACGGATGCAGCACTTGCAGCATCTTGAGCCGCCGTAGCCACAGCACCAATAATCGCTTCACTACACACTGTAGCGCCGCTTATTACATCTAATTCAGTTGTATCATCACTTACAGATAAACCACTAAATTGAGCTAAGAAATCATCAGAGTTTACATCCGTTCCAATACCATCATTATTGACAAATTCCTCAATTACAACAGAATCAATAACTCCATCGATAATAGTAACGATAACCTTATGTTCCCCTTCAAATCCTTTTGAATAAACAGTATACACCCCTTCTTCAATAGTATCAATTGTAGCGCTAAACTCAGCTGCTAAAGTAAGTGCTGTTTCAACTTCTACTTCTGCTTCTGGTTCTTCATCTTTTTCAATAGGCCCTAATCCTAAAGCATTATTGTATTCTTCGAAAATTGCTTCAATTCCGCCTTTTACAGCACTTGTTGAAACCGTAGCGCCAGATAATGTATCGACTGTATCACTAGCTGTTAGCCCTAATACAAGATTGCTATATTCGTCTGTCGCAATACGACTACCAATACCGCTTGTTTCTTGATGCGATAAAACGCTAAATCCAGCAATCGCACCATCATTATCAATCCCTACCATAAAGATGATAGGAGTTGATGAATACCCATAAACTTCAGCTTTATAAATATAACCTTCATTTTGAGCAATATAACCACCTGTCACAAGTCCTGTTTCATCTGCAAGACTTACTTCTTCATAAGTTGTTCCTGGAAAAATAATTTCCAAGTTTGCTTTTTCTTGTGCAATTGACATATTTGCGATAATTGGAGCAGTAATGCTATTAACGTATGCTAATACGCCTCCGCTGATAGCACTTACTAATCCTAAGAAAGCCATTAAACTAATAATTTTTTTCATCATCTCACCCTACTTTGCACTTTCTAGCGCTGTAGCTACTGCAGCTGCAACCGCTTTTGAAGTCATTGTAGCAGAACTTACTGCATCTGTTGTGAAGCTATCATCGCTCGCCCCAACAAAAGTAGCTAAGAACGCTGAATTATCAGCTAAATCACCAAGACCTACTGTGTCATTGAAGGCTGTAAATACTACACTTTCTACAACACCATCAACGATGGTAATATCAAATTCATTGTCTCCTGCAAAACCAAATGATTTCACATGATATACATTTCCATCAACACTAAGTACTTCTGCATTATTTGCGCTGAAATCATCAGCTAAGCTAATGCTAGAACCAGCATTATAACTACCTTCAGCTGCTACCTCTTTTGGTTCAAGTGTAGATGCACATACACCAATTACAACTAAACCTACTAATGCAACAGCTGCTAAAACGCTGATATGTTTTTTACTTTGATAGAACTGTTGACCATCAAATAAACGATCAATGGTTGGAACCATCATATTCATAATCAAGATAGAGAATAATACTCCCTCAGGTAAGTTTGCAACAAGACGAATAGTCAATGTTAAGAAACCAGCACCCATTGCAAATACAAGACGTCCAACTCTTGTTGTTGGATTTGTTACAGGATCTGTTAACATGAAGACTGCACCAAATAATGCACCTCCAGTTAATACATGGAATAATGGATACCATACACCCATGCCAAATACAACTGCAACAAGACTTGCACCTAGAAAGATAGTAGCAATATATACCACCGGTACTCGCCAGTCGATAACGTTACGAACAGCATAGAAAATACCTACTAGAATAATTAAAATCGAACAAGTTTCTCCTAATGCACCTGCATAAGTGCCCATTAACATTCCTTGTAATCCACCAAATGCTTCAATCATTGTATTGAAACTTTCAGTAGAAGTAGCCCATCCTAATGAAGCCATCGTTGCCGTTGGCGTTGCACCAGTAACTACATCTACAGCTACAGAGCTCATAAACGAAGCAGCTAGAACAGCACGACCGACAGCTGCTGGATTGAAAATATTGTGACCAAAACCACCAAAAACTAATTTACCAAATAAAACCCCAATAAATGTACATACAACCACAGCATATACACTTGTGTTCATTGGACAAATTAAGACTAAAATAAGTGGTGTCACCCATGGAAATGAAGATTTAATACACTTCATAACATTTTGTTTCATCATTTTTGCAAATGCAATTTCAACAACAAATGAAGTTACTACAGCACTTACAGTTAACATTACTAAATGTGTAACGTTGGCACCCGAGAATGTACTTGCATTGTATAATGCAAAGAGTAACACAGCTACAAGACCGATTGTTAAATCGTTCATAATACGAAGTGTTGAATCTTTTGTACGATAGTTAGGTGCTGGTTTAAATACGTATTTCATTTTTATTCCTCCCTTAACTATTTCTTTTTAAGTGCTAGTACACGTTTAGCACGACGCACGCCTTCTGTTACCGCAATTTTTGAAGGACATACAAAGGTACACATTCCACATTCAATACATTGATCAGCTTTTAAATCAACAATACGATCTAAATTTTTAGCTTTCTCTGCATTATTAATGTTTACTGGTTGTAAACCTGAAGGACAGTGATCAACACAAGTTCCACAACGTAGACAACCAATTGGATCTACCTCTTGATATTTCAATACAGTTAATGCGTTATTTGCACTGCCAATTACGATTTGATCGCTAGTCATTGCACTACCCATCATCGGTCCACCAGCAATTAATTGAATTTCTTCAGCAGTTGTTCCACCTAAAAACTCTAAAATTTCTTTTGCCACTGTTCCAACACTGCAAATCACATTAGATGGTTTCGCAATACCATCCCCGCTTACTGTAATCATTTTTTCAACAACAGGAACCCCTGTTCTCATTGCCTTACCAAGAGCGATTGCTGTAGTTTCATTAGAGACAATACAACCCACCTCGATTGGTAAACGATCATAGCGTTTTTTAGTTAATGTATAAATTAAAGTTCTTTCCCATCCCATTGGATAAGCATCTGGAACTGCAGAAATTTCAACTCCTTTTACATCTTTAAAAGCTTCTTTTAATTTTTCGATCATTTCTGGCTTAGTTGATTTAATGGCAATTTGACAAAGTGGTGCTTTTGAAGCTTTAAATAAAGCTTGTACCCCATCTTTGAAATCATCCATATACAATTCAAGACCAGCATAGTCTGCAGTAATGTAAGGTTCACACTCAACTGCATTAATAATTAAGCGTTCGCACCCCTTAACATTTTGATATTTGATATAAGTTGGAAAACCAGCTCCTCCTTGACCAACAATACCTTTTTCTTTGATAAATGCTGCAATTTCTTCCTCACTTGCTTTTTGATAATCAAGTACAGATAAGTTATCCTCAACTGTATATTTTTGATCATTTTCAATCACAAGATGTTCAACCATTCTTAAACTAGAATGCATTCTCTTTTCAACACCTTTTACTACACCTGAGCAAGATGCAAACATTGGTACATAAAAGTGATCATTTCTATGCGCTAATAACGTTCCAACCTTAACATAATCACCTTCATTTACTAAAACTTCAATTTTAGCAGGACCATGCATAAGTGGAATATATAGTTTAGGTGCACTTAAATAACTAACAACCTCATTATGAGCTGTTAATTCTTTATGACCATTTAAATGTTTTTTCATAGGACCAATTAAAAAATCCATTATTCCCCACCATTCCTTTCATTCAGTTATTATTATAGCACATTTAACTTTAAAATATG
>JAWXUG010000116.1:0-5276 GCA_044432885.1 Erysipelotrichaceae bacterium | reverse complement strand
TTATCTATATCTAAGAGTAAACAAATTTACAAATGTTTTGTGTGTGGTACAGGGGGCAATGTCTTTCATTTTGTATCTCATTATGAAAACATCTCCTTTATTGAAGCTGTTGCCAAGGTTGCAAGTATAAGTGGTAGACCGATTCAAATTGAAACCTATGCAAAACCAACCGTTGATCCTGCAAAAATGAAATTATACAATGTACTAAATGAAAGCATTAAATTCATGAAGTATAGTTTACATGCAGAAAATGGACAAGAGGCGCTTTCTTATCTTCAAAAAAGAGGGCTAAGTGGGGAACAGATAGATTACTTTGATATTGGTTATTGTCCTAGTGACAATGCTTTATATCATTATTTAAAAGCAAAGGGACATCACGATCAAGATATGGTGGAAACCAACCTCATAAGAATTACAAGTAGTGGTGCTTATGATGTCTTTTCGTTACGTGTTGCTTTCAGTATTCATGATGATAAAGGGAATCCTGTAGGCTTTAGTGCTAGAAGTATGATGAATCATGAAAGTAAATATATCAATACAAGTGAAACTTCCTTGTATATTAAGGGAAATATAGTATATAATTATCATCGCGCACTTTCATATGCCAAAAAAGAGAATCAAGTTTATTTGGTTGAAGGGGTAATGGATGTCATTGCGATGGATAAAGCTGGGTTTAAAAATGTTGTAGCCTCATTAGGAACAGCGTTGACAGCTAATCAAGTACAATTATTAAAGAGAATGCATGTGCCAGTTATATTAGCCTATGATGGAGATGAAGCTGGTCAACAAGCGATTGTAAAGGCCATTAAATTATTCCAAGAATCAGGAGTAGAATGCCAGGTTATGCAAAACTTAACAGGTTTAGACCCTGATGAAGTCATTATTCAATATGGCTTAGATGAACTGAAATCCATGGCGGGTAAAAAGATGAATCCAACAGAATTTTTCTTTGAATACTATCAAAGGAAATATGATTTATCTAATTACAGTGATAAAAAAGAATTTACACAACTTATGCAAGCTGAAATATCAAAGCTTCAAGATGATTTTGATCGTCAAAACTTTGCACATAAACTTACTTTATTGACCGGATTTAAGGCACAACTCGCATCCCCTATAAAACAAGGAAATGTTAGAGGTCAAAGACAGAACTTTAAAAAAGTCGTGGGAAATGATGAAGCAGAGCGATTATTATTGAAGTTAATGTTGAATCATCCAATTGCGATTCAACGATTTAAAGAAGAAATAGGATTCTTATTTGATGATGTACATCAAAAATTAGCGATGATGATTATTGACTATTATCGTAAGCATCAAATGATTGATTCAGCAAGTTTATTAGATGAAAGTCAAGATGATGGGATTAAACAGTTATTACTAGATTTAAGTTTGGATGATGTTGATCAAGATGAGGCATTCGATGAGGCTCTATTTGACGGGGCAAAACGAAAAATGAATGCAAGAATGATGAGTGACAAAGCCCAAGTTCTTAAAGAAAAGATAAAAATGATTCAAAATCCTGAAAGTAAGGTAATTTTGATGAATGAATTAAAAGAGTTACAGTTAGAAAGACGGAGGTTAATTGAAGATGAAAAAGAGTAAAATTGTGTTAGCAGAATTAAAAAGTCTTGATCAAATCAAAGAGGATTTTAAAAAGATGCATGACGCAGGTGAAGTTATCATGCAAAAAGATGTGTTAAAAGCATTAGAAAACTTAGAAATTAATGATGATGAAATGGATCATTTATTTGATTGGTTTAAAGTAGAAAACATTGAATTACATGATGAAGATTTTACAGAACTTGTGGAAATTAAAGATGATGAAGTATTGCTTGAAAATGAGAGGATTGAGGAAGAAGAAACTGAACAAATTCCTGAAATTCCTGAATTAACCATTAATTTTGGGGCAAGTAACACCTATGCTAAAATCAATGACCCTGTTAAAATGTATCTTAAAGATATTGGACAAGTTCCACTATTAAAACCTGAAGAAGAACCAGCGATTGCCCAACGTGCAAAAGAGGGAGATGAAGAAGCTAAGAATATGTTAATATCAGCTAATCTTCGTCTTGTTGTTTCAATTGCGAAAAAGTATGTTGGACGAGGCATGTTATTTTTAGACTTAATCCAAGAAGGAAATATGGGGCTTGTTAAGGCCGTAGAAAAGTTTGACTATACCAAAGGATTTAAATTTTCAACTTATGCAACATGGTGGATAAGACAAGCAATTACCCGTGCGATTGCTGATCAAGCACGTACAATTCGTATTCCTGTGCATATGGTTGAAACGATTAATAAATTATCACGTATTCAACGTCAATTAGTACAAGAATTAGGAAGAGATCCTTCAGCTGAAGAAATCGCAGCAAAGATGGAAGGAATTACCCCTGAAAAAGTACGTGAAATCCAACGTATTGCCCTTGATCCTGTATCCTTAGAAACACCTATTGGAGAAGAGGATGATTCACATTTAGGAGATTTCATTGAAGATAAAAATGCAATGAGTCCTGATCAATATGCCAATATTCAATTATTGAAGGATGAGATCGATGCCGTATTAAGTTTATTAACTGAACGTGAAGAAAAAGTATTGCGTTTAAGATTTGGACTTGAAGATGGGCGCAATCGTACACTTGAGGAAGTTGGAAAAGAATTTAATGTTACGCGTGAGCGTATTCGTCAAATTGAAGCCAAAGCTTTACGTAAACTTAAACATCCAACAAAGTCAAAACGATTAAAAGATTTTAAGGAAAACATTTAATGCTATCAACACGCTTAGAAACCCTTATTTCAATGATTCATCCGACATCTGCATTGGCTGATGTAGGATGCGATCATGGCTTATTGGCGTGTGAGGTTAAAAAAAGACAAATAGCCCAAGTGGTTTATGCGATGGATATCAATCAAAAACCATTAGATCAAGCAAAAGAAACCATTATTCGATATCAACTTGAAGAAGCTGTATTCCCGATTTTAAGTAATGGATTAGACAAACTTTCAAAAGAGGTTAAAACGGTTTTAATTGCTGGTGTAGGCTATGAAACATGCAAAATGATATTAGAAAATGATTTAGATAAGTTGGGTCAACTTGATCAAATTATTATTCAAATTAATCGTGATGTAGATAAATTACGCTTATGGATAGTGGAACATCATATGGCTATTTTGGATGAGAAAATGATTTATGACAAACATTTTTATCAAGCCTTATCTATTTGTCCAAAACAATCACAATCTTTATCTTTGCAACAAATTAAATATGGGCCTATCTTAATGCAAGAGAAGTCTGATATTTTCATTAAGTATCTTGAACATCAAAAAAACAAACTAAATAAAGCTTTGAGTAATCTTGATAAGACACATCCTAAAGCAATTCTTATTCAAGAGGAAATCAAAGAGATTGATCAATTATTCAATAAGGCTGCTTAGTGGCCTTTTTTTAGTCAGCCAATCTTCACATTTAAAAGTAGGAGTTATGATACAATAGCTAAGAGAAAATGAGGTTTTATGAATATTGAACTATTACTAGTCTACTGTTATCGTGCTTTTATCTTTGCATGTGTAACAGGTTTAGCCTATACATTGGTGTATTTAATGGTACACCTAATCAACAAGAAGACCATTCAAACGAAAAAGTTTTTTTTAAAACTGATCTTTTTTTGTTATGTAGCCTGTCTTTTTCAAATTACAGTTATTCGTGACTGGCAATTATTTTTCGACTATGCAGGTTGGCAACATTCTTATGATACTGTCCAATTAGATATGTTTTATACCTTATCCAATGCTTATCAATATAAATGGACTACTTTTATTTATCATTGTTTTGGCAATATTCTATGGTTTGTGCCGATGGGTTTTTTATTACCATTGATTTGTAAATGGTTTAATAATGTTATCAAGGTCGTTTTATTTGGGGCTTGCTTTTCTTTGATGATAGAAGGCTTACAATGGCTATTTAATTCGGGAATTAGTGATATAGATGATTTTATTACTAACACATTAGGGACCCTTTTGGGCTATCTAATATATAGAATTGTAAAGAAATGGAAGAAGTGATTCTTCCGTTTTTCATTTTTTTACATTTCTTTCATAAATGTTTGATAATTTTACAAAAAAAAGATACTATAGATGTATAGTTTTTTAAATAGAAATGGATGGACATTATGGAAGAAAAACAATTAAATGATCTACAAGAATTAATGTGTGGCATGTGGGAAGATTCTGAAACAGGCTTTGAAGAATTCAAGTCATGTGAAAGAATGTGCCAAGTATTAGAAAAATATGGATTTGATGTACAACGTAATGTATGTGACATGGAAACAGCTTATATTGCGTCAATGGGTTCAGGGAAGCCAGTAATTGCGATTTTAGCCGAATACGATGCCTTATATGGAATGAGCCAAGAAGCTGATGTGGCTGTCGAAACTCCTTTAAAACACACTGATAAAGGACATGGCTGTGGTCATCATTTATTAGGCGTGGGGGCTGTATCAACAGGTCTTAATTTAATTGAATATTTAAAAGATCATCAAGGAACCATTCGTGTAATTGGGTGTCCTGCTGAAGAGAGTGGAAGTGGAAAGGCTTATTTAGCACGTGATGGTGCTTTTGATGATGTGGATATCGCGCTAACATGGCATCCTGGAAAGTTCAATCAAGTATCTTCAGGAAGTGCACAATCGTGTATTCAAGCTTATTATCGTTTTTATGGTAAGAGCTCTCATGCAGCGGCAGCTCCTGAAATTGGACGTAGTGCATTAGATGCGTGTGAATTGATGAATGTCGGTGTCAACTACTTAAGAGAACATATGGCGGGGTATGAACGTGTTCACTATGCTTATACCAATGTGGGAGGTAAATCTCCTAATGTTGTTCAAGCTTTTGCCGAATTAAAATATTTAATTCGTTCTAACAATAATGCCAATGTAGTGAAATTGTATGATCGTGTTGCCAATATTGCAAAGGGTGCAGCAATGATGAGTGGGGTTGAATGTGAAGTTATATTTGATGAGGGATTAAGTAATGTAATTCCAAACTTTACCCTTGAAAATATGTTAAGAGGTATCTTTAAAAATAAAAAACTACCTACCTATACAAAGGAAGAATTAGCTTATGCACAAAGTTTTAAAGATAGCTTTAAAGATGATCCTGCTTTAGGCATAAAAGATGTTGAAAATGCTGCAGAAGTAAAAAAATATGTCATGGAAAATCCACTATGTGATATCTATGTACAAACAAAACCAAATGATACTGTGGGAATGGGAAGTACGGATGTT
>JAWXUG010000115.1:0-5287 GCA_044432885.1 Erysipelotrichaceae bacterium | reverse complement strand
TTTAGTAAATCGTAAATCAAAAATGTATATGATTTATCAATGGGAAGCTACAGAAGATGCTACTGCAACTACTTTAGCAGAAGCAGCTGTCCTTGAAAATGCAGAGTATGTAAGTGAATTATTCCCTAATGACGGAAGTGCTTATGCAATCGTTGAATATAAAAATTCTTTAGGTACAGTAAACTTCATTACCGTTTCAGAAGATGGCACACCAAATGCAGCAATATTTGGTGGAAGCTTCGTCAATGGAGAGGGTGAAAATGCTGAAAAAGTTTATGCCTCAGCTACAATGATGGCTTATACTGAAACATTCGCAAATATCGTTAATGGAAGTGACTTATTAATCACTTACTATGAATATGATCCAACAAGTATCTTAAAAATGGGTGTTGGTACACGTAATGCTGGTGCTCGTGTTGAAACAATCGTAGATGAAGACCTATCTGTTGTTGCAGGAGCAAAAGATGCAGACGGAAATCCACAAAGCTTAACTTTAGCAGAATACATCGCATTAAGTGATGCAGATAAAGAAGCTTTTCAAGCAAGTTACCTTTCTTTAAAGGCAGAAGTTAGCGAAGTATTATCAATTGGTTAATTAAACCTAATCTTAAAATATGAAAGCGAGATCACTGTCTCGCTTTTTTTATTGATTTTGATGATAGATTTTCAACCCTTTAGGATACTCGAATAATTTAATCTCATGTGCTTCTAAATCTTGATTGTGTAAAGCAATCGCATGAACGCCAATTGTCTCGTAAGTCCAATAGTAATATACTCCTGTTTCAAGCCACATACACGATGAATAACGAGTAAGATCCTGTTTATCATCTTCCGTTATGACACTTCCTGCAACCATCGCTAGGTTACCCAAAATATGAAATACTTGAGCGATTGTTTGCGGGGCGTTTTCAATATGTTGACTATGAGTTTTTAAAAATGCAGCCCTTACAAACCTTGAAGCAGGATACACATCCCCTGGCAAGCCAATCAATCCTGTACCTTGTCCATCAGGAGTTAGCGTATGATTAAGCCACTGGACTGGTTTTTGATGTTGCACATTAAGCATGGTATATTGATTTAAATGGGTCATATGCCAATCAAAGGTTGGCGAATTCCCTAATAGTCCAAGCGGATTATCATGGACATTCATTTTGCCCTCCACACATTCAATAACAATGGATTGATTCTCTTTATCGCTAACGATCCAATGCAGTGTAGCATTGGGTACATGCTGATTGAAAGGTCGATCAATAATATGTAAAGTTTCTAATGTTTCTTTTAATTGATTTACAGATTCAAAATGACTTAATATCCATAAAGCGACATCAAATGGTCCAATATTAACATCACCTTCAATCACCTCTTGTTCATAGCCACAGTAATGAGGAAAATTAAGCCCAGCTACAGCTAAACCTTTTTCATTCATTGCTTCTGCTATCATTGGATGATCAAATAAAATTGTTCCCATCCCAATCATTGCATAGGAAGTCATATGTTTTGATTGATCCACCACATTTTCCCATTTATAGTTTCTTGGTATCATCATTACTGATTGATTAAAGTCATATTCCAAATCCATATTTCTACCAAAAAAATGTTGATTGTCTTTGCTTGCTAATGTAAATGCTGTGCACATAAGCTCACCTCTTTCATATTCATTATAACATTTGACTTTTTTATGACAACAAATATCATTTGTGATATTAATTGACTAAAGCTCAACTATTTTTATATAATGGATGTAATAAGAGGCGATTATGACATATTATACAAACAGTGAAATTATTGATATCCACATACCTAGATGGAATGAAATTCCTTCTTTAAGTTTATATATGGATCAAACCTTACAGTTTCTTAAAGAAAGTTTACCATTTCTAGCAATCAATGGACAAAAAAGCTTTATTACCAGTACAATGGTTAATAACTATGTAAATCAAGGAATTATATCTCCACCGACTAATAAGCGTTATTCCCGCAAACATATGGCTTATTTAATCGTTGTATGCATTCTTAAACAAGTATACAGTATGCAAGAAATCGAACAACTGCTCAATTTTCAATATAGCACTTACAATAACGAGCGAGCTTATGATTTTTTCTGTAATGAATTTGAAGCTTGTTTTAAAAGTTTAAGCTTGCATCACGAAGTATCTCATACACCAAGTGATGATGAAGGAGAGTTTGCAGTCTTCATGATTCGAAATGTAATTATGAGCGTCGCAAGTAAGTTATATACTCAAAACAACCTACACAGTCCAAATTTAACAATACCTATCAAAAATCAAAACCCATGAACATAGATTCATGGGTTTTATGTTATTTATTCTCTAAACGTTTTAATACTTCTATATAAGCTTCTTCAATTTTACCTAAATCTCTTCTAAAGCGATCTTTATCTAATTTTTCTTTTGTTTCAATATCCCAGAAACGACAAGTATCTGGTGAAATTTCATCCGCTAACAAGATTTCTCCAGCAGCATTTTTACCAAACTCAATTTTGAAATCCACAAGTTGAATGCCCACTGTTTTAAATAAGGCAATTAACTCATGATTAATAATCTTAATCATTGAGTAGATAACATCCAATTCCTCACGTGTAGCTAAACCAAAGGAAATGGCATGAGTGTCAGCAATTAAGACATCATTTAATTTATCTTCTTTCCAACATATTTCATAGATAGGTGTTTCAAGTGGTGTTCCTTCTTCAATTTGATAACGGATTGCAGCACTCCCCGCAATATAGTTACGACAGATTACTTCAAGTGGAATAATTTCTACTTTTTGACATAATTGATCGCGTTCATTTAATTGTTCAACTAAATGTGTTTTAACTCCTTTAGTTTCTAAATGTTTAAAAATTAAAGAACTAATTTTGTTATTAAGTACTCCTTTATTCGAAATACTTCCTTTTTTAGCACCATTACCAGCTGTTGCATCATCTTTATAATGCACGATAATTTGTTCTGGATTTTCTGTAGTAAAGACTTGTTTTGCCTTACCTTCATACAACATTGTCATTTTTTCTCTCCTTAAAATAAATTTAATGTATCGTCTACATAAGTAATTTATTGCAAGTTACCCTTTTCCCGATAAGAAGCATCCTACTCTTTGTTTTTTCAATACCCTATAATCATACCATAAAATATCATTGTTTCAATCTTGATTTGAATGGATTATAAAGAAAAAAGACCACATTGACATGTGGCCTTAATTGGTTAAATATTATTCTACGTAAGCAGCAGCGTTTTGTCCTGCAATACGTCCGAATACTACGAAGTCAGCAACAGCGTTTCCACCTAGACGGTTGTCACCGTGGATACCACCTGTAACTTCACCTGCAGCGTATAATCCTGGGATTACTTCGCCTTCAGTGCTTAATACTTCTGTTTCAGTTGTAATTGAAACACCACCCATTGTATGGTGAACACCTGGAGCACATTGAATAGCATAGTAGCTTCCTGTATCTAAAGCAGAAGCGAATGAAGTACGTCCAAATTCTGTATCTTCACCAGCAGCAACTGCAGCATTCCATGCATCCATAGTAGCTACTAAGTTATCAGCATCAACACCCATTGCAGCAGCTAATTCTTCAACTGTTTCACCTTCAACAGTGTAACCACTTGTAATATAACCAGCAATTACAGAAGAAGCATCAACCATTTTTTGGTCAACAATTAAGTAAGCATAGCCTCCTGTTTGAGCAATAATGTCAGCAGAAACTACATCACGAGTTCCTGTTTCATCACAGAAACGTAAGCCTTCAGCATTAACCATGATAGCTCCGTCTCCTCTTAATCCTTCAGTAATTAAAGCACCTGTTTCTTGTTCAACTGTTGGATGAATTTGTACTAATTCGATATCTGTTAAAGCACCACCAACAGCTTCAACCATAACAATACCATCACCTTGGATAGTATCAGCATTTGTTGTAACAAATCCTTCAAGATCTGGACGGTAACTTACAACTAAATCACTATTTGCTCCAAAACCACCAGTAGCAACTACAACAGCAGAAGCATCAACAGTAATTTCTGTTCCGTCTTTAACAGCTTTAATTCCACTAGCAGCACCATCAGTCATTAAGATTTCTGTTGCTTCTGTTTCTAATAAAATTTCAACACCATTTGTTGTAGCAACTTCTTCCATAATTGGAATCATGTAAGCACCAACAGATACTGTTTTCCCGTCAACTACTGGTTTGTGGATACGCATAACACTTGCTCCACCGAATGCTCCAACTTGAGTTAATTCAACACCTTTTGTAGCTAACCAGTCAATTGCATCTCCAGCATTGTTTACTAATACATCAACTAATTCTTCAGTATTTTTATTATAGCCACCAACTAAAGTGTCTAATTTGAATAATTCAACTGAATCAAAATATCCTTCAGGATTAGCTTGATAGTCTGCATATTGTTGTGCAACTGTAGCAGCTAATTCTGCTAATTCAGGATATGCTTCAGCAGATACTAACATTGCTTCAACCCCAGCACCTTCACCGAATTCATTTTGATCATTTGCATCAGTAACAGCATTCATACCACCTGTTGCACGGATTGAGTTCCCACCAGTCATTGCAGCGATTTCTACAATTAACACTGATTTACCAGCATCAGAAGCTTCGATTGCAGCTGTAAGACCAGCTCCACCTGCTCCAATAATAACTACATCCACATCGTAGTAATCAGTAATTTCTTCAGAACCAGTTGATCCTTCAAGAGCAACTAATTTAGAAGTATCACAATTACCTTCTAATGCAGCAGCAACTGCTTCCATTACAGCATTACTTGTAACTGTAGCACCTGATAATGCATCAACTTCAGCAGATTGTGCTGCAACAAATTTTTCACCAAAAGTGTCAATAACAGTGCTTCCAATACCTGCTGTTTCACCTTCACCTGTTAAAACAACAGATGTGATTGCTGAATCTGAAACAGTTACTTCAGCTGTAACTTCTCCACCGAACCCTGTAGCTGTTCCAGTATAAGTACCTGCAGTACAAGCAGAATCACTTGATGTACTTGTAGATGAACAACCACTCACTAGCATTAACGCTGTGATAACGGCAACTAATAATTTTTTCATCGTTTTTATTCCCCCTTTACGATATCTTCATTTTAATATGTAAATTTTGTGAAATCAATAGCATGCAAGAGTTTTTTTTATTTGTTTTAATTTTACTAAAATAATGTCCTTTTAGCTTTATATTTTACTAACGTTCTAATTTGCATAAAAAAATGCAACGATCTATATACACCATTGCATTTTTATTGAAGACTAATTC
>JAWXUG010000114.1:0-5298 GCA_044432885.1 Erysipelotrichaceae bacterium | reverse complement strand
GTAGAACCAATGCAAACGATTGCCTTAGTTGGTGAAACTGGGGGTGGTAAAAGTACTATCATTAACTTATTATCACGTTTTTATGAGCCAACTTCAGGGGCGATTTTAATTGATGGAATCGATTATAAACAAAGAAGTATTGGATGGCTTCATAGTCAATTAGGCTATGTCTTACAAACCCCTCATTTGTTTAGTGGGTCTATTTTAGATAATATACGCTATGGAAAGCCTGATGCAAGTTTGCAAGAAGTTATCAAGATATGTCGTTTATTAAATGCAGATGAATTTATTCAAAAGCTTCCAAATGGCTATGATTTTGAAGTAGGGGAAGCAGGAAGTTTCTTATCTACAGGGCAAAAGCAATTGATTTCCTTTGCACGTGCACTTATACATCAACCTAACATCATGATTCTAGATGAAGCAACCTCATCGATTGATACCGAAGCAGAATTATTGATTCAACATGCAATTGATCAAGTGGTATCGACAACGACAACATTTATTGTAGCGCATCGATTAAGTACGATTGTAAATGCTGATAAAATTTTAGTCGTTAAAAAAGGGGTTGTACAAGAAAGTGGAAGTCATACTGAATTAATGAAAGAAAAAGGCTATTATTATCGCTTATATACCAATCAATTTAATCAAGAGTTACAAAAAAAGGTCTTCAATGAATCTTAACTTGCATTTTTTATTGAATTTGTTATGATGTTACAAGTAAGGAGTTTTTATGAAATTTAAAGAAGTGATGGTATTAATTATTGCCATTGTGTTAGATATGGCTACTAAGATGTATTTTCAAGCTAGTCTAGCACTTGGTGAATCGATAGAGGTAATTCCTGGATTTTTTAGCTTTACATATGCTATAAATAAAGGGGCAGCATGGAGTATATTAGAAGGACAAATGATCTTTTTCTATATCGTTACTACGATTGTATGTATTGGATTGTTGACGTTTTTAATTAAATATAAACAAGCCACTATCTTAGAGCGTTATAGTGTTGTATTGATGTTAGCTGGTGCTTTAGGTAACTTTTATGATCGCATAAGATTTAGCTATGTGAGAGATTTTTTAGATTTTAACTTATTTGGATATCCATTTCCCATTTTTAATTTAGCAGATAGCTTTTTATGTATCGGTGTTGCTTTATTATTTTTGCAATGGTTTATCTTAGACACAAAGAAGGGTAGTATAGATGTATAGTATTAAAATAGAAGAATTAGAAACAAGAGTACGTATTGATAAATATTTAGCGAGCGTATTCGATTTATCAAGAACTTATATTCAAGAATGTTTGGATCAAGGTCTTGTACAGGTGAATGGTGTTGTTTGTAAGGCGAATTATCGTGTTTCTTTAAACGATGAGATTGTTTTAACGCCACTTGCTGTAAAAGAGTTAAATTTAACGCCAGTGGATTTAAATCTAGATATTGTTTATGAAGATAGTGATGTTATTGTTGTGAATAAACCACGTCATTTAGTGGTACATCCATCAGCTGGTCATTATGAAGAAACCCTAGTCCATGGATTATTACATCATTGTAAGGATTTAAGTGGGATTAATGGGGTGAATCGCCCAGGAATTGTTCATCGTATTGATAAGGATACCAGTGGTCTTTTGGTTGTATGTAAAAATGATAAGGCGCATCAAGCGATTAGTGACCAGTTAAAAGATAAAACGTGTACAAGAACTTATGTTGCCCTTGTGCATGGTGATTTACCGCATGAATTTGGTACCATTGATGCACCTATTGGTCGTGATCCTAAAGATCGTCAAAAAATGTGCGTAACAAATCGTAATTCAAAAGAGGCTGTTACTTATTTTAAAGTACTAAAAAAATATGAAGGCTATACTTTGGTGCAATGTACCTTGAAAACAGGAAGAACCCACCAAATTCGCGTTCATATGCAATATATTAAACATCCTATTGTTGGAGACTTTAAGTACTCTTATAAAAATACAATGAGTACCAATGGTCAATTACTACATGCCATGCATTTAGCTTTTGATCATCCGACAACCAATGAAAGAATGCATTTTGATACAGAGTTACCAAGCTATTTTCAAGATGTATTGGATAGCTTGACTGAGGTGAGTGATGAATCCAACAAATAATGCTAAAGTAATGCAAGTGGTTGAATTTTTAATCAATCACCATCATTTTCAAACTGTAAATGTCGATAATCGTAAAGATGAACTTTGGTTGTTTTCTAAAAGTGATGAGATGTACTCTTTAATTCGTGTAAGTGCTAAATCTATTGAACAAATTGATTATGAAAAAGATCGCTTGAAAAAATCCATTGCAATCATTAATCATCAATTGGGATTAAATAAACGATTTTTAAATATCTATATTGGAAAAGATCCTGTCTATCCAAATGAACCTTTTGATACAGCGATGTTGGATGAAGGATTTAAGGATGGAATTAGTTTGGAACCGTTTTATCCAGGAATCGATAGAATCGTACATGAAGTGGAAAATCCAGTGGCTGAGATGAAGAAAATTTCACTTAACTTAATGAAAAAATCACATACAATGCAAACAAATAAGAAAAAATTTGTGCCGGTTGCGACTTATTGTGTGATAGGAGTTTGTTTACTAGTATATGGATTAAGTGTTTTCTTAACCAACTTCACTTCCTCTTTAGCACTTGATGCACAATCTGTTAGTATTGCGATATTATTAGGGGCTTATTATAAAGAGTTTATTGTCGTTGCAAACGAATATTGGCGTTTATTTACATGCGGTTTTGTTCACATTGATTTTTTACATATCTTATTTAACATCATTGCAATGAATAGTTTAGGCTCATTTTTTGAAAGAACCTATGGTTATAAAAATATGTTGTTTATCTTATTTGCATCGATTATTGGTGGTTCGATTTTTGTCTTTTTAGGCAGTGATAATACCATTACACTAGGGTTAAGTGGTGGCTTATATGGTTTAATGGCAAGTATGGTTGTACATGCTTGGTATACGGGTCTTTTAAAACAACCCGCTGTTCGAAATCAAATGATTAGTTTATTAATGATGAATCTTGTGATTACATTAATGCCAGGGATTAGTATGCTAGGACATATTGGTGGGTTCTTCACTGGTTTATTATTGAGTATTTCATTAATTAAAGATGAAAAGATAAAAACTTTTATTCGTAATGCTAAAATTAGTTTATTAATTGGTGCATTTGCCTTATTATTTATGGTTGTACAAACAGATACAGTAGAACCTGAATATCTAGGTAATGATTTAGAAGTGATTGATTTGGTACAATCTTTAGGACTTGATGGCTATGCTTCATATTTAACAGAGCATGTGAGTGCGTATTATATGAAATAAAAGCTTACAAAGATTTAATTCTTTGCAAGCCCTTTTTTATGCCCTCATTTTTGATAATTAGTAAATAAGATTCGATTAATTGATATGTATTAGGATGCATGTACTCTTTATCATAGCCTTTTTTAAGGTAATCATAGGCAGCTCCATCATAAAATTGATCTTTTAAATAAACCTGGGTTGCAGCAATACGATCACATAGCATTTCTTTAACATATTTTTTAGGCATTTCAATGCTGTACATCCCATCTTTGTTACGATCAATCCAATAATCAAAGTGATGTTTATTGCGGCCTTTATGATGAAGAAAACATTCACTATAGCCTTTTTCCTTTTTTTCTAAATCAATCGGAGAACAATAGCCTGCATAATAATTCATTCCTGTCTTTAGCTCAATCAAAGAATACTTAGATAAATCATGTAAAAGCCCTTGAATATAAAGATTTAAGGCAAAACAATAACGCATTACTAAGTATTTGTGATAGCTTATTGTACACAAATGGTGGTATAAATTTCTAATCTTTTTTCTCATAGCATAATCATAAGGCCTGAATATGAAAAAGTCTATCTTTAAAGATGTTAAAAGTGTTAAAAATATGCTAAAATAGTCCAAGGGAGATAATAAATGAAACGTAAAGAACTTAGACAAAATATTATGGTGGTGTTATATCAATATCAATTATTACAAAATGATATCGATACCCTCATTGAAAATACATTTGATCTTGAATTAGAAGCAGTGGATTCCTTTGCTAAAGCAGTGATTTATAATGCATGTGAAAACCAACAACGTTATGCTACTTATATTAATGAAGAATTGGTTGAGTGGACGTTTGAACGCTTAGGATATGTTGAACAAGCGATTTTACTTGCGGCATGTGCTGAATTTGATTTAAAAACGACACAGGCAGCAATCATTATCAATGAAGCGGTAGAATTGTCAAAATTGTATTGTGATGATACGGCTTTTAAATTAATCAATGGTGTATTAGATCGACTATGATTAACAAACAGATAAGTGTCAGTAATCTTGTTCATTTTTTGAAAATGAAGTTGGATGGTGAGCCTTATATTCAAAATATACTTGTTCAAGGAGAAATAAGTAATTTTACCAGACACAAAAGTGGACATATTTACTTTACACTCAAAGATGTGAAATCAAGAATTAATTGTGTGATGTTTCAAAGTCATGCGATAGGATTGAGTTTTCTACCTAAAGAGGGTGATAAGGTAGTTGTACGATGTACGACCTCTATATTTGAAGCTACTGGTCAGTTACAACTTTATGTAAAATCTATTCAGTTAGATGGGTTAGGGGATTTGTACCTTCGACTTAATCAATTAAAAGAATCGTTAAGTCGACTAGGTTATTTTGATGAAACACATAAAAAGAAAATTCCGATGTATCCAAGTAAAGTTGCAATGATTTCAGGTAAGGATAGTGCAGCCTATGCTGATATGGTGAAAACCTTTCAGTCACGCTGGCCTTTAGCTGAAATTTTCTTTTTACCTACTTTAGTTCAAGGAGAAGGGGCTGCAAATCAGCTTGTTCAAGCAATTAAGCAATTAGATGATGGAAATATGGATTGTATTATTCTTGCACGAGGAGGAGGCTCTATAGAAGATTTGTGGGCTTTTAATGATGCCAAACTTGCGGAATGCATTTATCATGCGAAAACGCCTATTATTTGTGGGGTAGGACATGAAAGTGATTTTACGATTGCAGAAATGGTAGCAGATTTAAGAGCATCGACACCTACTGCATGTGTGATGCATGCCTGTGCTGATAAGACAGGTTGTATGGAGGCATTACAGGAAAAAAATCGTTTATTAAAGGATGGTTTAGCACGGATATTAAGCGCCAAAAAACAACAACTTAATGAACTACAACATACTAACGTATTTACCAATAAAGATTATTTATTGATGGAGCCAACATTAAGGGTCGACTATTTAAGGCAA
>JAWXUG010000113.1:0-5300 GCA_044432885.1 Erysipelotrichaceae bacterium | reverse complement strand
ACACTACTGGTTAATGAACTTTCCACAAATTCAATAGAATCTGATTTATTTTTTTCTAAGAAATATAATACTCCAACTAACGTAATGCTAGATAGTGTCCATACAAACAAAGGGATAGTTAGTGTTTCCGTTGATATTACTCCTAATATAAGAATTCCTACTAAGAAAAGAACTTGTGTACAAATTGCAACTAATTGAATTTTTCTATTTCTTTCCATTCATGACCTCCTCTACATTATCTTTAAAATCTGTTAAATTGTATAACGCTCCTAGAAATACTAAAGAAGGCATTATAATCGGTATACATACCACACAAAGAATTGCTAGTAAAATCGTAATGTTCTTCTTTAAGTATACATGAGCAAGCCATAAACAAGCAATAAATCCGAACACAAATAATACAATTGAGCTACAAATCCCTAATACAAGGATAACCATAGATATGATACTATCATTATTTGATAATCCTGTGAACACCAATAATAAACTGAAAAAAGACAACATCATAGTCAATGGTTTACCTAAACTAATTTCAAACATTGTTTTAAAGGGTCTTTGTTTAATCTTTAAACGTTTTAAAAGAACGATAGAAAGGATATGAATAATTAAGACTTCTTCTGCTGCTAATATCACAAAGGATGTTAAAAATACTGTCGTTACTAAGTTGTCTGGTGCGCTAGGAATAACCGCTTGAACAAAACGATTGATTTCAATCATTTGCATCTCAATATCAAAGCCAAAAAAGCTTGCCAAGAAACAGCCTGTTAACACCTCTAATAAAAAGGTAAGGATAAAAGTCCATAATAAAATAATTAACGAATTTTGATTTCTTCTAACCCCTTCACCATATACAATACCGATTAACAGGGTAAAAATAATATAAAAAGTTGTCGTTAATTGTCCCATCATAACACTAATAAAAATGCACGATAAATAAACCATGACACTAGCATTCAATCCATGGCGTACAGTATAAAGTACGATTGGAATCGGTAGTACTAAAATGAACATGATTTCTAATGAATTTCCTAGATAGCGATTTAGGATAAGCATCATTCCTAGAAGTGCACACATCATTGCACCCTCAGTAATTTGTCTTGTTGTTGTTCTCATGAATCCTCCATAAAGAAAATCCTCCGTTATATAACGGAGGAAGTTTAATTAGTCTGCTACGTAAGGCAATAAAGCCATTTGTCTAGCACGTTTAATAGCTGTTGCTAATAATCTTTGATATTTAGCACTTGTTCCTGTTACACGACGAGGAATGATTTTCCCGTTAGGTGAAACAAATTTCTTTAAAAGCTCTACATCTTTATAATCAATAGTAGTTATATTATTCTTTTTGAAATAACATACTTTTTTGCGGCTAACGCGTTGTTTTTTAAATGCCATAATTTTCTCCTTTCAAATTAGAATGGTAAATCATCGCTTGATATATCTAATATAGGTCCACTTCCTAAGTCATAAACATCAGATGGTTGATTATCATAAGCAGGTGCTCCATAACTCATAGATGAGCTTGTAGAGGCTGCTGGACGACTTTCAGTTACTTGTTTTGATTCTAGTAATTGTGCGCTATCACAAACAATTTCTGTTACATAGACACGTTTTCCATCTTGACCTTCATAGTTACGTGTTTGAATTCTTCCTTCAACACCTACTAGACTGCCTTTTCTAGCATAACGCCCTAAAAAATCAGCTGTTTGTCTCCAAGCTACACAGTTAATGAAATCAGCTTGTCTTTCTTGCCCTTGAGCAACACGACGATTACAAGCAATAGTGAATGAAGCCACCGATAATGCACTACTTGTTTTACGTACTTCTATATCATTGGTTAATCTTCCTACTAAGACGACACGATTGATCATATTATTACCTCTTATTATTCTGCATCTTTGTTAATAATCATGTAACGAACAATGTTTGCATTGATATGCATTAAACGATCATATTCAGCTAATGCTGCATTGTCTGCTTCTAAAGTTACAACTACATAGTAACCTTTAGTCATGTTTTCGATTTCATACGCAAATTCTTTAACACCCCAGTCATCAACGTTGACAATATTACCACCGTTATTTGTGATAATTGCATGTGTTGACTCCATTACTTCTTGGCGTTTAGCATCATCTAAGGATGCATTTACGATGTACATAACTTCATATTTTCTCATGAGTACACCTCCTTCTGGTCTTTGGCCTAAAAATTAGGCAAGGAATAGGAAACCTATTCGCTTACCTATAGTATCAAATTTGTGCTTTAAAGTAAAGAAATAATTCATAAAGTGCCTGCAAAAAATTCTCGAATCGCCTGTATCATTATATAAACTATTTAAATAAATTAACTTCCTTTGTGGATTTCATATATTATTTAGACATATCACAATATTTATCTTATATTTAATTTAACATTAATAAGGAGCTACTATGTATAAAATTGCTATTTGTGATGATCAGCCTATATTTATTTCAACAATATCATCATTAGCTCAAGACTATTTTGATTCAAAAAATATTCCCTATAAAATCGAAACTTACACTTGCACCTCTGATTTATTGAGCCATTTTAAATCTGGTTTATATGATTTGATTATTATGGATATTGAATTTAATCATTCTACTTTAAATGGAATTGATGCGGCAGAAAAAATCAACTATTTAGACTGTAACTGTAAAATAATTTTTATTTCATCTTTTAGCAAATATTATATCGATATTTATAAAGCGGAGCATTTGTTTTTTGTAGTAAAAGATAATCTCAAAGAGAATCTATTGCTTGCTTTAAATACAGTTTATGATAAATATATTGCTAAAACGATAAACTCTACAATTACTTTAAAAGTTGGTTCAAATAACGTGACATTACCTACAACAAATGTTCTTTATTTTGAAAATATATTAAGAAAAGTCAATATTCATTTATTAAATGAGGATTATGTATGCTATCTTACTTTTAATCAAATTAAACAGTCTCTACCTTCTGAGGACTTTTTTCAATGCCATCGATCTTATATTATCAATCTTAACTACGTCTACAAAGTTGATAAAAACGAAATAACCCTTTTAGACAATACGATTATCCCAATTGGTGGAACGTACAAAAAACAATTACTTTCTTGTCTTTTCGGCAAAAAAATTACAATTGAGTAATAATGTATAATTCTGAATAACATTGTATTGGAAGTAGCTGAAATCAAAAAAAGAAAGAAAAAGCGTTTATTCTTAATATTTCAGGAAGCAAAACAATGATATTTTCGGAAGTAAAATACCAATATTTTCAGAAGTAAAGTTATAATGGTATTACTAGCAAAGGTGAACAACCACAATTTCAATATCCATATTCAACATAAAATCTCTATTTTTTGTTCTCTTGTTAATTTTGCCATAAAAAAAAGAACCTCCTAATAATTGGTTGTCCAACTTCTGGGGTTCGTTTCATTTTGAAGAGTATTTTCTTAATATTTACATGTGATATTAAGAAGAAAGTGATCTCATTTCTTCAGCCTTTAATTCACCTAAATACTTCATTGCATCATCACTTAAGCCTTGTTCATTCATTGCATCTAAAATAATCATATGATTTTTTAAATCGTGAAATTTCTTTTTAATATGCTCATGGTTTTGTTGCACTTTTTTATATACTTCTAATCTTTTTTGTAGTTGTTTTTCCATTAATTGCAGTTGCAATTCCTTCTTGCTTCTTTCATTGATACGATACAATATTTTATAGAAAAAGAAATTTGAGCCAATTACTGAAAAAATACATAGATTTCCAACCACGCATATCAAAAATAAATTTTCTTGATTATTCAAAAAAAGTAATGAAACTAAAAGCACAAACTGACTTACTGCATATAGGAATACTCCACCTAAATCAAGTTTAGTATGATTAATTTTTTTCAATTGATTGATCATAATACAATTTCCACCTTATATTGTCTATCATTTTTATCAATGTTTATCATCCAGTTATTTCCATTCACCATCTCTTTTATTATTTTTTTTCCATATCCATGAATTTTTTTATCTATAATTGGCGCATGGTGATCGATATTATTGCTAACACAAATATAAGTCATCGCTTGAACCCCTTTAACATCTAAATTTATTTCACCCTGTCCATTCATATATGTAGATTCGTATGCATTATCTAATAGATTTGAAAATAATTTGATGATATCTGTATCTTTCATTAGATTTTGCATGGAAGTACTAATGTTTATTTTAAATAGGATCTCTTTTTCTTCACATTTTTTTATAAATTCTTTTAATATAATATCTAAAATAACACAATCTGTATAATTGGAAATGTAGCTTTGATATTTATCTTGTAACATTTCATCAATTTTAATTTTATTCTCATATTTAATGATTGATTCTTTAATTAAACCTTTCAATTCTTCTACTTGTAATTCATCATCTTTTAATCTATCTTCTACTTCTTCAAACTCTTTGTCTAGTTTCTTTACAAGGGCTAATTTCACTTCTTTTTGTAACTGTGTATGAATTAATCTAGCAACTAATATTAGTGATATATTGGTAATTAAATACAAGCAGATACAAATAACATAATATTCATTTCCCATCTGTGCAATGCTTACGAAGCTATAGGATACAGCCAATAATAAGATGTATTGAAATAGTACAATTAAACATAATATATATACAGCCATATTAGATACTTTTGCAAGTTTTTTACATGTAAACACTTTTGGCATAAAATATGCAAAAGTAGCCAACATTAAATTATTTATATGATAAGAAACATTTGTATACATCGTATTATTTTCAAAACCTGTCGCATCAAAATTGGTGCTTAACATATCTGTACTCATCGCCAACATTTCACAAATTAATTGAACTGTCGACACAATAAACATCGTTAATAAAATTTCTGAGTTACGATTGTTACTTATTTTTTTCAAAACGAAAAACACAATTGTTTGTGAGATAATAAGTTTTAAAAACATATTATAATATAGAACAAACATTGAAATCATTACTAAAAAGAATCCTACTGATAATCCCACAAGCATCCATTTGCTTTTGTTTTTAAAATCTAAAAATCTACTATACATACAGACCAAAATAATGGCAATTACAATCTGTATACTTGTTTGAAAAATTATATCAACATCTCCAAGCATAAATACCCCCGCACTTTATGCAATCACAAAATTAAATCATGCGATTAAACCATCTTTCCTATTAATTGTAAGTATTATCAAATTGTTTTTCAATATATCTTTTAATAATATTCATTTATTCTCGTTTTAACACAAAAAAGGATATCCTTTTACG
>JAWXUG010000112.1:0-5378 GCA_044432885.1 Erysipelotrichaceae bacterium | reverse complement strand
TCACTTTCACTCAAATGGTACGAGTATGTATTTAAAAATAAAGGATATACCGTCTTTACAGACTCTATTCTACTAGCTGCAATTGCTGCCCCATTAACAGCCTTCCTATCAATGGTGATTGCCTACTTAGTAGTCAAGAAAAACTTTATTGGTAAAGGGTTAATGGAATTTGTTGCGATGTTAGCAATGGCAGTACCAGGAACAGTACTCGGTGTTGCCTTTATCCGTGGATTTAGTAGTGGAATCTATTACACAGGGATATTATCAGGGCTATATGGAACAGCGTGGATTATTATCATTGTCTTTATTGTACGCTCTCTTCCTGTAGGAACTAGAAGTGGAATTGCTGCACTAAGACAAATTGATAAGTCAATCGAAGAATCAGCCTTTGACTTAGGGGCCTCTGGCGGAAAAGTATTTACTACAGTTACGCTACCTTTAATCAAAGATTCCTTCTTTAGCGGGTTGGTAACTACCTTTGTTCGCTCTATTACAGCTATTTCCGCTATTATCTTATTAGTAACCCCAGAATACCTATTAATTACTGTACGTATCAACGAACATGCTGAAAAAGGAAATTACGGAATTGCCTGTGCTTATGCAACAATCTTAATTATTATTACATTCACTGCTATCATGTTGATGGAAATAGTAATGAACAAAATGAGTAAAAACAAATCATATAAAGGAGGAGAATAAGCTATGAAAACCCCAAAAGGCGTACGCTTAAATGATATTTCTAAAATTTATTTAGATCCAAAAACACAAAAGGACTTCTATGCAGTAGATCATGTAACACTTGATATTAAGCCTGGACAATTTATTACTCTGTTAGGCCCATCAGGATGTGGTAAAACGACTACACTTAGAATGATTGCTGGTTTCGAAAGTCCGGATAGTGGAGAAATTTATTTAGGAGATGAAGCAATTAATGAACTTCCTCCTAACAAAAGAGATACAGCAATGGTCTTTCAAAGTTATGCACTTTTGCCTCACATCAATGTATTTGAAAACGTTGCGTATGGCCTAAAAATTAAAAAAATGCCAGCTAACGAAATTAAAGAGCGCGTAACAAAAATGTTATCACTAGTTGAACTTGAGGGTATGGAAGAAAGAATGACTAATCAGCTATCCGGTGGGCAACAACAACGAGTAGCCCTAGCAAGAGCATTAGTTATGGAGCCCGGTGTGCTATTATTTGATGAACCTTTGTCAAATCTAGATGCTAAATTACGCGTATCAATGCGTACAGAAATCAGAAAGATTCAACAAATGTTTGGAATTACTGCAGTTTATGTTACTCACGATCAATCAGAAGCAATGAGTATTTCTGATCAAGTTGTTGTCATGAATAAAGGAATTATCGCTCAAATGGGAACACCTAGAGAAATCTACTTACAACCAAAAAATAAATTTGTAGCTCAATTTATCGGTGAAGCAAACTTTATTACAGCAACAGTAACCGCTTGTAACGATAAAAAGGTAACTTTAAACATGAAAGGCACTGAAGTACAAGTCAATAACCATCGTCCTTTAAATATTAATGATGAATGTGAAATTGTCATTCGACCTGAATCTATCGTCTTACAAGATGAAGGTATCATTCCTTGTGAAGTTGTTTTATCAACCTTCATGGGAACCCATCAGTATTATCAAGTACTTGTAGATGGCGTTATCTTTAATGTAACAGAATATGACCCTAAATCTCATAAAGTCTATCATGAAAAAGATCATGCATTCTTAGTGTTTGACCCTGAAAACTTACATATTCTAGAAAAAGAATAAACATTAAAATTAAATATTACTTAAAAAAGCTTGTGAATAATCACAAGCTTTTTATCTTATCTTCCAACCATTTAATAAGTATTTCTTCATCCTCTTGAGGCATATCACATTGTCCTATTTGAATATGAGGTTTATGTTTACCATGAAAATCACTGCCACAAGTCATTAATAATTGATGTTTTCTTGCGTATGATCTATAAAATTGTATTTGTTGCTTTGAATGATAACTGCTATAAACTTCAATTCCATCTATTCCCAATGCGATAATTTTGTTTAATAATTCGAGGTCTTCCTTAACATTATTTCCTGGGTGAGCTAATACAACCGTTGCTTGCTCTTTTTTTGCCAAACAAATCAATGATTCCATGCTCATATATTCAATTGGCGAATACGCTATTTTCCCTTGCGAACAATACTCCCAATAAAAATCCACATGAGGTGAGACACTATGTTTTCCACCAGCATAATGTTCTTTAAGATAAGAATTGTTTTTATTTATTGTATTTGCTAAACAAGCTTCACATATCCCCTCTCCTGTATAGATCCCTTCAGGATGAATTTGATTAAGTAGCTTAAAATCAACCACAAGGTTCATCTTTTCTTGGACATACTTTAAGGTTTTTAAACCTGCCTCTTTCTCCATTTTTCTTATCTTTTCACTTAAGCTTTCAAAAACTTCATTGTTAGGATTAACAAAATATAAGAGTACATGAAAGATTAAACCCTGAAAATAGCAGTCCATTTCAACAGATGGAATAAGGCATATTCCTGATGTATCACTTATATGTTGATAGGCCTGAGTTGAATTATGATCAGCAATGCCAATATACTTCATCTTTTGCTGTTTAGCCCTATCTACAATCATTTGTGGATCTATTTCGCCATCAAGTGAAATAGCTGAATGAATATGTAAGTCTATTTGATTCATACACTTCTCCTATCTATAAATTTATCTAACTGATACTTTTATTTTATCTTAAAATACCAAATTAAATATAAAAAGTTCATAAGTCACCTTATGAACTGCTGTTTTTATCGTTAAGCATCTCTAAATATTGACGATAATATTGATGAATCTCTTTGTGTTTAAAAGGGCTTTCTTTATTTTCAACCATCTTTAATAAATCAGTTAATTGTTTTTCTACGATATATTTTATTTCTTCAGGATAACGCATCCTTGCTGAGTGAACTGCGTATTCATCTTCATCTAATATTGAATAGGTATCATTTGGATAAACTTTAACATCCAAATCATAATCAATATTTTTTATTGCCTCCCCATCATACAAACTTGGAGATGCTAGATTACAATAATAGTAAATCCCTGTTTTGCGAATCATTGAAATCACATTAAACCATTTATTGGGATAGAAAAAACAAATTGCAGGCTCCTTCGTAAACCATGAGCGTCCATTTGATTCACTTACCCATGTCTTATTCGTCACAGCAACGATTACTTCTTCACTTACCTCGATCACATAGGCCTTAGCCCAAGTTCTGTGTAAAGAGCCATCATGTTTATAACTTTGAACATAAACTTCATCATTTATTTTTAAATCCATCACAATCTCCTACCAAGAAGATTATACCATAACTTTTATCTTTTTAAAGGTGATATTCTTGACATTAATAAGGGCACCATCACCATACATAATACCAATGTTGCTGCCATGTAAAAGAAATTATAGGTAAGCGAACCCCATAATGGCGTTTGCCAAATAATCATTCCTGAAACAACATGAAGTACATAACGTATAACATTACTTACCAATACCCCTGTATAGAAGTAACGATAATTTGGTAGTATGGATGCGAAACCATAGACACCAAATGCAAATAAATAATCCAACAAAAAGCCTAAAATATTAGGGGTATACATTGGTCCTGTAATAAACATAAGCATTACCGCACACACACAACTTAATACACCTTTTTTCCACCCTAAATGATAACTACAAATAAGTAGTGGAATAACAGAAACCCCTAATGAGCCCCCTTGTGGCATTTGAAGAATTTGATAGTAATTCACAATTACATCCAATGCCATAAACATTGCCATATACATGGCCATAAAAACTAAATCCTTGACTGTCATTCTCATAAAAAAACACCTCCATAAAATTGAGGCGCAGGAAAAAGCAAACTCCCTACGCTAGTTTTGACTAGATCAGGTGATAAGGGTATGTTCTCAGCAAATAGCACCCCTGTTCACACACTTATAATATCATACTATAGTTTTCATCACAATAAAAAATAGACGGTTTTATCCGTTTTATCCATCCATCTATTGATAATATTGTAAAATAGAATTTTCTTTTAAATATTTGCTCGTGTATTCTATTGCTTTATGACTCATTACCATTTGACACAAACAAGTGCCAATCATGATAGATTGCACATAACCCTTAGCTTTTAATACTTCTGCAACCGAGATGAAATCTTTCGCATCCAAATCCAATTCTAAATAACTTTCAAATTGTTTTTCACCTGATACTTCCCGCATTGCGCCATTTAAACAAACAGGACGTACATCACTATAATATTCTGCTAAATGCATTGAAGTAGCTTGTTCAAAGCCTACACCCATCATTAAAATAGAGCCTTTTAGCTCATTTAAACGAGCAGCTGGTGATTCTTGGGAAAGAGCAAAATGAAGTGACTGATGATTACATAATAACTTAGCATATTTTCCCCATGCAAGATAACCCATATTAGGATGTTCACTAATAACTACCCCATCACGCCTTCTTAGATTATCACAGATAGCGCCCATTTCTCTCGCCTCAAAGTCTTTTTTATTATACGGTGGTATTTGTGCTCTTATTTTACAAATATCGCGCAAATCCCCTTTAAATGATTTCCAGGTTGAAGGTTCTGTATTTTCATATGATTGTAAAGGCATCAATAAGGTGCCATTATAACCTACAGCCTCAATCAAAGCATCTACAACACTTTGCGCACCACCTACTACATGACCAAAAGAATGAAGTGAAGCATGCACTTCTAGAATCATTCCTTGATATACCCCTAATTTTTTTAGTTGCTCAACAATTTCCTGTTTGCCTAGCATAAGAACTCCTTTATTTCCTTGATATTTTATTTTGTAAATGTAAACGATGCGTAGCAATAATCTTTGATGCACAAGCACGCGTAGCTAATTTGATTGCCACCTCTGATTCATCGTTAATATGTTCTAAATTGATATTCCCATCTTTAACACCTAAAATACATAATACATCATGAATCGCTAATTCTTGCTGATCGCAAAAATAGTTATAAGCAGTACGAGTCCCACTAAAACCCGCCTGATACTTTATCCCATCAATGATTTCTTGAATAGATAGCACTTGTTTAAGAGAGAGTATCGCAATTAAATAAGCCAAATGTTGTTTACTATAACGTTTCTTTTTAGGTTTTGGTAATAAGTTTAATTTAACATAGTTATTAATCATTGTGTTGGTCACTATATAATCGTTTTCATCCAATTTCATAAAGCCTAGATAACGCTCAATAAGCACGATCACCTGATCCATATATAAGTCTAAATCAGGTAACTCTTCCCATCTTGGAAAGTGCAGCTTTCCCACTTCTTC
>JAWXUG010000111.1:0-5408 GCA_044432885.1 Erysipelotrichaceae bacterium | reverse complement strand
TTTGTGTTTTCTACATAAGCACTTCTAATTTGTGATGTGCTATGTGTTCTTTCAAATGCGTGACCAAAAGGATCAATCCCTTTTTCTTTTAAGTCATTCATCTTACCAATACGTACTAATTCTTGTTCTGAACGTTTTACTTCCATTTTTACCTCCTAGAAATGTAAAAAACTCTCATCGCATAAGGGACGAGAGTTATCATCGTGGTACCACCCTAATTTATGGTTAAATCACTTTAACCACCTTAGTAACTTGAATAAGTTTACCTTTTAACGCAAGGCTTACGTCTGCTCCATGTTTTTATTCAACCTTATTCTGTGTTTCGTTTTTCACCAACCAACGAACTCTCTACACCATCCTTAAAGTCTACTGCCACTTCTTCACAATTCTCTTGTATTATAAGGAAAATGAAGACTTTTGTCAATCAAGAAAAAAAGAGCCCTTAGGCCCTTTATGATTTATTATTTGCTTCCTGCGTTTGTTAAGATAGCAACCATATCTTCAGCATATTCACTAACTACCACAACATACATATTTCCAACTTCAGCAGTTTGTCTTGCAACTACTAAGTCGTATTGTTCTGGCAAATAAGTTGCCCAGCTTTCTTCGTATCCTTCAAAGTAGTTATCTATTTCAGCTTTAACATTTTCTAAATTTCCATCTGTCGCTTCCGCAATAACAATGATTGTTGCGTGAACATTCATTAATGGCATTGCCCATACTAATTCGCTATAGTATTCAGAGGTTAAACCAAAAGCATCAGCAGCTACGTCAATTCCAACTACTTCTAATGCTGGCATTACATCTGTATAATCTGCAATCATTGCATCATACACAGCTAGCATTCCTGTTGATACACTTGGTTCTTCTACTTCAGGAGTTACTTCTGTTTCAGGTGTTACTTCAGGTGTTGGTGTTACTTCTGGTTCATCATTAGAACTACAGCCAAATAATGATAATGCAAGTAAACTAACAACCAATAAATTTATCATTTTTTTCATTTTCTTTCCTCCATTTTGTCTAGCTAGACAACCTCATTATAGCGAGGTTATCTTTACAATACAACCATTTTAATATAAAGAATTTCTAAAGTAATTGAAACAATTTATTTATTAGATGTTGTCAATAAATATAGATAATTCACTATTTTAAATAACTTTCTTTCACCATAACTACTTTACTTGCATAATTATTAGCAAATTCTAAAGCTTGTAAATTATCCATTTTTAGCTGTTTTGCAGCAATCATTCCTGCGATATGAGCATCTCCTGCTCCATTGGTATTCTCTACTTTTACCTTAGAAACAAAAGCTTGATACATCTTTTCACCATCAAATAAGATAGCTCCCTTATCCCCAAGGCTTGTAATGATTTTTTGGTTTGTTTGTTTATATAATTTAGATAGAGCTTTATTTAAATTAGTCTCTTGTGTTAGATTAATTAGTTCTTCTTCATTCATATGTACAATAACCCCTCGATTTAATAAGCGATTTAATAAATCTTTTTCAATTTTATTCACACGAGGACCTGGTGCAAAATAGACACTCAAAGATGGATGAGCACATACAAAATCTACTAAATGAATTGCTGTTTTCTCTTCAAGTTCTAATCCACATAAATAAACAGTATCATATTCTTCCATATTAAGGGTATCAAACCATTCTTTTTTGAAACGGTATTCAGCCCCTCTATGACAGATAAAACTACGCTCTCCACTTGGTTCAATTAAGCAGTAACAGCATCCATTATCTTCATCACTTTGAAGGCTTAAAGTAATCCCTTCTTTACTAAGTTCATAGTTCACTTTTTCAGCAAATACCCCTTTGCCAATAGGCGAATACAACGTATGATCAATATGATGATAACTTAAGCCACGATGTACGTTATAGGCACATCCTCCAAGCATCATTTCTTGTGAGTATACATGTACATCACTTCCTGAAGTAGGTAGTGCTTCAACATTTAATACGACATCTATCACTGTAGAGCCGATAACCAACACCTTACTCATCTTTGTCTCCCTTGCTTAATTCTTTTAAATAATCATTGATGATTTTTTCTAAATCCTCATACTTCTTTATTTGATTCATTGAATTTTTTACACGACAGCTATAGGGCATCCCTTGTAGATACCATGGAGCGACCCCTCTCATTTGTTTCATCGCAATTTTTTCACCTTTTAATACCGCTAACTTTTTAGCATGAATTAAACACATTTTAAGTCTTTCTTCATAGCTTGGCGCAGTGTAGGGTTCATTGTCAAAATGGGCCTTAAGTTCTGCAATCAAAAAAGGATTTCCAATCGCTCCTCTGCCAATCATAATCGCATCACAACCTGTTTCTTCAAGTCTTCTTAAAGCTTCTTCTTTCGTTGTGATATCTCCATTACCAATAACAGGAATACTTAATGATTCTTTTAATTGTTTGACATATTCCCAATTCGCTTTTCCTTGATATAAGTCACTTCTAGTTCTTCCATGTAAACTAATCGCTTTTGCACCAACTTTTTCAAATGCTTGTGCCAATTCAATACAATTGATACTTTGATGAGTAAACCCTAATCTAATTTTAACTGTAACAGGTTTTTTGACTGCTTTTACAACAGCCTCAACGATTTCTATGGCTAATTTTGGTTCACTCATCAAGTAAGATCCACCCTTGCTTTTTACAATCTTATTGGCAGGGCATCCCATATTAATATCGATAATATCACAATCTGTGTGCTGATCTAAGTACTGAGCACCCTTTACCATTGATTCGACATCACTTCCAAACAACTGCATCACTAAAGGATGTTCATAAGGTTCGGATTGCGTCATTTCTATTGTTTTTTCACTTTCATAGCTGATTGCCTTATCACTTACCATTTCATTGAATACAAGGCCTGCACCAAACTCAAAGCATAAACTACGAAAAGCCCCATTACTAATTCCTGCCATGGGGGCTACTACAATTTGATTTTGAATTTCTACATTTCCTATTTTCCACATTGAGCTTTAAATTCTACCATTTCATTTAGTTCTTTTTTATCGAATGTATAAGTTTTATTACAATATTCACACTTTACTTCTATTTCATCTTCATCTTGTGCCATTTCTTTTAAATCATTGATATTTAAGGTTAATAAGCCCATTTTAAAACGTTCTTTTTGACAATCACATGACCAAGTAACTTCTTTAGTTTCTACAATGGTTGCATCCTTAAAGATCGATTTAATGATTAAAGAAGGCTCTTCTTGCTCCTGGATTAAAGTTGAAATAGGTTTCAATGTTTTTAAAACCTCTTCCACTGTAACGATATCTTCTTCATTGGCATCCGGTAAGAGTTGAATGATTAATGCACCTGCTGATTTACATGAATAATCTGTATCCACTAAAACCCCACATGAAACAACCGATGGTATTTGTTCACTAGTTGTAAAATAGTAGGCAAAATCATCGCCGATTTCCCCACTTTGTAAGGCCACTTGTCCTGTAAAGTTATTCTTTAAATTACTATCCTTTGTCACCTTTAAATAACCTTCTGTTCCAACTGCTATACCTACTGCAAGTTTGTTAGATTCATTGTATTTTAAATAGATGTGAGGGTCTCCTACAAAGCCTCTAATATGACCATTTTCATTGGCTTCTACCATTACCGTTCCAATTGGTCCGCCACCATTAATCTGCACAACAATGCGCTCATCTTTATTCTTTAACATTGCTGCCATGATACTTGCTACCGAAGATACCCTTCCTAAGGTAGCTAAAGAAGTTGGCCATAAGTCATGAACCATTCTTTCTTTATTACATAAGTTGGTCGTATTGACACAATAAATACGTATATGATCATTTAAAGCCATTGCTTTAACTAATTTATTTTCCATGTTTCTTCCTTCTTTCATTATTCCTCATGATTATACTTTATATTTTTATTTTTAGAAATATAAAGACTGAAAAAGTGAGGAATATTCCCCACTTTTTCTAGTTTTTCGCTTTTTTCACTTCGAAATAATTATAATACGCAAAGCCACACGCAATCACTGCTGCAACCATGATGTATGCATAATTTAATTTAGGACCATAGGTATAAATGAAGCCCGCAAATAGCGACCCCGCTACCATTCCTAAAGATCGAATCGAATTAAATACCCCTACAAATACTGCACTGTTCTTTTTACTTAATTCACTTAAGTTAGCTTGTAACAGAGGTGTATACACTGCTACAAAACCATAAACAAGCATGTTATAGACAACAAACATTGTATCTTGTGTGCTAATAAAGATAATTCCAAGTAATAGCGAGATAACAAGTAAGATGCCCCCTAATGATTTTTGGATATTGGTTTTCTTCATAATCCACAAACAGATAGTAGAATTAGCAATCAGCGAGACAAAACCCACGAGCGCCTTAAGTGAACCAATACTTGATGATGAGAACCCTAATTGATCACTAATATAGTAATTGAAGACTTGTTCATGCCCAGTTGTAACAAAACTTCCTATAAAAGTAATCATCAAGAATATAAATAAAATCTTTGTCATGATTTTACGACTTTCGTAAACCACCTTAAATGGATTTGCACCCTTCATCAATACTGATAATTTTTCTTTTTCTTCGATTTTTTTATCTTTCAATAAAAGGGCAAATAAGACTCCTGTTCCAGCTAGTCCAATAACTTGTAATAAGAAAGTAAGTGGAATAGAATAGTCTCCTAAAAATCCGCCAATTAAATATCCAAATGGACTAAATACAGCTGTAAGTGTCGCAGCTATCGCTAGGTTAACACCACGATCTTCATCACTGCTTTCCTGTATTATGTAAAGAATTTGAGTGACGGTAATCCCTCCAATGAAGAAGCCTGAAATCAACCTTCCTAATACGATCATCCATTCAGTTGTTGCGATACCAAAGACACCTTGCCCTAATGCATATCCGACAAAACAGATTGCACTGGATTTGATAATACCCATATTCTTTGCAACTTTCCCCCAAAATGGTGAGAACAAAAAGTTGGTAGTAGCCATTGCCGCAAACGCTACCCCAAACATATAATCCCCTAAATTTAATTGAGTAATTAATGCGGGCGTGATTGGATGCGCAAAGTTGGCAAATAAACCATTTAGGATAACTAAGAAGAATAGTTTATTTAAATTTTTATTTTTCATTTTATTTTACGTAGTGTAGCTTTGTTTGTCTACCAGCTACATAGTAAACAGCACCATTTCTAAATAAAATATCTGTTTCAAGACACATTCTCATTAATTGATTATTCCATTCAGGAATACGGTAGCTATTATTTAATTCTAAGGCATACATTGTATTGTTATAAAGTGGGTAATCTCCACAACCTGGTACACCACCTTGTTGATCCCATAAACCAATTGTTGGTCCTGCTGCATGTCCATTGACACCAATTGGATGGGTGTT
>JAWXUG010000110.1:0-5432 GCA_044432885.1 Erysipelotrichaceae bacterium | reverse complement strand
GTCTTTAACGATGAATTCAATTCATAATGGTGATAAAAGGATTCACTCACTTTATACTGGTAAGCAAGTTGAGCCCTTGGATTACCATAAATATAGGTTTTCTTAATTGGAAAATAATCTAAATTAACAGGATAACTACCTACGACTGCATCAACTTGTTTCCCTAAAAATAGATTTGCTTTCCCAGGAAGTGCATTTTGTTCATGAATTAAAGTAACTACACCCATGTGTTTAGCCGCCAATACGACAGGTACACTAATATAATTACCAAAGCCAATCACAACATCAATTTGTTTATCTTTAATTACTTTAAGGCACATTAAGTATGCTCTTATCATTTTATACAAACTTATAATTTTACCTACAATGCCTCTTTTAAAATTATCGATATCCATGCCTATAAAAGAATAACCAAAAGATGGAATTACCTCTTTTTCCATTCTTGTGTTTGAACCAATATAAAATAATTGGTTCTGTTCATTTTTTTCTATCATTTTTTCGCCTAAAGCGACTGCAGGATAAATATGTCCACCTGTACCGCCTGCGCATATTAAGATTTTCATCTAAACACCATCCTAAATCATTATATACTAGACTTAGTTATTGGTAAACCTATTTCATGAAGTTAAATTATTTTAGACTTATCAATGAATAACAGGTATTTCTTCAATTTCTTGTTCATATTTATAGTTTAGATAGTTTACAATAAACTGATCTAAATATTCATAAAGCATTACCTTATCTTCATCTTGCAATTTGAAACAAACCTTAAACCCATCATCCATAACACACATATGTTGAACTTTTGCATGGTTTAAAATTTGCAGTACAGCTTTCTCATTCCATCCATAACTTCCAAAAGCGGATACAAGCTTTTTCCCATAACGTTTTTCATTCAAGGGTAACATTGCTTGATAGATACACGTCAGTGCCCCTTCGTATAGGGTTGGGCTACCGAAAAGCACTGCCTTGGCTTTTTTGATATCTACTTTCATTAACCCATCCTCTTCTATTGCATTATATATAACCACATTTAATCCATATTCCCTTAGATATTCATAGATACATAAAGCTATATTTGTGGTGTATCCACTAAGTGAGGCATATACAACAACAATCAAATCTTCCATAATTTCTTCTTCAACAAAGTGATGATACAAATCAAGTACATCTTGCTTTTCATCTTTAATCATCGCACCATGACTTGGTGCTAAGATATCAATATCAAAACTTTGAATATGATCTAACATATTTTTTAATGCTATCTTTCTACAAATGAAAAAATCATCTAAATAATATTTCATCGATACAAAATATCCCTTTTTTTGCAGTTGACTTAAATTTTCTAAATCTGTTGCATTCATTCGACTACCAAAGACATCACTACAAAATAATATTTTAAGAGGATATACGTAAGACATCATTGTATTAGGCCATATTAAATCAGGTGTATTGATAAATGTAATTTGATAATCATTGATATTCAAAGTGTCCTTGTGAGCAACAATAATATAAGAAAAATCTTGATAACCCATTTCACATAAATACTGATATGATTTTTCATTCACTATAATCTTTAAGTCTATTTGAGTTTTAACAAGTTCGAACAATCCTCCTATATGACATCCTTCAACATGATGCAATAGGATATATTTTATTCGAATTAATGATGTTACTTTCTTTAATCTTTGGATGAATAAGTTACTCGTGTAAAACGAACCTGCATCAAATAATATATCAAAGTACTCGGTTTTTAATAAGTACGCATTCACACTTGTATGATAGTGTTCATCATAAAAAGATAAAGGGATAAACATAGCCAAGCTACCACTTCCTTTCACCCTCATTATAGTAAAGAATGAAAGTTACAACAATCAATGTGTTCATACAAAAAAGACCCGAAGGTCTTTTAAAGTAAATGCTTTAGTGCGAACCACATGAGTCAGCATGTTCATGTTGATGACATATTGAACCTGTAGATTGTAAACTTCCAGCAAGATAAGCTTTGACAGCATCTGTTGCATCTCCTTGTGCGCCTAATACAACCTCAACGTTACGTTCATTAAAAATATCAACTGCACCGCCTCCCATGCCACCGGATATCATCACATTAACACCCATATCTGCTAAGAAGTTAGGCAAGAAGCCTGTTTTATGTCCTGGATTTGATACGGATTGTGAAGATTGGATGGTTTCATTATTCACTTCATAAATCATAAAGTTTTCACAATGTCCAAAGTGGGCCCAAATTTGATTTCCTTTACACGATACTGCAATTTTCATAGTTTTCTCCTTTATCTAAACTACTTTCTTCTTGAAAGATCATTTTATACATCTCTTTTATGATACGCCCTGCTGTGCAATCAACATCCACTACAGATAACCCATTATTAATCGCTTTAATTGCTTGATAATCAAATGGGATTTTTCCTACAAAACAAATCTTTAAACGTTCACAATAATCAATAATTGTTTGTGTGCATTCGTGACTTATATCATATTTATTAACACATACATAAACCTTAATATCAAATGATTCAATGGTGTGTAATAGACGTTTTAAATCACTAAATCCACTTACACTTGCCTCACTTACAATCAATACCTTGTCCATCCCACTTAATGATGCAATGACGGGACATCCAATTCCAGGAGATCCATCGACAATCATCCATTCATCAGTTAAGGCATGAGCAAATAAATCCTTTTTAACCTCGCTTACTAATTTTCCAGAATTCCCTTCGCCCATTTTTAATGTTGCCGTAGAAAATATCCGTTCAGATAAATACAAGGACTTCATTCCGGAAACCTGTTTTTCTAAGATGATTGCTTGAGTTGGACAAAGATAACTACATACCCCACATCCTTCACAAGAAAAAGGTTGAATTTTTATTTTTTGATTAATCGTCCTGATCGCATTGAATCGACAATTATTTAAGCACTTCAAACAACCTATACATAAATCATGATTGACAACCGCTTTCTCACCTCCTACAAATTCACTTTGTAATGGCGGCATACTTTGTGCCATTACAAGATGTAAATTGGGGGCATCCACATCACAATCGGCAATAAGTCTTGCCTTAGAAAGCTTAATTAGGGCAGATGAAATGGTTGTTTTCCCTGTTCCTCCCTTACCACTTAACACTAATAATTTATTCATGATTCACACCTACCTGTTTTAAGATGTTTTTAAATCGATTCCATTCCATACTATTTAAATCTGTGATTAATGTACCCATCGCTGTATTTTGAGCAACTTGCTCAT
Source organism: Erysipelotrichaceae bacterium (assembly GCA_044432885.1). Taxonomy (GTDB): domain Bacteria; phylum Bacillota_I; class Bacilli_A; order Erysipelotrichales; family Erysipelotrichaceae; genus CAYJNO01. Next base: position 2,164 of record JAWXUG010000110.1, on the reverse strand, counting down.
CATAAGCAATCCTATCTAAAATCAATAAGTGATGCGTGTGACAATAAGCTTCTAAAGGTTCATAAGGTTCTACCTCTTTATTCACAATCACCCCACACGGTTTATTCATTAGTTGAGTTAGTTCATGAACCATCTTCATATTATGAAATCCAAAGCTTGTAGGCTCTACCACCAAAATACAATAATCAGCCTCGCTCACAATCTCGATTACAGGACAAGCACTACCAGGTGGGCCATCTAAAATCGTTAACTCTGAAGCATGTTTTAAAGCTGATTGAATCACGGGGATACCACTTGCTTCTTTAGGATTTAAGATTCCTGTCACAACCTTTATATCTTGATGCTTACCCACTTTCACAATCCCTATCGTCTTATCTATTTCACTGATTGCCTGATACTCACATACCAATTGACAACCCCCACAATGATGGCAGACATCTGTAAATAACATTGGTTTATCCTTGATATAAGCAAGGGCATTAAAACGACAAAAAGTGACACATTGCTTACACCCCATACATTTTTGTGCGTCAAATGTAGGCACTTTAGTATTTACCATATGCTCAGTTTCATTCGTTGTTTTTAAAAATAAATAGCCATTAGGTTCTTCAACATCACAATCAATGTAGGTACATTTCCCAGCTACATTTGCAAGATTCACAGCAACAAAAGTTTTACCAGCTCCCCCTTTTCCACTTAGACATGCAATCTTCATTGGATTCCATGAAAACCACCATGAAAGTGGGTTAGCTTTTCTAATTGATGATTTAATAATTGATCAATGTTTTCTTTAGCATCTGTAGAAGAAGTTTTATAAATTTGTATGCTAGCTACTTTAAATACCTCAGCTGCATTTTGACCACAGCGAGGAGTAAGTAATGTTGTAATTTTTGTATCCACTAAAAATTGTGCCACAGATACTCCCGCACCCCCTGTCTCATTTGCTGCAGGATTTTCAATAATGTTCATTTCTTTATTTTCATAAATCATAAAATAAGGAGCACGCGCAAATACTTGGCAAACCTCTTTTTGATTTTCATCTAATGGTATGGCAATTTTCATCTTTCATCCTCCTTGTGTTTCCTTTTATAATTGTGACAATGTTTATGACATCCTTTAACTTGATCATGAAATTCATTGCCATGACATAAGACATATTGACCGCCTGTTATTTGAATAGATCTTCCTTCTACCAACGCTTCCGCAATCTTTTTTCTAGCACTAGTATAAATTTGTTGGACGGTCGTACGGGCAATTTGCATATAATCTCCACACTCTTCCTGCGAAAATCCCTCTTTATCGATTAAACGTATGGTTTCATACTCATCTACCAAAAGCGTAATCGGAAGTGATTGATTGTCTTTTACTGGAAGAAAAACTGCATTGGATGGCAAACTACATACCCTTCTACATTTAGTTGGTCTTGGCATACTTCCTCCTCTTTGATTAATGACATATGTCATTAATATAGTCCTATTATAGCTCGTTTATTTTTAATGTCAATTCATTAAATCCATAATAAAAAGATAGTGATTTTATTACTCACTATCATCTTTAATAAATTTAGATTTTATGGTTTTATATCCTACACTGGTAAATGGACAGGCTGCAATACAAATGGCACATCCATATTCAGCAAAACCTGAACCACATTTTTGATTTGATATACAACTAACATGCCCGTTTTCATCAATAATAGCCTCTTCATAAATCGCCTGATAAGGACAACTACGGACACACTTCTTACATTGTGCACAAAAGGATGCTGCCCAGCTATAATCTTCTTTAGCTGGTAGAAATTCCGCTAAATTTTCGATATTGGTATAAACAATACTTAATCGATTACATGGTCCATTTTTAGGAGTAATAAGCATTCCATGTTTACCGATGAAACCAAGATTCGCTTTATACGCTGCCTTGGTATAATCAATATTTCCACCTAAACTATGATTTGGAATGGCTGCAAAATGGAGATTTCTTAAATAATCAGATAGTTTTAAACAGGCAACACCGGTATCACCATATACTTTCATAACCTCAATCATACACTGCTCCTTAAAATGTATACTTTTATATACATCAAGCTTATTCGTGAATAAAACTTTTCAGTCAAGGAAATCCTACTTAGTTATCAAGCACGCGTTTTGAGTGTCCCCCGAGCCAG
>JAWXUG010000109.1:0-5433 GCA_044432885.1 Erysipelotrichaceae bacterium | reverse complement strand
ACAAAGCACGCTTACTAGTGCTTGCTTCAATGCTTTGATTCATCCCTTTTAATACATAACATTGACTTTGATCTTCAAAGAAATACTTGATATCGCTCATCACAATATCCAATGATTCTTTTTCGATTTTATTCATCATTAAGCTATAAGCTTCTGTATCCACATAATCATCACTATCTAAAAAGGTAAGATACTCTCCTAAAACATACTTCAATCCATAGTTTCTAGCACTGCTTAAGCCACCATTTTCTTTTGTATAAACCTTAAACCTTGAATCTTTTTCACAATAGCTTTGAGCAATATTTAGTGAAGCATCTGTGCTTCCATCATTGATTAAAATCACTTGAAAATCATTAAAAGTCTGGTCTTGAATTGAGGATAAACATTGATCTAAATAGTTCTCTACATTGTAAATAGGTACAACAATTGATAATTTCATCCTCTTCTTCCTTTCTCTTATTTTTTTAATAGATAATACATTTTACACAAATATCGATTTAAATAAATCTTGTCTTTGCTTGTAAATGCTATTTTATATGTGCGATTCTTTTTATTAAAGTATTGTTTTTTCATATCAAACACATCATCAATAAACTGATTGACAAACTCTTTGTTCGTATTTGTAACAACTTTTCTCAAGCTTTGAATAAGATTGATCTCTGATAAATAATTAAGTTCATCATAATAAAGCTTATAAACCGCATTTTTTTGATAAAAGTCTAATATTTCCTTTACCATATCTATGATATGATAAGCTTTCTTATCTACTTTACTTGTAATGTTGTTTGGGCGATCAATCAAATAATTATATAAAGCTTGATTGCTATAACCTACTTTATCACTTAGATATAATAACTTAGCTGTTGTCCCTAAATCTTGATGACGATAACCCTCTGGATAGATGATGTCATATTCTTTAAACAAAGCTGTGCGATACATCTTATTCCACGCAGCATTTGGTGTGTAAGCAAGAATTGATGGATCTTTTTCTAAGCTATATACGCCCTCTTTTATTTTTAAATTTATTTTTTCTTTTTTTGATGTTTCTACATAATATTGATTATAAGCAAAGACAAACATGTCTAATTGATTTATTTGCATTTCTTGAACACAAACTTCAATCATTTCACGTTCACAAAAATCATCTGAATCAATGAACATTACATATTCACTTTCTATAAGTTTTAATCCATAATTTCGCGCACTACTTAAGCCACCATTTTCCTTAAGATATCCTTTAAAACGGCTATCCTTTTGTTCAAATTCATCAATAATCACTTGACCATTATCCGTTGAACCATCATTGATCATCAAAACTTCAATATCTTGATAAGTTTGGGTTCTAAGCGACTCTAAATTTCTTCTTAAGTAATTTTCCACATTATAAATAGGCACAATTACACTTACTTTACTCATTGTTATCTCCTTATTAGCTTAGCTAATACACTGGTTACAAATTCCTCTTTGATGACAACTAAAGTAATTGCATAAACACAGAAACCACACCCAACTTGAACAAGGTTACTTAATAAATTTACACCTATTGTTTCTCCAATAAACACAACAACTACATACATTAATCCCGCACTAATAAAATATTTACAAACATTAAAATTCCATCCAATTTTTATTTCTTTACGGATTAATAGGTATTGACTTGCTGTTACACAAAACTCAGCAATCACACTTCCAATAGAAGCTCCAATTGCACCAAGGGATGGTATTAATACTAGATTAATACAAAAGTTTACACCTGCTCCAAATAATACAGTTTTAGTGTACATTTTATTTTTCCCTGTAGGAATCATATATTGGCTTCCATAAACATTACTTAGGGCAATAAATAATACAATCGGACTTGCAATTTGAATCAACAAGGCAATCTCAGGTTGATCAGGTAAATACCATGGAATAAAGTATGGAACAACTGCTATCATCCCTACCATCATCGGTACACCTAATAATAAGGCAAGCTTATTCGTAACCCCAATATATCTTTGAGCAGATTCTTGTCCGCCTTCTTTATGATATACATTACTGATACGAGGAAGCATCACCGCCCCAATGGATGTGATAAAGTATAAAAACATTTTAACAAATGCTTGTGAAGCTTTATAAAGTGCTACATTTGCTGTATCATTTGTCAAAAACCCTAACATTGTTTGATCCAACAAGGTATAAACACTTATCGCAATCGTAGGTACAAACAAGGTAAAAGAAGCCCCTACATGTTTCTTAAATGAAGTTATAAAATTGACACGTACAAAATGTATGTATCGCGGTAATTGCACAAACATAATCAACAAGCCAAACACTTCACTCAACCCATTGATTAATACCATCTTCCATAAGTCACTAGGTTCTTTTACAAAAATGATAATAAAAGTTACACCAATCATTTTTACGATTAAATTACGGATTGCTGCTGATTTAAAATCTTCAACCCCATAATAAAACCATATAATTTCAAATGCTGTAGCAACAATTGTAATGATATATAAGTAATAAATAATTTGATTCGTTGTTACAAAAACACTAACATAGGCAATATATAATATACAGGCAATACTTACTGTAAAAATACGCATCGTTAAGATTTCAAAAAAAGTTCTCGATAAATCTTCTTTATTATCCCTTACTCGTGCTATTTCACGATTCCCATAAATATTAATCCCTAATACACCAAATAAAATAAACCAATTGGCAATATTTCCTGCAAAATCACTAATCCCTAATGTTTCAGCTCCTAAGTGCCCCATTGTATAAGGAACAATAATTACCGGTAATGCCACCTTTACTAATTGATATAAAATGTTATATAGATAATTACTCAATAATTTTTTATCCATCATTTACCTTCATTTCTAAATTTCTATTATTAATTATATCAAATTCACCCTTTAAATCATAGATGCCTTTTAAATCTATAGCTTATGGATTATTTCTCAAAATTAATTTCATAACTTACTTTTTTTAACTTATACTGATCATTTTCATAAATCGTTTCAGAACACATATCGCTATAGGTATCATAGTCTTGATTCGCATGATGTCGAATAATAATATAATCTGTATCATAGCGTTGAATATACATGCATGCATCCTCATAAGGCCCATCTGGATATTCTTCCCATTCATAGCGGTCTCTTGCAATCCGATAGAAGTTTTCATCGATTCTTGAATAAAAGTAAAAATAATCTCTTGCTGTAAAAATCTGTTGAACATCTGGCCTAAATGATCGAAGTGCATCAGTATGAGATAATACGACTAATTTATCATCTGCATTTTGATCAGTTGCAACCTCATCAAATTGTTGGATGACATCATATTCATACCAATTAATTTTATAAAGCGGCATTGTATCTTTTCCACCTTCAATATAAAAGGTATAAGTACCCCAACTATTTGATGTGAAGCCAAAGTAGTGATTAATTCCTGTTACAAACAACAAAATCAATGACATTCCATAAACAGCCATTTTGTGATAACTAAACTTTTCAAGAATAATAAGAATCAAAATTGCTTCTGTGAATGGATTAAATAAAACCTCAATGATGCGATAGAACACATTAGATGCAATAAAATAAGCAATCGATGTAGTAACAAGTGGGTTGGCAAATAAAACCAAAATCACCACCGCAATCATTTTAAACCATTGATACTTTTCTTCTTTTGAAATAAGTAATAAAATAACACCTAGCCAACGAATGATATTCATCATAAAAACAATTGGATTAGAATAAATAAAACGATAATCAATAATCATGTCAAATTCTTGATAATCCTTAAACCAATAGGCATAATTATACAAATAATCTGGTCTATACAAATTGATATAAAGTGAAAATAAAACTAAAAAGATGGGTGTAATCACAAAGAAAATAAGTTTAGCATGATTGAAAATGAAGGTTTCTATCATCTTTACTAATGGATTAATAAATTTAAAGATAATTCCTAAATAATAGACGGTTGCAGCAAAAGCCAAAAGATATCCTAGCAAGCCACCTTCTTTAATAAATAAAGCTATCGCATAAACTAATATCGGGATAACGATTAAGCTCATATCGATAAATGCATTTTCTTTTTTATAATAAAATAAGTAGATCGTTAAACAAATAAGGGTCGCAAAAGAAATAAACAAGAATGAGGATGAGGTAGCAATCCCTCCAGCTAATAAAATGATTAAAAGATATTTATAGGATTTATTATCATATTTAAACCATTGGTAAATATAAAAAATTAACATCGTAATAATAAGGGTTCGATAGGTATTCCCATAATAACTAAAGGCTACACGCCAATAATAAAAGTTTGAATATAATAAAGTGAAAATCATCAAACTATGATAGACTAATTTATTTTTTATTTCTAATGCATTCAACATTGAAACCAAAAAACATGAACTCACCAGTGAATATAAGATACCTAAACCATAGGTTATAATCGTTATATTGGATAAACTACTTAGACTTGTAACAACATAACATAAAAAAGAGCCAAAATGATAATACCCTTGGAAAAGATAAATTCCCTCCCACTCATAACCTGTTTCTCCTGTGTAAAGGTTAAACATGTTTAACTGATCAATATTTACATTTTGAGCAATATAGTTAATATACATTTGTGAATCTGAAAATTCGATATCGATAAACATATGATAAAAACAAAAGAAAAAAACCAAGAACGCTAACCCAATGTATAGGGTACTCCATGAAAAAATTTCCTGGATAATTAATTTTATATTTTTAATCATCAATACAAATCCTAACCCATAAACTAAAATTGAGAAAAAGATTATATAGTTAAATGATAAATTGAAAAATTGAACAGGATAATAAAACACTTGTAAAAGTGCAATAAAAGAAACAAATCCCACAGGCATACTGAAGGTATTTTTCTCTATCTGTAATCTTGTGAAGACTTCTATTCCTATCCCAAAGCTTACTAGCAAAGTCAGTGCTAGCATTAATAATAATACGATCATTTTTTACTCCTTAACTACCAATAATTTTATATCAAAATATCATATATTTCTTTATATCTTTTATCATTTGTCTTATACACTGTGTATAAATCAAAATAAACAAAGCCAAATAAAATGATGCCATGCTCAAAAAAGTATATCTTGAAATTGGGAAATGAACAAGCACAGACGGCGCCATATTCCCTAATAATATCAAATAAACTATTAGCATAAACATACCAGAACGAGATTTTGAGTTTTGCTTAAATGCCTTACACATTAATATAATACTCAATGCGTATATCATAATTGAATACATACTAATAAATATTTGATATGGGTTATCAACAGAAAAAAACAAAGCATTGCTACGCAGTATACCAACAATTCCAGCAGCAAACGTTAATTCCAAATATTCACTAAAATGTATTGGAAGCAATTTGGAAATAATAATATAAGAAACTTCATCT
>JAWXUG010000108.1:0-5444 GCA_044432885.1 Erysipelotrichaceae bacterium | reverse complement strand
CATGGATCGTTGATAATGATGAATAACTTATCTTGTTTTTCTGCTACCCTTAAACATGTTTCTTTAAAAGACGTTAAATCAAAGTGATTTTCATCTAATAAATTGTATGTTTCATATCCTAAATTTAAGTTTTCTGCCATCAATTTATAAGAACCCCATGCAATATTAGGAGCAATAACTGAATCTTTTGCTTCTAATGTTGTTGAAAGTGCCAATGAAATAGCACCACTTCCACCTACTGTTGCGATTGCTTGATGAGGTAATGAAAAGTGAGCATTTCCTACAATTTCTTTATTAATCCACTCTAAATAGTCTTTGTTCCCTGCAAATCCCTGAGCATAAGCTGCTTTATCTGTATTTGGAAGTTGGTTGTATACATCAAAAACTGTATTTAATGCAACAAGTCTTCCCTCTTCATCAAACAAAGATCCAATGGTTGCATCCACAACGCCTTCAGGATTTCTTTGCTTTGCGATTTTTGCTAAATTCACTACTTTAAATACATTGTCTTCTATCATATCAGTTGATAGATTCTTCTTAATAAATTGCATTCTATAGCCTCCCTAAATAATATTTACTAAAACTATTTTAACATGTTTTGTATATCTTTCTATATAAATGTATAATAATACTGTTAATGGAGGGATAGTATGTTTCGTAGAATAGGTTTACCGTTATTATTAATCATCGTGATTGCTTTATTTCAAAAATGGATAGGGCCACTGACAAGTGATGCAATCGGTTATTTTTTATATGTAGTTATCAATGCATGTTTATTATTTAGCTTAGGATTAAGCTTAAATACTTACAAGAAAACACGTGGTCAACAATGGCTTGGTAAAGTGCTTGTAAGTATGTTGCTAATTTTCTTTATCTTTTATCAATTGAATTGGTTAGTCGTAGTCGATGGGTTAAGTGATTTCTTTGCTTTCATCGGTCTTACAAATTTCATTATTTATTTGGTTTATATTTTTTGTGGCTGGATTTTCTTCTCTTAAAGTAGGATATATATGAAAGCAGACTTACATATCCATTCATGGTATAGTTTTGATTCTTATTTAACCCCTGATCAACTTATAAAAATAGCCAAGGAAAAAGGACTCTCTTTTATGGCTATTTGTGACCATAACGAGATCATTGGCTCAAAGATGCTTCAGGAAAGCAGTGAAATTGAAAGTATTAGTGGTATTGAGATTGATTGTACATTTAACGAGGACGTTATTCATTTATTAGGCTATGGGATAGATTTAGATCATCCCTACTACACTTCTTTGTGTACACACTATAAAAAGGAATTAGCACGTATTGGCTTAAAACGCAAACAATTGATTGAAGAGCGTTTCAAGATTCAAATTGATATGAAACAGGTAGAAGAACTAAGTCATGGAGGCTATAGTTATACAAATGTTGAATTGTGTATGGTAATGTTTAAACAATATCCAAATCACCCTGATTTCTATCCTTATATCTATGGAGATCGTAGTAAGAATCCTATCGCTAACTTTTATTGGGACCATTTCGCAATAGGAAAATGGGGGTATGTTGAAATGGCACTTCCAGACTATAAAGAAGTCATCCAACAAATTCATCAAACAGGTGGCTTATGTATTGTAGCCCATCCTATTATTGGGGTTAAAAATAAACTAGAGAATGTATTAAAACTATTAGAAGCAGGCGTAGATGGCTTTGAAGCTTATTGCTCCTATCATCAAAAAGAAGATACTTTATTTTATTTAGAAGTTTGTGGAAAGTATCAAGTTTTATATACCTGTGGTTCAGATTTTCATGGTCCTTCAAAACCAAATATTGAAATAGGCCAAACCTATCATCAAGATGATGATCAAGAATGGCTTGATTGTCTACTAAAAAAATTATATACGAAAAAATCAAGTGCCTAAGTACTTGATTTTTATATCCACGGAATATGATCTTGTTGGGTATATTTTAAACGATTCAATGTTGGAAGCATAAGCTTTAAGAAGATAATTAATAATATCACCTCGATAGGTAACAATAAGATATTTTTAATGACACTTTGGATTAAATAATATACATATCCTTTAGAATATAATAGATAACTCCAAAAACTATTTAATATAATATTCGCAATGACATTCACACTTAATTTTGCGATAAATATTCGTAGAATACTTATTTTTTTTTGATAGAAGAAACACCCATAAATAAACATAGAGACCATGGCAGTAAGTGTATAGCCGAAAAAATAAGCACCTGATGGGAAAATCATAACACCAATCAGATCAGCCATCATTCCAAACCCTATACCAACAAAGGACCCTGCAACAATGGCGGCTAATGCTTTGATAAAGAAAGTAAAGTACACCCTTAATTCAGGCGTAACTTGAACAAAGGTTGCGGTTAAAACGACATGCAATGCCAATAATACGGACAACAATGCAATGACTTTGGTATTTTTAAATCCTTTTTTATACATAAAAACCTCCTTATCCTGAATAAACACTGATAAAAGAGGTCAATGGTTTATTTAGGGGTTCAATATATACCGCAAGATGAACTTTTCGTCCATTCATGGCCCTACCACAAATAGCACTTAACGCATATATTAACGCACTAATAGTAGTAGAATAGATTGCTTTTGTCAAGCTTATACATTAATATAATAAAGAGGTAATTTATGAACTATTTAATCACATTAACCAACATTCATCATCTACCACAAATTAAACAATGGGGAATAGATGGTATTATTATAGGAATCCAAGATTTTACGACAAGATTTAATCATTATTTTCAAGTTGAAGAACTTGAAGAAATAGAAAGACAATGTCATCAATCTAATCTTAGTTTCTTTGTCAACATCAATAAAATGATGTTTGAGGATGACTTAAAACCATTAAATGAATTAATGCTTAAACTAAGTACAATGAATATTGATGGTATCTTCTTTAATGATTTGGCTGTTTTAAATCTAGCCTTGAACTATCAACTAGAATCAAAGCTAATCTTTCACCCTGATACCCTACTAACAAACTATCAAGACATCCAAGTCTATCTTGACTTTAATCTTCAAGCTTGCATGTTAGCGCATGAAATTACCCTAGAGGAAACGCTTGATATTTTGAAACATGTAGAGGGTAAAATTGCAATGAATATTCATGGACGTCAAGTGATGTCTTATAGTAAACGTCGTTTCATTGATAATTACTTAAAACATATAGGAAAACAACATCCTATCGACGATGCTTTAAACTTATCACTTTTAGAATCTACTAGAGATTATCCAATGCCAGTTATTGAAAACAAAGATGGTACAAGTATTTTTACAGATTATACACTTTGTTCCTATAAAGAGATAAAAGCCATTAAACAAGCTAACTTAAAGTATGCCATTATTGATGACATATTAATGGATATAGACGAGGTTGAAGCTGCTGTTAAAGGGTATATGCTAGAAGATGAACTGTATATTGAACAATTAAAAAAGAACTATCCAGATAAAAACTATGGATCAGGCTATTATTATCAGAAAACAAACTTGGTGAAATAAATGAAAAAAATTGAATTATTAGCTCCAGCAGGAGACTTACAACGTGCAAAAATTGCAATACGATATGGTGCCAATGCCGTTTATCTTGGAGGTAAACGTTTTTCTCTGCGTTCTCGTGCAAGTAACTTTGATATTGAAGATATTAAACAAGCTTGTGACTTTGCCAAAGCACATAATGCTCATATTCATGTGACCATCAATATGATTCCTCATAATGAGGACTTACAAGGAATTAAAGACTACTTAAAAACACTTGAAGATATTGGCGTAACCGCTGTTATTGTGGCAAGCGCATCCTTCATTCAAATCGTTAAAGAAGTAGCACCTAAACTTGAAGTCCATCTTTCTACTCAAATGAATAGTTTAAATAGTCAAACGGTAGATTTCTTTAAGAAGTGGAAGGTAGACCGCGTCGTTTTGGGTCGCGAATGTTCCATTGAAGATATCAAAAAAATTGGTAAGGTCGCAAGCCTTCCCATTGAGACATTTATTCATGGTGGAATGTGTTCAAACTATAGTGGGCGCTGCACCTTAAGTAATCGTATGACACTTCGTGATGCCAATCGTGGAGGGTGTGCTCAATCTTGTCGTTGGAAATATCATTTACTTGAAAATGATAAGGTGATTAGTGATGATGAAATCCTATTATCCATGAGTTCAAAAGATTTAATGGCTCATCGTTATGTAGAAGACATGATTCATGCCAATGTAAGTAGTCTGAAAATTGAAGGAAGAATGAAGTCAGAATACTATATTGCACAAGTTGTTAAAACCTATCGCAAATTAATCGATGAGGTTTATGCAACAGGCCATCTTAGTGAAGAGCGTTTAACATACTATGCGAAAGAATTTAATAAGGCTGAAAATCGTCCAACAGCAGATGGATTCTTAAGCCAAATCCCCGGAGAAAATCACCATTTATATGGAGTCAATGGTGCTGGTGTGACCCATGACTTTGTAGGGTATGTAAAATCATATAATGAAGATACTCAAATAGCGATGATTGAAGTAAGAAATTACTTTAAAACACAAGATCATTTAGAAGTCTTTGGACCCACTATTGACAATGAAGATTTCATTGTAGAAACCTTACATGATGAAGAGAATCAAGACATTGAAATAGCTAATAAGCCAATGCAACTACTTCAATGTAAGATTCCATTTAAAGTTTCACCACACGACATGATAAGGAAGGTACGTACATGATATTTGAAGGCGCAATTGCTGTTAAAGCAATCTTAGAAGCAAACAAAAGAGAAGTAAAATGGGTAATGGTCGATGTAAAAAAAGATGATCGTAATACACGTTATATTCTTAATTTAGCAAAAAAACAAAATATAGAAGTCATCTATACAGCCCGTGAAGAAATTGATGAATTGGCTTCAGGCAAAACACATGGCGGTATTATTATCGAAGCTTCCAAGCGTAAAAATGATCAACTAATACACTTAAATTTAAAAGAAAATTCCACCATCTTCTTAATTGAAGGAGTAGAAGATCCCTTTAATTTAGGATATGCCCTAAGAAGTTTATATGCCTTTGGATGTGATGGTGTCTTAATTAAGAATCAACATTTAATTCATAGTGAATCCATCATTGTGAAAAGTAGTGCAGGCGCTAGTGAAAAACTACCGATGATTGTTGTCGATGATTTCAATGATAGTCTTCATTGGTTAAAGAAAAAAGACTTTAAGCTGGTAAGCATGCAAAGAAATGATGACAGCTTAGCTTATGATCAATATCCTTTTAATCAACGCCTTGTCATTGCGATTGGTGGAGAGAAACGAGGATTAAGTAAGGAAATTCTTGATCAACAAGATCAGATGATTTATATTCCATATATGTCTGATTTCAAAAATGCCTTAAACATGACAAGTGCATTAATTACCATTGCATCTGAAGTTGCACGACAAAA
>JAWXUG010000107.1:0-5588 GCA_044432885.1 Erysipelotrichaceae bacterium | reverse complement strand
TATTTGGTTTATCAACGAATAGATACTTAAATACTAAATCTTTTTTTGGTGATAGTAATTGTTTACCATCATAGTCTATTATTTTCATGCTTCTTCCTCCTGTTTTATTATTGAGAAAAAAGAAGATTATCCTTGTTTAAAATTATTTTAATTTAGTTATTTTGTTTTCTATCGGTTTCAATTATAATAAAGCAGCATATAAAGGAGCTATCTATGAACTTACATCGTTATATACAATCAAATCTTATTTTAAAATATAGTTTAACTACGCTTACCATTTTAATATCTGCTTTGCTTCAAACCTTTGTCATACAAAGTTTTAATAATCCATCTAATCTTTTGGCAAGTGGATTTACTGGCTTGTCGATGATTATTGATAACTTAAGTGGTGGGTTAATTCCTGTTTCTTTGGGCATTATTTTATTAAACATCCCTGCCGCTCTCTTGTGTATACGCTCCATTAGTTTATACTTTTGTGTCTTTTCTTGTCTTCAATTCTCACTTACTTCACTTTTTTTATCTGTACTCAATTTTCAACCTATTTTTAATGATTTATTTTTAAATATTATTTTTGGTGGTGTCTTATATGGCATCAGTATTTGTTTAGCCTTGAAAGTCAATGCCTCTACAGGCGGTGTTGATTTTATATGTATTTATTTTTCTAATCGCTTTAAAAAATCATTATGGAAATATGTATTTATCTATAACTGTTTCTTAATTATACTCTTTGGATTTACGAGCAGTTGGACCAATGCAGCCTATTCAATTGTCTTTCAGTATATTAGTAATGTAACGATTCAAAAATTTTATCATTTTTATGATTGTTATACCTTTCAAATTACTACCTTTAAGGTAGATGAAATTCTAGATGTTTATACCAAGAACTATCGTCATGGCATTTCTTGTTGTCCCGGATATGGTGGTTACAGCAAACGTTCATTAACTGTCCTTACAACTGTAGTTGCCTCATATGAAGTCAATGAAATTATTCAATTATTAAAAAGTGTTGATCCCCAAGTCATTATCAACGTTCATAAAACAGAAAATTTTGTAGGTGGATTTTACCGAAGACCGATTAACTAATGATTAGACAAAGATTCACCTCTTATCTTATATTCGCAATAGGTATTAAAATCCTTGATGAATTTACCTTTTATCATTTGCCGCTTTAAGCAGAGCTAAGATAAAGATTAGTGGAATCAATAGAAGCCATAATGCAATTTTAAACAATGTCTTCATAAATTATCCCCCTCTAGCCTTATTATTTATAAGCTCATTATATATAGGAAAGCTCATATATACAATATGCACAAAAAAGAGTTAAAATATTTTAACTCTTTTTACAATTTCTATAAACTTTTACTGTCTATGTGTTGTATTGATAAGAAATTACATCCAAGATTGGATATTCATTTCCTTCAAAATCGTCAATACGATAAGTGCCAATTAATGTGATTTCACCTGCATCACTTGGGTACTCCTCAAAAGCTGAAAAATCAAGTTCCATATAAGCAGTACAACAAAGCGTGGCATCAAAGATTAAGATTGTATATATCGTTTTGTCTAATCCTTGAATATATTGAACATCATATAATCCAACAATTTTAACAACTTTACCTTCATATGTTTCCATATCAAACATCATTTGACTTAACTGAGCATAGGCCATGGTGTCATTTAAGATACTTAAATCAATATTAATTTTAACCGATTCATCAATTGCTTCATCAATTGATTCTTCCATAATTTCCTCTTGTTCCTCATGTTGAATCTCAACGTCTGTAATATCATTAGTTGGCTCAACAGTGGTTTCAATTTCAACTGCTGAATCACTACTACACCCCACTAATAAACATAAAATAAGTACTATCACTATTTTTTTCATACTACCCTAAAACCTTCCTCATCGTACTGAATCCTATATAACAGATTAAATGAACAAGAATGATGCTCGGTCCAACAGGAGTTTCTGCTAAAATTGATCCAACAATCCCGATTAAACAACAAATAACGGATAAAATCCCTGCTGTTATCGTAACACCCATATAGCTTTTGCACAATTTCATTGCTGATAAAACTGGAAATAAAATAAGCCCTGATATCAATAATGAGCCTACTAGATTCATTGATAAAACAATGATTAAAGCCAATAAAATCGCAATAAGCATATTGTAAGCATTGACATTCACCTTGCTTGCCCTTGAGAAACTTTCATCAAAGGTAATCGCAAATAATTGATTGTATAACACAAAAAAGATAACCAATACAATAATAGATAAGAAGATGCATAAGTAGACATCACTTTGTTTAAGAGTCAATATAGAAATAGATCCAAATAAGGTTGCACATACATCTGTTGCCATATTAGAGGTTTGATTAGATAAACTCATAAGCAAATACCCTAAAGATAATCCACAAATGGAAATCATCGTTAACAAGGCATCCCCTTGCATCTTACTTGAATATTTATGAATCAAAATAGAAACAATCACACTCACCACTACAACAAAGATACTCTCTGATACAAAATCAACCATCATGGCTACAATCATAATACCAAAAGTAGCATGTGACAAACTGTCACCTATATATGACAATCTTTTTAAAACTAAATTCACCCCTAATAAAGAGGCACAAAGCGATACCAATACCCCTACAATTAAAGCATGTTGAACAAATGGATAAGCTAAATAGCTAAGAAAGGTATTAAACATGATTGCCCTCCTTCACTTTTATATAATCAGCGCTTGTCCCATAGAAAGAATTTTCTTTAAGTTCCAAAATATGAGTTGCTCGATGTATTGCTTGATTTAAATCATGTGTAATCATAATGATCGTCATTTCTTTATTTAGTTCATCGACCAAATCATAAAACTGTAAACGTGATTCATAGTCTAAACTCGCACAAGGCTCATCTAATAAAAGAATTTGTCTACTCGCACATAATGCACGCGCAAGTAATACTTTTTGTTTTTGTCCTAATGATAAGGTTTGAAATGAGGTTCTCGTTAAATGAGAGATCCCCATTTTTTCAATATTTTGTTTGGCAATTTCTCGATCTTCACGTGTATAAAAGAACTTCCACTTCTTATGATTTAAACGCCCTGATAAAACAACTTCTTGAACTGTTGCCGGGAAATCATCGACAATTTCTACTTTTTGAGGCAAATAACCAATTCGTTGTATCTTTTTATTAAAAACTAATTCTCCAGAAAGATAGGGAATAAGTCCTAATAATGATTTCATTAGGGTTGTCTTTCCACATCCATTTTCTCCTACAATTAACAAGTAATCTTTTTCATTTACACAAAAATTTAAATCACTAATTAGTACTTGTTGCCCATATCCTAATTGTAGTTTGTTACATTCAATAATTGCCATATTTTCTCCTAGTTTAATGCAATCCTCAATACTTCTAAATTTTCTTTCATTGTCTTTAAATACGAACCTTCATCACTTCCTGCAACTCTTGATTGCATAGAATCAAAAGACAGTTCAATTAAATCTGGCTGCATAGACAAAATACTATCTGCAATTCCATATTGAGAATTCTCCATTGTAATAATATAATGAATATTTTCATCTGCTGCTGTATCTACTAATAACTTCATCGTTTCAAAAGTCACTTCACTATCCGCTGAGCACCCTTCAAAAGCAGCTACATAATTTAATCCGTAATCATTTACAAAATAATTTAATGGGAATTGATCTGTAACCACTATAATATCATTTTTACTTGTTGAAATCATATCTGCATATTCTTGATCAAGTGCAACTAGTTCACTGATATAGTTTTCCATATTATTTCTATAGAAATCTTCGTTTTCAGGATCCAATGCTATGATTTCCTCACCAATTAGTACAACCATTTGTTTTGCTAATTTCAAAGATAACCAGATATGCTCATCCGTTGTATGTTCGTGACCGTGATCTTCTTCATCTGCTTCATCTTCGTGGTCATGATCTTCTTCATCCGATTCATCTTCATGGTCGTGATCTTCTTCATATTCAATTAATACATCTTCACTAACATAACTAATAAGACTTAATGCATTAATGTCCTCTGCAATGACACTACTTGCCCATGTATCTGAATCACCACCTACATAAACCACTAAATCACTTATTGAAATTTGAATAATATCTTGTGCACTTGGTTGATATTGATGCAAATCTATTCCATTATCTAAAAGATAATCAATGGTTACTTTATCTTCTGCAATGACTTCAATCCAATCACATATTGGATAAATCGTACATACGATTAACAAAGAATCATCTTCTTGCTGATTAGTTGTAACATCCGTGCTGTTTTGGCAACCCGAAAGTACCAATACACCTAATAAACATATCGTTAATATTTTTTTCATTTTAAATCCTCTTTCTCATATTATAGGCTAATTCAATTTTTATATCAATTCTACCACTTTGAATATTTGCTCAATATTTAATGCGAAAATGCTTGACACTACCAGTTAGCCTAGGCTAATATAATAGCATAGTTAGCATTAGCTAACAAGTAAAAATGGAGGAATTTTTATGTGTATAGCAATCGTGGGCGGAAATGAATGCATGGTCTCTAATTACCAGCGTTTATGTAATCAGCATCAATATGATGCAAAAATATTCACTAAAATTACAGGATTAAAGAAAAAAATTGGAAGTCCTGATGTGCTTATTTTATTTACGAATACTGTTTCTCATAAAATGGTAAGAACTGCACTTGAAGCGATTGATGGTAAAGATGTACCTATCATTCGTTGCCATTCTAGTTCACTTTCTGCACTTAAGCGTATATTAGAAACAGAAGTAAGTAGTGTATTATGCTAAATGAAATCATCGTGAGACTTTGTTCTCCTACTTTAGCTGGAATAAAATCTGGTAATCTTTTTTCATTTCAATATACAGACAAGCAAGAGTTGTTAAGTGAAATTGTTTATTATAATCATCTTTTAAACCATAAAGGATTATATGTAGAAATTTTAAAACTAACCTCTTCTATGGCATTAATTTATATTTACCGTAAAGAAATGCTTAAGAAAAAGCTTAATAATGAAGAAATTCAAACATTCTTATCTGA
Organism: Erysipelotrichaceae bacterium; assembly: GCA_044432885.1. Taxonomy (GTDB): domain Bacteria; phylum Bacillota_I; class Bacilli_A; order Erysipelotrichales; family Erysipelotrichaceae; genus CAYJNO01. The sequence goes on along the minus strand of JAWXUG010000107.1, from coordinate 508 downwards.
ACATGGCTATCAAGAGTATTCGATTGAATCTTGTTTTGAAATATTGAAAGAACATCTACTACAAAAAGATTTCCCTCATGAAATTGGGATCTTTCTAGATTATCCATTAGCAGATGTCAAAGCATTCATTAAATATAAAGGGAAAGATTGTTTATACATCGGTCATTGGAAAGTATATGATGATTTACATTTTGCAAAAAAACTATTTGAACAATATGATTGTTGCACACGAAATTTCTATCGTCGTTATCGTAAAGGATTTGAAATTACACAGCTAGCAGTTGCTGTTTAATTTATAAAAGAAAGAAGGAAGAAAAAATGAGTAAAGTAGCAGTAGTTTATTACAGTGGCACAGGAAATACTGAAACAATGGCTTATGCTGTTGCAGATGGAGCGCGCAGTATTGGTGCTGAAGCAACGGTTATTTCATGTTCTGACTTTTCCGCTGACATGGTTGATCAATATGATGCATTTGCATTTGGTTGTCCATCAATGGGAGCTGAACAAT
>JAWXUG010000106.1:0-5635 GCA_044432885.1 Erysipelotrichaceae bacterium | reverse complement strand
CGTGGAATTGTTTCATAATTCCTTGACTAGATAAGATGTTACGAACTGTATCTGAAGGTTGAGCTCCATTATTTAACCATTTTAATGCTAATTCAGCATTTACTGTAATCACTGCTGGATTTTTAGTTGGATCATAAGTTCCCACTACTTCAATTGAACGTCCATCACGAGGTGAACGTGAATCTGCTGCAACAATACGATAGAAAGGTGCTTTCTTCGCTCCCATTCTTTTTAAGCGTAATTTAACTGCCATTTTTCTTCCTCCTTGTTAATTCCTTGTATATCATACCATAATTTTATAGTGTGTCAAGTATTTTTACTATACACCATAAAATTTAATACTAATCTTGGTATACCGAGGTAATTCCCAAGTATTCTTCAAGACATAAACCACTGTTATAGACATCTGTAGCAATCTCTATACCAAGATAGCGTAAATGCCATGGTTCATACATATAGCCTGTTATATCCGATTTTCCTTCAGGATAGCGAATAATGAATCCATATTCATGAGCATGCTCAGCCACCCATATTCCCTCATCTGTATTCGCAAAAGCGGAAGTAATCGTATTTAAATCAAAGGCTAAGCCTGTTTGATGTTCTGAATGACCAGGTCTTGCTGAATAAGTATCCGCTGCCTCTTGACCATCACGATTACAATAATTGTTGTAAAGCTCTCCTTGATATTCATAGCTTCTGAATGCTGATGAAATGTACAAATCTAATCCTAAAGCTGCAGCATCTGCCTTCATCACATTAAAAGTTTCTACTACCTCATCTAATAAAGATCCTGGATTATAAGTACTTGGTAGACTGTAGGTCTTATTTGCAATTAAAATTCCATTCACATAAGTAATCCCATCAATTTCCTCGATTATAGGTCCTGTTTCTTCAAGAATTTCTTCCTCTTCTTGCATATCTTGTGTATCTTGCACCACGACATCAGTTGGTGTCGGGCTTAATGTTTCTTCCATTTGTGTTTCCTCTTTACTACATCCTGAAAGGCTGCATAGAAGCACAATCAGTATCAATCCTATTTTTTTCATTTTACTCCTTTATTTTAGAAAATCGCCAAAGACATTTTTGCCACCTTGTTTTAAGGTACCCATTTGCTTCATCGCTTTTTTGGTTTTTTCAAACTGAGAAATTAAACGAGTTACCTCACTTACCGTTGTCCCACTTCCTGATGCGATTCTTCTTTTATGAGAGTTGCGTAAGTAAGATGGATCTTTTCGCTCATCTGGTGTCATACTTAATATGATTGCCTTAGAACGTCTCATTTGTCTGTTGGTTGTCTCATCATCCATTTGTTGACTAATTTCAGATAAACCTGGAATCATTTTCATAATGCTTCCTACAGAACCCATTTTTTCAATTTGTTGAAATTGTGACAACATATCATCCATCGTAAATTCACCAGAAAACATTCTTTTAGCACTGCGTTGGGCTTCTTCCATATCCATTTTCTCTTGCGCTTGTTCAACAAGGGAAACAATATCTCCCATTCCCAAAATACGATCAGCCATACGGTCTGGATAAAAAATATCCATATCATCTATTTTTTCACCATTACCGACAAATTTGACAGGTACATTGGTAATTGAACGTACCGATAAGACGCCACCACCTCTTGCATCGCCATCCATTTTTGTAACAACAAGACCTGTGATATCCAATGCTTCATGAAAAGATGAAGCGACATTTATGATATCTTGACCCGTCATTGCATCAACCGTCAATAAGATTTCGTTTACGCTAATTGCTTTAGTAATTTCTTTTAGCTCGTTCATCAAGACTTCATCGATATGCAAACGACCTGCCGTATCGATTAAGACAGTATCATATCCTTTTTCTTGAGCATAAGCCATCCCATTTTTAACCGTTGTTACAGCATCCTTTTCAAGTCCTTCGCTATAAACTTCAATCCCTACTGATTGACCTAATACTTGAAGTTGTTCAATAGCTGCTGGACGAATTAAGTCTGCTGCAATAATCATTGGATTTTTACCATGCTTCTTCTTAATAATGTTTGCGATTTTACCAACAGATGTCGTTTTACCTGTCCCTTGTAACCCAACCATCATTAACACCGTTAATCCACTTGTTTGATAATGAATACCAGCTTCTTGTTCACCTAATAAAAGTTTAATTTCGTCATGAACAATTTTTACCACTAATTGTCCTGGATCTACTGCATTGTAGACATCCATCCCAATTGATTTTTCTTGTATATTTTGTAATAAGTTTTTAACAACACGATAATTCACATCCGCTTCCAATAAAGCTAAGCGTATTTCCTTTAATGTGTCCTCCATGTTTTTTTCACTTAATCGACCCTTCCCTTGAATATTGCGGAAGGTTTTTGTTAAACGTTGTTGTAATGTATCAAATGCCATTTTATTTACCTCTGTCTTTAATTATAACAAAATTTTGTTTATAAACAATAACCCGCAAGAAAAGAAAACTAGGTTTCCCCTAGTTTTTATGTTTGTCTTTTTCAATTAATTGTTTCAATGCCTCAATAGCCACCTTAATCGGTAGTTCTGTATCATGAACTTGTGGATTATCTAATCCTAATTTTTCTCTTTCCTGATTTGCCACCACTAAGAAAATAGAACCACAACGTACTTTTAAGAAATCAGCTACGACAAATAATGCTGCAGATTCCATTTCTGATGCTTTAACACCCATTCTAACCCATGCATCCCAATAGCGATTTAATTCGATATGGTTTGGTAACTCACTAGGTTTATGTTGTCCATAAAACGCATCCTTACATTGCACAACACCTGTATGACTTGTCACAGATAATGCATCTGCTGCGTTCATTAATGCATTGACGATATGAATATTCGCTACTGCTGGATATTCAATTGGACAATACTCTTTAGATGTTCCTTCAAAACGAATTGCTCCACTCGCAATGACAACATCTCCTCCTTTAACACTTGGCTCAATCCCACCACATGTACCTACACGAATAAAGGTATTAGCCCCGCATAAAGTTAACTCTTCCATTGCAATAGAAGCACTAGCTCCACCAATTCCTGTGGATGTAACAGATACCTTTACACCATTCAAAGTCCCTGTATAAGTAACATATTCCCTTGAATCTGCCACCAATACTGGATTCTCAAAATATTTAGCGATTTTTTCGCATCTTTTTGGATCCCCTGGTAATAAAACGTATTCTCCTACTTCTCCTTTAGCTACTTGTATATGATATTGTTTCCCTGTTCCTTGTGTATAATCAGTCATTTCTTCACCTCTTTGATAGGATAATTATACTATATAAATATTTTTTTCTCACTATATTTAAAAAAAGAATAATCAGTGATATACTATAAATAACTAAAGAGCTATTTTTGCAAGATGATATTTTTTGAAAAAATACTTGCAATATTACGCCTAATTGTATATTATGTATAGGCACTGGCTCGTTGGTGAAGTGGCTTAACACAGCGCCCTTTCACGGCGTCATTCACGGGTTCGAATCCCGTACGAGTCACCAGTGTAGGGGTGTAGTACAATGGTAGTATGATGGTCTCCAAAACCACAGATGGGAGTTCGATCCTCTCCACCCCTGCCATTTGAAATTGAGGTCCAAATTTGGGCTTTTTTATTTTATCTGCTCATTTTTTCATGAAACATTATGATTTCATTCTATTTTAAAAAATGCTACACTATCAAAAAGGTGGAACGATATGAATAATAAAACAATCATACTTTTTATAAGCTTTATCTTCTTATTAAGCCTCTTAGCATTTTCTCCTTTATCTAGCTATTTGAGTATTGAATCCATTAATCAGTACTTAGAAATGATTAAGGGTTATCCATATACCTTTATTTTATACATTTTATTTTTTATCTTAGGAATAATCTTTATTTTTCCAGGCTTCCCATTATCTTTATTGGCTGCTCCTTTATTTGGCTTTTATCCAGGACTGTTCTATGTCATCCTTGCAACAAATATTGGATGTAACTTAACGTTTATCATTACCAGATACTTTGCTACCCAATTTATTAAAGATCGCATTAAAGATGGTTCATTGATTGATAGGATGAATCAAGAAATGAAACGTAATGGCTTTATCTATATTCTTACTTTAAGAGCCATTCCTATCTTCCCTTTTAGTGTGGTGAACTATGTTTCAGGTCTTACCCCTATCTCATATAAAACTTATAGTGTAGCTACCTTTATTGGCTTATTACCTACCATTACTTTATATATGTATTTTTCCTATAGTGCTATCAATTTTCAAGATAATCCACTAGCCATCGTCATTGCTTCTATGCTCATTATTTTATTCGTTATCTTGTCCTATCTAATAAGTAAAAAATATAAACAAGTGCATTCCTCTGATGACATCTAACCATAAATCTATTAAAATAAGTAAAAGGAGATTTATATGCCACTTAAGCCATCCCAATTACTTGAGGAAAGTTGTCAAAGAAGAAGTTATCGTCAATTTTTAGATGAAGATGTCGATTTATCAATCATTAAAGACTGTTTATTAACAGCCAATACAGCTCCAAGCGGTGCCAACAAACAACCATGGCACTTTGTTGTGGTCAAAGACTTGAAAGTTCAAACAAGATTAAGAGAGACTTGTGAACAAATTGAAAAAGAATTTTATGAAAAGAAAATAAGTGATACATGGCGTAAAGATTTAGAAGTATTAGCTGTTAACTATCAAAAGCCTTTTTTAACACAGGCACCTTGCTTAATCATTATCTTTAAACAACTTTATACCATCGATGAATCAGGAGTACAACATCCTACTTATTATCCAAATGAATGTAGTGGGATTGCAACAGGACTTTTGATTAATGCCCTACGTAATGCAGGCTATACATCACTTACCTATACACCTGCTCCAATGTTGTTTTTAAGGGAATTTTTTAACCGTCCTCAATCTGAAATGCCTGTCATGATATTAGCGGTTGGTGTAGCTGATCAAAGCTATCCACTTCCCCCTATTAAAAGAAAATCATTAGAGGAATTTAGTACTTTCATCATAAAAGAAAAAAATATAGATCAATAAGACTACAATAGTCCGATAAAGTGGACCTAAATTAAATTAAAAACATTAAAATATCCTTATTTTACTAGATATTCTGATGTTATTTTTACTTGTAAATAAAAAAATTGGCGAATTATATCATTTGCATTGGTGAAATTTACATGGTTTTTGAGGTTTTGATTTTTCTAAGATTATGTCAATCTATTAAATTGAATCGTGAATACATTTAAAAAATATTGTTATGCACTCATTTTAAAAATGATATAATGAATGCGGGTTATTTATATTAGTTTTAGGAGGACAATGATGAGCAAACTAAATATTCTTTGGGTTAATGATGATCCGAATGTAGCACATACAATGGTGTTCATGTATGCAACCAATGCAAAGCTAAAAGGTTGGTGGGATGAAGTAGATGTTATTATTTGGGGACCTACTGCAAAATTAGTAGCAGAAAATGCGGGAGTGCAAGAAAGAATTAAACTCGCGCAACTTGCTGGAGTAAATGTTCTTGCTTGTATATCATGTGCTTCACAATTTGGTGTTGTAAAAGAATTACAAGAACTTAATTTAGAAGTAAAAGCTATGGGTGAGACATTAACAGAGCTTTT
>JAWXUG010000105.1:0-5645 GCA_044432885.1 Erysipelotrichaceae bacterium | reverse complement strand
ATCATCGAATTGTTCAAATTCTACATAGTCTCCAACCTTAGGCTTTTGATCTAATCTTAATTTACCACGAGCAACACATAGATATTCTTTTCCATCTTTATATACTGTGTATTGATTGGATATAATTTTAATAATTTGTCCTCTCATATTAGTAATAGAAGATGGTTACAAAAGAGTCATTTGTTTGCGTATAATTGGTCCCGTTAGCCGGGTTTAAACGAATCACTGTTCCATAATCCAAAGCTTCTTTCTCCTCTTCACTTAAATTACTTGTATCAAGTGCACTTAACAACACTTCCACACCTAATGCTTCTAATGTTTCTTTTGCTTCTTGAACATCCATACCAATTAAGGAATGGGACAATACGACACTGGTATAAGCGACATAAACTAAACGCACATCGTTTGATTTAGTAGGATCAAACTCACTTCCAGCCTCTAATAACTCTTGAGAAATAATGGTGCCAGGGGGTAATTCACTGTTTTCTTGTGTTGTCTTTGAAATCCTGATATTTGGATAATCATTATTAATAAGCGTAGTCGCATCATCGATATTCATCTCAGTATAATCAGGCATAATTTCATAAACACCATCACTAATCACAATATCAATTAAATTCCCTTTTGCAACTGTATTTCCTACTCCTTGTTTCACTTCAATGACATAGCCTTTTTCAACATCTTCAGTTAAAATACGCTCAATACTTGAAGTATTAACATAAAGCCCTTCATCTTCAATAAGTTGTTTTGCTTGTTCATAGGTTAACCCAATCACATCTGGTATTTCTGCTTGATTAATAAATGTAGAGGTAACCCCACTAAACTGCAACAATAAGCTTGTCAAAAAAATGGCAAATATTGCAAAACAGAAGACAATAAAACCTAAAAATAAATTATTTTTTTTCTTCTTTTTCTTTTTTGTTTTGACAGGTTTCGCTTTATCCAAGACCATCGTTTGATCATCTCTTTGAGGATGATTTAATACAACTGGTTTTACCGTTTTACTTCCCGCAAGACAAACATTTAAATCATCTAATAGTATAGAAGCATTGCCATAACGAAATTGTTTATTTTTAGCTGTTGCAATCGTCAACACATTGACAATCGCTTGTGGAATGGTAGGATTTATCGCTCTTATATCAGGTAATTCTTGATTCATATGCTGCAGGGCAACTTGAACCATTTGTTCACCCTTAAATGGTACCTCACCACTTAATAATTCATAAAGTACAATTCCAATAGAATAAATGTCACTTTGAATCGTTGCATTTTCTCCTTTAGCTAATTCAGGTGCTAAGTAATGGACAGAACCCATTACCGAATCAGATTGGGTTAATTGTAAGGCATCATGTGCTAAAGCAATCCCAAAATCAAGAATTTTTACAGTGCCATCATCTTTAATAATCACATTTTGTGGTTTAATATCTCGATGGATAACCCCTTGCTTGTGCGCATGTTCAATCCCTTGGGTAATTTGTTTGACAATCGCAATCGCTTCCTCTTTTAATAAAGCTCCCCTGCTTAAAACTAACTCCTTAAGGGTTTTTCCTACTACATACTCCATGACAATATAATATTGATTCCCATAATCTCCTACATCATAGATTTCAACAATGTTAGGATGACTTAATTTGCTTGAAGCATGGGCTTCACGTTTAAAACGTAATAAGGCAGTTGGATCTTTGCTTAATTCACCACGTAAAACCTTAATCGCTACTTCACGCTTTAAAACACTATCGTAGGCTTGATAAACATCTGCCATCCCACCTTGACCAATATGTTTTAATATTTTATATCTTTCTTCAAAAATACTATTCTGCATAATCGTCCTCCTTTAGTTGAACTAAAACAAGTGTAATATTGTCTAGCCCTCCATTTTTATAGGAAGCCTCTATCAATTTATTAACTTTGTGATTTAATAATAAATTTTCATCATTGATGATTTTTTCAATCCACGATTCTTCGACATAACCATGTAAACCATCACTTGAAACAAGTAAATATTCAGGATGTTGATAAATTAAGAAAAAGTCTGCTTTGATACCAAGTGTTATCCCCATTGCCCTTGTAAGATAATTATGTTGTGGATGAGCCAATGCAACATCTTCACTTACATGCCCACTAGCCATTAATTCATTTTTGTAATTGTGATCCTTAGTTACTTGGATAAGGGATTGGTTCATCATTTTATATACTCTACTGTCTCCAATGTTAAAAGCCAACTTAAAAGATTTAGTAATAAGAACACCAACAAGGGTAGTTCCCATCCCCTTATAAGATGGATTGCTTAAAGAAATACGATAGATTTCCTCATTACAGGATTGAATGTGTAAATCTAAATATTGTTTAGCTTGATTTGAATTTTCGAATCCATGATTACCAGAAAAAACATCACTAAAATAGCGTATAGCCATTTCTGAAGCTACATCGCCAGCATTGGCTCCACCAATCCCATCACACACGATAACAAGGGTATCCTTGTTTAAGTTTGTGACCACAACATAGCGATCTTGATTGGTTTTTCTAATTAATCCTTTGTCTGTAATTCCAAAATATTTCATGCCTTACCCTCATATTTTGCACGTAATTGCCCACAAGCTGCGTCAATATCATCTCCAACACGATTTCTAATGGTTGCTTTGGCTTTATTTTTCATCAAACAATCGTAAAAGCCCAAGACTCGCTTATGATCACTTCCCTGAAATCCATGTTCATCCACAGCGTTGTAAGGAATTAAATTCACATAAGCATTTAATTTGTTGCATATTTTCGCTAAATCAATCGCATCTTGATTTGAATCATTGACATCTTTTAATAAAATATATTCTAATGTAATCTTACGATTAGAATGTTGTTGATAATACCTAAGTGCTTCTACCAATTCATTCAAATCATAAGCATGATTAATTGGCATAATACGTCCTCTTAACTCATCATTTGCTGCATGTAAAGAAATAGCTAAATTATATTGTGTATGTTCATTTGCAAATTCACGAATTTTTGGTGCCAAACCACAAGTTGAAATCGTAATATGACGTGCCCCTATAGCTAATCCTAGTGAATCATTAACAATCGCACAAAAATCCATAACATTCTGATAATTATCAAAAGGTTCACCTGTGCCCATAATAACGATATTACTGAGCCTTTCTTCATCTTGGTCCAAATGAATGATTGCTTCCATGACTTGAGCCACCATTTCGCCACTAGTAAGGTCACGTTGTTTTTTTAATAAACCACTTGCACAGAATTTACATCCCATATTGCATCCAACCTGAGAACTAATACATAAACTATTACCATATTCAAAACGCATTAAAACGGTTTCGATAAGCGCTCCATCAGTTAATTCAAATAAAAATTTAACAGTCCCATCCTTAGCGATCTGTTTAGATTTAATTTTCAAACCAGCTAAATGATAATTTTGGTTTAACACATCAATAAAGGTTTTCTTTAAATCACTCATTAAAGAAAAATCTTGAACTCTTTTATGATAAAGCCATTGATAGATTTGTTTTGCTCTAAACTTTTTTTCGTTATATAAAGTTAATTCATCAATCAATTGATTCAATGTGAAATCATAGATATTTTTCATGTTATCTCCTATTGTTTAATCATTTTAGCCAAGTAAAATCCATCACTCAACGATTCATGTGGCCATATTGTTTCTTCATGTAACAGTTTCATTTCAGGGTGTTGAAGTAAAAACTGTTGAATTTGTTTTTCATTTTCTTTTTTATTTAACGTACAAGTACTATATACCATAATACCCTCTTTTTTCAAATAATGAACACTTGTCTTTAATAATTGAGCTTGAATTTGAATAATTTCATCAATATTTTCAGCAGATGTATGAAATTTAATATCTGGTCTTCTTGATAAGACACCTAAGCCTGAACAGGGAACATCTAATAAAATACGATCAAAATGTTCTAACCAAGCATCATTTAAACAAGTCCCATCCATTACCTTAGCGCAAACACTATTAATATGTAAAGTCTTCATTTTTTCTTCAATTAAAGCCACACGATGAGGATGAAGATCACAAGCAATAATTTCACCATCATCCTTCATTTTCATAGCGATTTGTGCTGTTTTGCCACCAGGTGCTGCACACAAATCTAATACCTTCAATCCAGAATTTAAGGCTAAATGTTCAACGATTAAACTTGCGCCAAAGTCCTGTATTTGAAAGCATCCCTGTTTCATCAAATCACTTTGAATAAGTGAATCGTAAAAAGTAAAGGAGGTATCATTGATAAATTTAGCACCTATCTTTTCCATTTGTTGTTTAGAGGAAACAAGCGTATTTAATTGATAATAGACCACAGGCGTTTCGATACTTTGTTTAGCAATTTGTTTGGCAGTTTCTTCTCCATAATGTGCCTTCCAAAGATTCATAATCCACTTTGGAATGGAATAATTGATGGCATCATCTTCACTATAGACCATCTCTTGCTCAACCATTCTTCGTAAAACTGCATTTACAAAGCTCTTTTCTTCTTTTTGAGCTAACCCAACAGTTTCATTAACAACTGCATATTTTTCTTCATTTAAAAAATAAAATTCATACGCTGCCATATTAAAAAGAATCCGTGTTCTCATTTTTGTCTTTGTTGCATAAGTAGACCATTGTAAACTCAGTAAATCCCAATTGCGTAAAACGCCATAGACAACCTGGGTAACTATCGGTTTGATTTCATCTTTTTTATATTGTCTCATTAATAAATTAGCATATTGTTTATCAATGATAATCTTTTTTAAAATTTCATAGGTTAATTTTCTAGTATTCATATTTACTCCACATAATGCGGGTTGATTTCTATTTTGATTCCCGCCTGACATTTATTCATATCATATTGTACGACTAATTGGTTAAGATAATCAATCATCGCTTGCAAATCTTTTGTTTTTAAAAGAATCCGATAGCGATGAATCCCTTTTAACCTTGTTAAATTGGTAGGGCCAAGTCGTTTAAATGGACACTCCATTAGTGCTTCACTTACAAATTTTAAACTTGTAATCACCTTATCTAAATGAATATGTTGAATATAGATGCTAGCTAGATAGGTGTAAGGTGGATATTGTCCGTTATGGCGATATTTCATTTCTTGTTGGAAAAAAGCGTAATAATCTTGTTTCATCACACTTTGGATAACAAAATGTTCTGGATTGTATACCTGTAAAAAAACATCCCCTTTTTTATCAGAGCGCCCGCTTCTTCCAGCTGATTGCATGATTAAAGAAAAAACATCTTCCTGACTTCTAAAATCTAGGCGGTTTAATCCACTATCCGAATTCAATATACCAACAAGGGTAACATTAGGATAATCTAATCCCTTAGCAATCATTTGTGTTCCTATTAAAATATCTGCTTGATGGTTTTCAAATTGATCTAGTATGATTTGATGGCCATTTTTATTTCTTGTAGTATCTCTATCCATTCTTAATGTTTTTGCATTAGGAAACATGGCTTCAATCACTTCTTGTACTTTTTGTGTACCATAACCAAATTGGGCAAATGTTTTTCCACCACATTTTTGACAACGCACTTCACTGTTCATTGTATAGTCACAAATATGACATTTAAGTTGGTTTTCTTGTTTATGAAAACTTAAAGCAACATCACAATGCGGACACATTAA